>WHTX01000426.1 GCA_009377505.1 Acidimicrobiia bacterium
GGCCGCTGCTCTACTTCGCCGACGAGAACATCCTGTACAACCCCCGGCTGCGGCGGCGCTACCGGGTGGACGACGGCATTCCCGTGATGCTGGTGGCCGAGGCCGAGGCCGTCGACGACGCCGAGCACGATCGGCTGGAGGCGAAGGCGGCGGCCGAGGGCATCCTGCCCACATGGTCGGCCTGAGGCCCCTCCCGCTCCGAGGACGCGTCCAGCACTACGACTGGGGCTCGCCCACGGCGATCCCCGAGCTGCTCGGCCAGCCCCCCGACGGCCAGCCGTGGGCCGAGCTGTGGCTCGGCGCCCACCCCGCCGCCCCCGCCGACGTGCTGGTCGGGGGCGCCTGGCTCCCCCTCGACGGGGTGATCGCCGCCGACCCTGCCCCCCTCCTCGGTCCGGCCTGCCTGGACCACTTCGGCCCGCACCTGCCGTTCCTGGTCAAGGTGCTCGCCGCCGCCCGACCGCTGTCGCTACAGGTGCACCCGAGCCCGGCCCAGGCTGTCGAGGGCTTCGCCCGGGAGGAGGCGGCGGGGATCCCGCGTCACGCGCCCGACCGCACGTACCGCGACCCGTGGCACAAGCCCGAGCTGCTCTGCGCGCGCACGCCGTTCCGGGCCCTCTCCGGGTTCCGTGGCGCGGAGGAGGCCGCCGACGTGCTCGACGCCTTCGGGCTCGACCAGCTCGCGAAGCGGGCGCGGGCGGACGGCCTGGCCGCCGCGTTCTGGGCGCTGTGGGACGTCCCGCCACGGCACCGGGGCCGGCTCGTGGACGCCGCCGCTGAGGCCGCCGCGGCGCGGCCATCTGGGCTCGCCGCCGAGGCGGACCTCGTGGCCCGGCTCGCCGCGCTGCACCCCGAGGACGTCGGCGTCGTCGCCGCCCTCCTGCTGAACCTGGTGCTGCTCGCCCCGGGCGAGGCCATCTACGCACGTGCCGGGCGGCTGCACGCCTACGTCGAGGGTGTCGGCGTCGAGATCATGGCCACCTCGGACAACGTGGTGCGAGGGGGGCTGACGTCCAAGCACGTCCACGTCGAGGAACTGCGCCGCATCCTGCGGGTCGAGCCCGAGGAGGTGGTCCCGCAAGCTGAGACGGCCGACGGCTGGCCGACCCCGGCGCCGGAGTTCCACCTGTCCCGCCTGGCCCCGGGGGAGCGCGCCGAGGTGCACGGCCCCGAGGTCCTGCTGTCACTGGACGGGCCGGCCGAGGTGGCGGGGGCGCGGGTCGAGCACGGCGGGGCCCTGTTCGTGCCGGCAGCGCTCGGCGCCTACGACGTCGACAGCGGAGCGCCGCTCTACCGCTGTCGGGCCGGCCTGGTGGCCCAGGAGCAGCTGCCGGGCAGGAGGCCGTAGGCCCTTCCGGCGATGGCGTTCGCGCTGGCGGTGGCGATGGTCCCGCACCTGGTCGGCGATCCACGGCCTAGACTTCCCGGCGGGCCGTTGCGAGAGGCGTCAGTTGACCCCGGCCCATCGCACTCCTCCACCGGGGCGCGCCCTCCAGGGTGCCCCTCTCCGCCCACCAGGAGCAACGATGTCACTCGCACAGCGCGTCGGCACTGCCGACGACTCCAACGACTACAAGGTCGCCGACCTCGCCCTCGCCGCTTTCGGGCGCAAGGAGATCCAGCTCGCCGAGCACGAGATGCCCGGCCTGATGACCATCCGGGCGCAGTACGCCGACGAGCAGCCCCTGCGCGGCGCCCGCATCACCGGCTCGCTGCACATGACCATCCAGACGGCCGTGCTCATCGAGACGCTCGCCGCCCTCGGTGCCGACGTCCGCTGGGCGTCCTGCAACATCTTCTCCACCCAGGACCACGCCGCGGCGGCCATCGTCGTCGGCCCGAACGGCACCCCCGAGGGCCCCAGGGGCATCCCCGTGTTCGCCTGGAAGGGCGAGACCCTCGAGGAGTACTGGTGGTGCACCGAGCAGGCGCTGGCCTGGCCGGACGGGGGCGGCCCGAACATGATCCTCGACGACGGCGGGGACGCCACGCTCCTCGTGCACAAGGGCGTCGAGTTCGAGCGAGCCGGTGCCGTGCCCGAGCCCTCCACCACCGAGGACGAGGAGTACGCCGTCGTCCTCGCCACCCTGGCCGACCGCTTCGCCCAGGACGACAAGTACTGGACGCGCATCGGCGACGCCATCAAGGGCGTGACCGAGGAGACCACCACCGGCGTCCACCGCCTCTACCAGATGCACGCTGCCGGCCAGCTCATGTTCCCGGCCATCAACGTCAACGACTCGGTCACCAAGTCGAAGTTCGACAACCACTACGGCTGTCGCCACTCCGTGCTCGACGGCCTGAACCGCGGCACCGACGTGATGATCGGCGGCAAGGTCGCCGTCGTCTGCGGCTATGGCGACGTGGGCAAGGGGTGCGCCGAGGCGCTGCGGGGCCAGGGCGCCAGGGTCATCATCACCGAGATCGACCCCATCTGCGCCCTCCAGGCGGCCATGGAGGGCTACGAGGTCACCACGCTCGAGCGGGTGCTCGACAGGGCCGACATCTACGTGAGCGCCACCGGCAACAAGGGCATCCTCACCGCCGAGCACATGGCCCGCATGAAGCACCAGGCCATCGTCTCCAACATCGGGCACTTCGACAACGAGATCGACATGGCCGGCCTCAACCGGATGTCCGACGTCATGCGCATCAACGTGAAGCCCCAGGTCGACGAGTACGTGTTCCCCGACGGGCACTCCGTGATCGTGCTGTCCGAAGGCCGGCTCATGAACCTGGGCAACGCCACCGGCCACCCGAGCTTCGTGATGTCGGCCAGCTTCTCCAACCAGACGCTGGCCCAGATCGAGCTCTTCAACCGGACCGAGGAGTACCCGGTGGGCGTGTACGTCCTGCCCAAGAAGCTCGACGAGGCCGTCGCCCGCATGCACCTCGACGCCCTGGGCGTGAAGCTCACCACCCTCACCCGGGACCAGGCCGACTACCTCGGCATCCCCCTCGACGGGCCCTACAAGCCCGACCACTACCGGTACTGACCCGCCGCCTGACCGCGGCGAGCGACCCTCGGGGCCGGGTGCAGCACGCACCCGGCCCCCGCCGCGCCTGGCGCCGATGCCCCCGACCACCCAAACTTGGCGCCGCCCGGGGAAGGGGGCTCAGGTGGGGGGGACGACAGGGGCCGAGCGCGGCTGGCCGCGCGTCTCGCCCACGGCCACGTTCTGGCTCCTCTGCCTGTCCGCCATCGGCACGTTCGTCGCCCAGGGCCTGCTGTACCCGGCCCTGCCCCTGTACCTCACCGAGGAGCTCGGCACCTCCAAGGCAGTGGCCGGGCTCGTCGTGTCCTCCCTGGCCGTCGCGGCCGTGGCCTCGCGACCATGGGCGGGGAGCTTCATCGACCGCCGGGGCCGGCGCCCGCTCCTGCTCGCCGGCCCGCTCGTCGTCGCCGTGACCAGTGCCGGCCTGCTGAGCGTGCGCTCGGTGTGGATGGTGCTCGCCTGCCGGCTCGTGCAGGGCCTCGGCGGCAGCCTGACCTACTCGGCGGCCTCCGCCATCGCCGCCGACGTCGCCCCCGAGGACCGCCGCGCCCGCTACCTGGCCCGCTTCTCCCTGTGCTTCTACATCGGCTTCGCCCTCGGGCCCTTCGTGGCCGAGTCCCTCATCAGCGGGCCGGGGTTCGCGGCGGTGTGGTGGTGCGTGGCCCTCTTCAGCTG
>WHTX01000427.1 GCA_009377505.1 Acidimicrobiia bacterium
CCCCGCCGCCCGCCACCACCAGCGGCGTACCGTCCGGCGCCAGGATGGCGCTGGCCCCCCCGCCACCGTGGCCATCGTGCCCGGTGGTCGAGCTACCGCCGGCGCCGCCGAGCCCGAAGCCCCAGGCGCCCTCGCCCTGGCCCTCGCCGCCGACGTAGAGCTGCAGCGTCTGGCCCGGTGTCACCCCCAGGGTGACGACCACCCTGCCCCCGAGGCCAGGGTCACCGGCGAGCTCACCGGGTTGGCCGCTCCCGCCGACGACCGTGGCCGTGACGCTGGCCAGGCCGGCCGGCACCTGCCACATGAGCACCTCGCCGACGACGTCGAAGGTGCAGTCGTCGAGGAAGCTCGGGCAGGGAGCGCCGGCTGCAGGAGGGTCGCTGTCCGGAGCCGCAGTACCGGGCGTGTCCCCGCGAGCGACGCCGGAAGAGACGGCCAGCATGGCGCCGGCACCGATCGAGACCGCGGCGCACGCCGCGACGAACCGTTCTCGCAGAGGCCCCCCCGGGTATGACCATGACGGACGTTACGGCAACCTGGTGGTGCAGTCCACCGAGCCCAGGTCGACGGCGCGCCCGAGCCGCCACGTGGGCGCGTCGCTGGCACCGTTCCTACTGCTACGTTCCCCCCAGGGCTGGGGCGGCGCCTGGGGAGCGCCCGAGAACCCCGGCCCCAGGCGACAACAGGGGGTTCAGTCGTGACCACGGCTCCGCGCGAGACCGCCTTCCCGGCACCGCACGAGATCGAGGGCTTCTGGGCGTTCGACAAGATGCACGCCCCGAGGCCGATCACGCCCCTGGCGTCCGACCTGATCGTGATGACCCTGGCCGAGGGCTTCACCGAGGCGCAGGCAGAGTTCGACTCACCGGTGGCGGTGACGAACAAGATGGTCAACTACTATTACTACGCCTCCTTCCACCCCCTGGCCGACGAGGCCGAGCGTGACGACCGCCTGACGCGCTACCGCCAGACGCTGGAGGACAAGGTCCCCCACGTGGGCCGCCAGTGGACGACCGAGTGGCAGCCGGTCATCGAGCAGGCCGCCCTCCGTGAGCGCCAGGCCGACTACGCCGCCCTGTCCGACGAGGAGCTGGTGGCCAAGCTCGCCGACCTCGAGCACGGCATGAAGGAGCAGTGGAAGGTCCACGGCCGCATCAACTTCGTGCTCGTCGCCTCGGCCAGCTACTGCGACTTCTACGAGGAGGTCATGCAGCCGGCCGACCCGACCGAGTCCTACCAGAGCATCCAGGGCTTCGACACCCGCTCGGCGGCGGCGAGCCGGGGCCTGTGGCGCCTGAGCCGCGTCGTGCGCGACAGCCCCGCCCTCGTCTCGCTGTTCGAGTCGGCCGAGGCCCGTTCCCTGCAGCCCGCCCTCGAGGCTTCCGAGGAGGGCCGCGCCTTCCTGGCCGAGCTGCGGGCGTACCTCGACGAGTTCGGCTGGCGCAGCGACGCCGTCTACGACATCGCCGACGTCACCTGGCGGGAGGAGCCCTCGATCCCCCTCGGGGCGATCGCCAGCTACGTGGGCATCGGCGACGAGGCCGACCCGGACGAGCTCTACGAGAGGGCGGTGCGCACCCGCGAGGCGTTGCTCGCCAAGGTCCACGAGAAGCTGGCCCACGACCCCGAGCGCCTGGCCCGGTTCGACACCCTCTACGAGGCCGCCCGCCACAGCAACCCCCTCACCGAGGACCACGCCTTCTGGATCGACCAGATGGGCGTCGCCATCGTGCGCCGCTTCGCGCTGCACATCGGCCGGCGGCTGGCCGACCAGGGCCTCATCAGCTCGCCCGAGGACGTCTTCTACCTCTTCCGGGACGAGCTGACGGACACCCTGCGCCACCACGTCGACCGCCGCCAGCTCACCGCCCAGCGGCGGGCCGAGATGGCCGCCTGGGCCGAGGTCACCCCGCCGCCCACGCTCGGCACGCCCCCGCCCCCGGCCGAGGACCCGTTCATGGACGCCATCACCGTGCGCCTCCTCGGCATCACCCCACCGGACGACGGCCCCCAGGACCGCGACGTGCTGAAGGGGGTCGCCGGCTCGCCGGGCGTCGTCACCGGCACGGCCCGGGTCGTGCGCAGCCTGGCCGAAGCCGCCGTGCTCGACGAGGGCGACATCATGGTCTGCGAGATGACCCTGCCCCCATGGGTGCCGCTGTTCTCCGTCGTGGCCGGCGTGGTGACCGACACCGGCGGCGTGCTGAGCCACTGCGCCATCGTCGCCCGCGAGTACGGCCTGCCGGCGGTGGTCGGCACCCGGGTGGGCACCTCGACCATCACCGACGGGACGACCGTCACCGTCGACGGCACCAAGGGCGTGGTGCTGCTCGGCTCCTCCGCCTGAGGCCGGCGACCGGCCACCCGAGGCGAGCGCGACGGGGACGCCCCGCAAACGACAAGAAGGCCACATGGACCCAGCCGTCAGAGGGAAGAGCGCGACACCGTCGGTGGGCCCCGACGTCGGCCGGCAACTGGTCGGGCACCGCCGCCAGGAGATCCTGGCGGCGGCGACGCGCATCTTCGCGGAGAAGGGCATCTCGAACACCACGGTCCGTGACATCGCCGACGAGGTGGGCATCCTCTCCGGGAGCCTCTACCACCACTTCGAGTCCAAGGAGCAGATCGTCGAGGAGGTGCTCGTGCGCAGCGGGGGCGAGCGCCAGCACGCTCGCTACCGGGAGATCGCCGAGACGATCGACGACCCCACGGAGGCCTTCGCCGAGATCATCCGGCTCGGCGTGGCCTCGGTGGCCCGCAGCCCCGACCGGGCGCGCATCATGCGCAACGACGCGCACCTCTTCCGCTCGCTGCCTCGCCTGCGCTTCGTGGAGAAGATGCGCCAGGACAACCTCGACCTGTGGATGTCCGTCGTCCGTCGGGGCCAGGAACGGGGGGTCTTCCGCGACGAGCTCGACCCCGACGTCATCTGTCGCGCCGTGTCCGACGCCGTGCTCAGCACGTTCCGCTGGTTCAGCCCGACCGAGCGGGTGGCGCCCGAGCGCGTCGGCGCCCAGCTCGTGATGTTCTACCTCGAGGGCCTACGCCGGCCGTGACCCCCGAGCCGGCCTCCCCGGCGCCCAACCAGTGCCGTGTCCACCATCCCCGACCAGGGAGGACGCACCTGATGTCCATGGACCTCGAGCTGGCCCACCAGCTTGCCGACACCGCGGACGCCATCGCGGCGCGCTTCTTCGACTCCGGCACCTTCGACGTCATCACCAAGGCGGACGGCAGCCCGGTCACGGCGGCGGACCTCGAGGTGGAGGAGACGCTGCGCGCCCTGATCGCCGAGCACCGCCCGGCGGACGGCGTGCTCGGCGAGGAGGTGGGGCCGTCCTCGGGCCTGTCCTCGGGGCCGTCGGAGCGGCGCTGGGTCCTCGACGGGGTCGACGGCACCCACAACTTCGTGGCCGGGAGGGCAGAGTGGGGCACGCTGATCGCGCTGGAGGTGCGGGGCGAGCCCACCATCGGCATCGTGACCAGCCCGGCCATGGCACGCCGCTGGTGGGCCGAGCGGGGTGGTGGCGCCTGGACGGCGACGCTCGGCCGCGGCGGGCTCGGCGCGGCCGAGCGGCTGAGCTCGTCGGCCACGGGCGCCCTCGAGGGCGCGACGGTCGTGGCCATCCCCCCCGCCGACCGGTGC
>WHTX01000054.1 GCA_009377505.1 Acidimicrobiia bacterium
ACCCCGAGGCCTCTGACATGCCCGCCGGGTTCCTCCTCGACACCGCGGCGGCGGCCTCGGCGGCGACCGCTGTGGCCACGCCGCTCGCCGCCCTGGGGGCGGTGGCCGGGTTCGACCCAGGCCCACACGCCGGCGCAGACGCTCGTCGGGCGGTGACGGCGGCCGCGCGGGCCGGGGCCGGTTGGCCTGGCCGCGAGCGCCCCGGCCTCAGCGTGGTGGTGCGCACCCAGGGGGCACGGATGCGGCTGCTCGAGGACGCCCTCACCTGTCTCGCCGCCCAGACCAGCGAGGACGTCGAGGTGCTCGTGGTCCTCCACCACGACGACGCCGCCGCCCTCGGCCCCGTCCACGACCTCCTCGCCCGCTACGAGGAGGGCTTCGTCGCCCGCACGCGGGTGGAACGGGTCTCGGGCGGCGGCCGCAGCCGGCCCCTCAACGCCGGGCTCGACCTCGCCCGAGGCCGTTACGTGGCCTTCCTCGACGACGACGACGTCGTCGCCGCCTCCTGGGCCGATGCCTTCCTCCGCGGCGCCGAGGCCCGCCCCGGCCGCATCATCCGTTCGCGCTGCGCGGCGCGGCGGGTGCGCCACCTCGAGGGCTCCGCCATCGCCGACCATGAGCCCGTGGGCGAGGTCGAACTGCCCTACGACGAGGTCTTCGACTACGTCTGGCACTTACGGGTGAACAGCTCGCCGATCTGTTCCATAGCCCTGCCCCTCGACGAGCTGCGGGCCTTCGACCTCCGCTTCGACGAGGCCTTGCCCGTCGTCGAGGACTGGGACCTGCTCATGCGGGCGGCGCAGCTCACCGGGGTGGTCGATACGGGTGAGGTGACGAGCGTCTACCACCACTGGGAGGGCTCGGGGACGTCTCGGGCGTTGCACGAACGTGAGGTCTGGCTGGCCACCTGGCTCGAGCTCCTGGCCCGCTGGGACGGCCAGGCCCTGCTGCTCCCGCCCGGCAGCGTGGTGGGCCTCGTCGACGGCAGCGCCTTTCCCGAGATGCTGGCCGAGTACTGGCGCATCCGCGGCGACCTCGAGCTGGCGCGGGAGCGGCTGGCTGCTGTCGAGGGCGCGGCGTGGTGGAGGTTGACGGCCCCGCCCCGCTGGGCGATTACCCGGGTGAGGGAGGCGGTCGAGCGCCGCCGGGCGGGGCGGGCGTGAGCGAGGGCCCGGCCACGGGCAGCAGCGGGCACCTGAGGGGTGGGGAGGCGGGCGCGGCGTGGCGGCCGCCCTCGCTCGTGGTCCAGGTCGTGCTGTACGAGACGCCCTTGGAGGCGGTGCGCAGCCAGCTCGAAGGCGTGGTCAGGGCGGCTACCCGAGCCCGCGAGCTGGGCGTCGTCGGGCCGGTGAGCGTGGCCTACGGCGACAGCTCCGACCGGCCGGGGCTCGGGCCCGAGGTCGTGGCCGGGCTCGACACGACCGCGAGGGCAGGCGGCCTGGTGGGCGCCGGCTACCACTTCTTCGCCGCCAACCTGGGCTCGGGCGGGGGAAGCAACCGGTTGGCCGAGCTCTACGAGAGCGACCTCTTCCTCGTCCTCAACCCCGACGCCTTGCCCGACACGCGCCTGCTCGTCGAGCTGCTGGCCGTGCTCGCGGGCCCGACCGTCGGGCTGTGCGACGGCCGCCAACTCCCCCTCGAGCACCCCAAGGCCTACGACCTGGGATCGGGGGACACGAGCTGGGCGTCGGGGGCGTGCATGGGCGTGCGCCGCTCGGCCTTCGAGGCCCTCGGGGGCTTCGCCGCTGACGTCTTCCCGATGTACTGCGACGACGTCGACATCTCCTGGCGAGCGCGGTTGGCGGGCTGGCGGGTGGTCCACGCGCCGCTGGCCCTCGTCTTCCACGACAAGCGGCTGGGCCCGGACGGCCGGGTCGTGGCCGCGGGGACCGAGCGCTACTACTCCCCCTACGCCGGCATGCTGCTGGCCCGCCGGTGGGGCCGGGGCGACATCGCCGACCAGGTCCTCGCCCACCTCGAGGCCACGGCCGCGGCCGACGAGGTGGCGTCCCGGGCGCTCGGCGACTGGCGCGCCCGGGAGGCCGAGGGGCTGCTGCCCGAGCCGATCCCTGGCGCCGAGGCCGCGGCCGAGTTCGTGGCCGGCAACTACGGGCCCATGCGCTACTGAGGTCTGCCCGTTGTGACCTGCGCTGATGCCCCCGCCACCCTCACGGCCGTGCTGGGGGCGCTGCCTGCCCGCCAAGGGGCCGTGCTCGTCGCCGGCGGGGACGCCGACGGGCTCGTGGCTGGCGCGGTGCGCGCCGCGGGCTACGAGGTGGCGACGCTCGCCTGGCCCGTGGTCGAACGGCCGAGGGGCCCGGTGGCCGCGCTGGTGCTCGTCGAACCGCCAGGCCCGTCCCCGGGGGCGGTGGCCGAAGCGGTCCGGGCCGCCGCCGAGGCACTCGGCTCGGTCCCGGTGGTGATGCACGGTCGGTGGCGAACGGCGCTCGACCAGGTCTCGTCGCTCCTGGCCGAGGGGACGCCCCCGCGCCGCGACTGGGCAGGGTGGGAGCTGGAGGTGGCGCTGTACGCCGCTGGGTTCGACCTCCTCGCCGCCGCCGAGGTGACCAGCCGGGAGCCCTCCTCGGCCCCGGGGTCGCGCGCGGCGATTCGACGTCGATTCGCTGCGCCGCAGGCTTCGGGCCTGGCCGGTGCCTGGTCCGAGGCGCTCGGCGCCGCCCTCGACGGCGAGGGCACGGTGGCGGCGCGCACCACTGCGCTCGTCCTCCGCCCAACGGCTGGGCCCGCGTCCGGCGCCCGCGCCGCCCCGTTCCTCTCCGTCGTCCTCCGCACCCAGGGCCGCCGCCCAGGCCAGCTCCGCGAGGCGCTCCTGTGCCTCTCCGCCCAGACGGAGCCGGATTTCGAGCTGCTCGTCGTGGTGCACGGCCCCGACCCCCTGCGGCCCGAGCCTCGTGCCGCCGTGGAGGCGGTGCTCGACGACCTGCCGGCCGGGCTGGCCGGGCGCGCCCGGCTGCTCGACGCCGTGGGCGGGGGGCGGGGACGGCCCCTGAATGTCGGCCTGGCGCACGCCCGAGGCCGCTACGTGGGCTTCCTCGACGACGACGACCTCGTCACCGCGGACTGGGTCGAGGCCTTCGCCGTCGGGTCGGCGCGCCAGCCGGGGGCGGTCGTGCGCTCCCTCACCGCTCGCCAGGAGGTGCGGGCGACGCCGGGCGCCGTCGGCTACCAGCCGGTGTCGCCCTTCACCGTGCCCTACCGGCCCCGCTTCGACTACGGCGACCACCTCGTCGCCAACCAGAGCCCCATCTGCTCGGTCGCGCTGCCCCGGCAGGTACTCGAGCCCCTCGGGTTGCGGGTGGACGAGACGCTCGACGCCCTCGAGGACTGGGACCTGCTGCTGCGCATGGCGCCGTGGTCCGGCGTGGTCGACACCGGCACCGTCACCAGCATCTACCACTACTGGGTGGACGGTTCGGGGTCCGACGCGGTGGAGGGGCGCCCGGCGTGGGAGGAGGCCCGACGGCGCATCCTCGGACGGCTCTCCGGCCGGCCGCTGGTGGCCGGGGCGCAGGTGGCCAGGGACCTCGTGGCCCAGCCGAGCCTCGCCGAGGAGGCTCGTCAGCGCGCCTTCGAAGCCGAGGCGGCGCGCGACGCGGCCGTAGCTCGGGTCGCCGCCATCGAGCGCTCGCGCTACTGGCGGGCCACGAGGCCGTTCCAGGCCGCCGTGGGCCTGGCCCGCCGCCTGCGCAGGGCGCTCATCAGCCGTTGAGGCGGCGCTCAGCCCGAGGGCAGCGGACCGTGCGCTCGGTGCGGTCTCGGGCGGGGCGGCCTCCTGGGGCAGCTGCGTCGGCGTCTCGTCGGTCTCGGTGCCGGAGCCCGGTGTCGACAGCGTCGAGACCGCTGTCCGAACCGTTCAGCCGATGCTGTCGAGCTCGGCGCGGGCGGTGAGCACGTCGGCGAGGCGCTCGAGGTGGGCGCGCTGCTCAGGGTTCTCGGGCCCCGCGCCGGGCCGGGCGGCCCGCACGGAAGCCAGCGCGTCGGCCAGCGGCTCACCGGTCAGGGCGACGAGGGCGAGGCCGCACACGAGCGATGTCCGCCCGATCCCCGCACCGCAGTGGGCCACCACCCGCTCGCCAGCGCGCAGCCTCCGGACCAGGTCGTCGACCAGGGCCAGCATCTCGTCCTCGTCGGCCACGCCGCCGTCCTCGATGGGGAAGCGCCATACCGGGCCGTCCCCGTGCTCGGCCAACCACGCGGCGAAGGCCGGGAAGCGCAGGGCCACGTCGTGGTCCGTGAGCAGGCACAGCAGCGTGTCGGCGGGCAGGGCCGCCAGGGCACCGGCCGGGTCGGGCCCCACATCGGTGAAGCCGGTGGCGTAGAGCCGGCCCCGCACCGAGCCGGGAAGGGGGACGAGGTTGATGGGCACGGAGCGCGCAGGTTAGCCACGAAGTTCCCCCGACGGCATCGCACCTGGTCAGCGACCTGCACGCCAAGTCCGCACGTCTCCGTTGCTCGCCCGCCAGGCGGCCCGGCTAGGAGGCTCATGGAGCTTCATGGCTACAGTGCGGCCGCATGGGGGAGTTCTCGACCACAGAGCGCGACGGCAACCTGTTCATCGTCACCATCAACCGGCCGACGGTGCTGAACGCGTTGCACCCGCCCGCCAACCGTGAGCTCGCCGAGGTCTTCGACGAGTTCGCCGCCGACCCCGACCTGTGGGTGGCCATCATCACCGGGGCCGGCCGAGGCTTCTCGGCGGGCAACGACCTGAAGAACACGGCGTCCGGCGCCGACCTCGGCCCCCAGCCCAAGGCGGGCTTCGCCGGGCTCACCGCTCGCTTCGACCTCGCCAAGCCCGTCGTCGCCGCGGTCAACGGGGTGGCCATGGGCGGCGGCTTCGAGATCGCCCTCGCCTCTGACATCATCGTCGCTGCTGAGAACGCCGTCTTCGCCCTGCCCGAGCCGCGCGTCGGCCTCGCCGCCCTGGCCGGCGGTGTGCACCGCCTGCCCCGCGAGATCGGCACCAAGCAGGCCTTGGGCATGATCCTCACCGGACGCCGGGTGAGCGCCCAGGAGGGCAAGGAGCTGGGCTTCGTCAACGAGGTCGTGCCCGAGGGCGAGGCCGTCGAGGGTGCCAAGCGTTGGGCCGCCCAGATCTCCGAGTGCTCGCCCATGTCGGTACGGGCCTCGAAGGAGGCGGTGTACCGGGGCCTCGACCTGAGCGGGGTGGCCGAGGCGACGGCCGAGCAGTCGAAGTTCCCCGCCGTGCGGGCCATGTCCAAGAGCGAGGACTACAGGGAGGGCCCCAAGGCCTTCGCCGAGAAGCGCGCCCCGCAGTGGAAGGGCCGCTGAGCGGGGCCTTCAGCCGGCCGAGCGGGGCCTTCAGCCGGCCGAGCGGAGCGTTCAGCCGGCCGAGCGGAGCGTTCAGCCGGTATAGACGTCGGCCAGCCAGCGGTCCCCGACGGGGACCGTGGCCAACGTGGCCGAGGCGTCGAGCAGGAAGAGGACGAGCACGTTCGCCGGTGTTCCTGCCGGCACCGAGAGCACCAGGCCGCGGCGCACGTGGTCCTGGCGCACCGTCCAGCCCGGGGGGACGTGTACCGCCGCCTCGCGTAGCCGGGCCACGGCCTTGGGCCCACTGCCGTGTTCGATCCCCAGCTGGGAGGGCCGTCGCGTCCCGTCCCGGCGCGCCCCGCCCGCGACCCAGGTGGCGTGGGGCACGGCCGGCCCGGTGCCGCCGAAGAACCGTCCGAGCCCGCTCGTCGGGGGCGGCAGGTCCTCCTCGTCCACCGCCGGGCCCACGTTGACCCACCCCGCGCCAGCCTCGTCGAGCTCGGCGACGGCGTCGGTGAGGGCGTCGGGAAGTGAACGCTGCAACAGGATGCGACGGGGAGGGATGGTGGGCACGGCCACGTAGTGTGGTCCACCAGGCCCTCGGACGGGAGCGGGCCGCGGCGGAGCATCGGGGAGCAGGCGTGGAGGAGCGAGGTCTGCGCGAGGCGGCGGCGACGCGACTCGTCGTCGCCTTGGTGGTCACGGGTACGTTGCCCCTGGTGCTGGCGGTCTGGGCCGCCACCCGGCTGGGGCCGCTCGCCGGTTGCGCGGTGGGCCTGGTGGCTGTCGCCGCCCTTTCCGCCACCGCCCTCCGCTGCACCCTGCCCGGCGGCCTCGACGTGGTGCCGGTCATGGCCGAGCACGACCACGCCAACAGCGGGGACCACGACGACACCCTGGTCGGCTCGCTCCAGGCTGTGCGCCAGGAGGACGAGCTCGCCCGGGTGCTCGGCCTCATCAGCGACCGGGTGGAGCGCCATTCCCGACGCCAGCTCCGCGTGCTCGGCCGGCTCGGCGGGCACCCCCGCCTCGGTGAAGCGGCGCGCGCCGGGCACCGCCTCGAGCGGCTGGCGGCGTCGCTGCGGGTGCTCTCGGGGGAACGGCCCACGACTGCCGAGCCGGCGGAGCCGATCGCCGACATCGTGGCACGAGCGCTCCGAGCCTGCGACGAGCGGGACCGGGTCGACCACGCCGACCTGGCGCCGGCCGCCATCCGGGGCGAGGCTGTCGACGACCTGGCCCTCGTCGTCGCCGAGCTCGTCGACAACGCCCTGCACGGCGCCCTCGCCGGCACCACGGTCACGGTGACGGGCCGGCGCCACGGCGAGGGTTACCAGCTCGCCGTGGTCGACGAGGGCGCCGACCTGAGCTCGGCCGAGCGGGCCGAGCTGAACGCGACCATGGGCGCGCCCGCCTCGCTCGCTGTCAACCCCCCGGCCTCGCTCGGCCTGCCGACCGTGGCTCGGGTGGCCCAGCGCCAGGGGTTCGACGTGCGCCTGCTGGAATGGGCCACGCCGGGGGTGCTGGTGAAGGTCGCCGTCCCCGCCTCCCTCGTCCTCCCGCGAGCGGCCCGCGCCGCCTCGGTGGCCGGCGCGAACTCGGCGACCAGCGCGACCCCGGCCCCAGGCGGGGCTTCGGCGGCCAGCGGGGACGCTCAGGAACTGCGCAGCGAGTCGAGGGCGGGCTCGAGGACTGCGCCCCGCAGCCCCTCCCGCTCCGTCGGCGCGCTGAAGAGGGCCACGAGCAGCCCGACCCCGTCCACCTCGGCCAAGGCGATGTCCACGGGCGCGCCGTCGGCCTCGGCCTCGTAGAGCGACCAGGCCACGTCCCCGACGGGCCGCGAGCCGGTGGGTCGGGGCTCGCCGTCGAAGCGGAGCGCGCCGAGCAGCCGCTCCGTCCCCGCCCCCGGCGCGGCCAGGGTGACGAGGCCGGTGGGGTCGAGCAGGTCGTGCTGGCGGACGACGACGCCGGGTTGCAGCTCGTCCCAGTCGGCGGGGCGCTCGCCGGAAACGGTCACACCCCCGAGGTCGGCGTCGAAGGGCACGAGCTCGATCTCGCCTGCCGCCGGGGCAGCCAGGCGGATGGGCGGCATGGTCGACGCGCAGGCCGTCGCCCCCGGGCTCGACACGAAGGCGGCGGGGTCGCCGAGGAAGGCGGTGGTCACCGCGGCGGGGCAGCCCTCCTCGGCGGCGACGCCGTGGCCCAGGCCCGGGTAGGCCACGAAGCGCGCCCGGTCGAAGCCCATGGCCACCTCTTCGCCCCAGGACAGCGGGGTCACCGGATCGAGCTCGCCGCCGACGACGAGGGCGGGCACGTCGCTGCGCACCGGCTCGTCCTCCACGGGCGGCGCGTGGCCGGCCCCCCAGCTGGCGCAGGTCTCGAAGGCGCCGGGCCCGTCCACCAGCTGGCCGGCGATCGATTCTGCCAGCTCAGGATGGCGGCGGGGGCCGTCCTCCACCTTGGCCCGGTCGGCGAAGGGCACCTCGTCGTGGCATTGGACCGACGTGTGCAGGCCGAGGGACACCCCGCCGAGCTGGGCAGCGGAGACGGCGGCGAGCTTGGCCACGACGTCGGCCCGCCCGGCCTCGAGCTCCTCCACCATGCGGGGCACGGCGCGGGCCAGGCCCGCCTCATAGAGGGAGAGGAAGACCAGGTCGCGCAACCCGGCGCCGTCGACGAGCGCCGGTCGTCGCTCGCCCTCTACGTCGACGGTGACCTCGAGGGGCTCGTGCTCCAGCCGGTCGGCCTGGGCGGTGAAGCGGGCCCCTAGCGTGGGGTAGCGCGTCGAACAGGCGGCGTCGGCCTCGCAAGCGGCGAGGAGCCGGTCGAAGCTCTCGGCCATGCGGTCGGGCAGCTCGGCGACCCCGTCGACGGCCACCGGGTAGGTCGAGTCCAGCAGCACCGAGCGGATGCCCTCGGGCGCCGTGCGCAGCAGGGTCTGGGCCAGGCGGGTGCCGTAGGACACGCCGAGCACGTTCCAGGACTCGTAGCCCAGCACCCGCCGCAGGTCGGCCACGTCGGCGGCGGAGGCCTCGGAGTGGTACGCGGTGAGGTCCACGTCCTCGGCGAGCAGCCGCTCGCGGCAGCGCCCCAGAGCCTCGCGGCTCTCCGCCAGGGCGGCGTCCGCCGAGAGGTCCACGTCGAGCTGGGCGAGCCACGTCTCCCGCAGCTCCGGGCAGTCGAGGGCCGGCTCGCTGTAGCCGGTGCCTCGCTGGTCGAACACGATGACGTCACGGTCCTCGGCGTAGAGGCCGAAGCGCCCGAGGAAGTCGCTGGTGGCACCCTCGAGGGCATTGCCGCCCGGCCCGCCCTCGAGGAAGACGACCGGGTCGGGGCGGGCGTCAGCGCCCGCCCGGTGGAACACGCCCACGTGGAGGCGAACCTGGCGGCCGTCAGGGCGGGCGCGGTCCTCGGGCACCACCAGCCACCCGCACCGCACCTCGACGTCCTCGGGCGCCTCGAAGCGGCACTCGCCCTCCTCGAAGCGGGCGTCGCCGACCACCGTCGAGTCCCCCGCCCGGGAGACGCTGTCGCCGACGCCTTGCGTGCACCCGGCACCGAGCACGCCGAACAGGGCCAGGGCGACGAGCGCGGCAGGCGATCTCACCCCGAGGGTTCTACTCGGGGCCAGCTTCCCTGTCCGACCGGCCCCCGTCGGCCGCGTCCTGGCCGCCGCCGGGGCGAGGCCGGCCGCCGTCCTGGGGCCGGGAGCGCCGCACGACCCGACGCGCCGCCTCGGCGCGCTGGGAGGCCGTGGCTGCGGCGATCCTGTCCTCCCCGTCGTCGGGGGCGAACCCGGCGAGGGAGCGCTTGCGCCGATCGCCCCGCTCGCGGTCGCCGCCGGCGCCATCCCGCTCGCGGTCACCGCTGCCGCGCTCGGGGCCGGCGCGGCGCTCGGGTTCGGTCGTGCCGTCCTGGTCGTGGTGGAGGTCGGCGTCGGCGAGCTCTTGATCCGTCAGGTCGACGAGCACGCCGTCCGCGTCGCGCCTGCCGTCATCCGGGGCTCCCTCCTCAGCCCCCCGGCGCGGCGCCCGGCCGGCGACCGCGCCCTCCGGGGCCTTGGCCGTGCGGCCGCGGCCCCCGTGGCCGGGCCCGTCCAGCAGGCGGGCCGGGATCCGCACCTTGGCGATGAGCCCGTCGGTGGCCGCCTCGAGGAGGTGGACGGCGATCTCGTGGCGGTCGGCGAGGCGGCCGACGGTGGGCAGGCCGAACGCCGTCGGCGACTGCTGGGCCAAGGGGGGCGGCGAGCTCAGCCGGCCGTTGGCGGACTCCCGGTCGCCCGGTCGCATCCCCGCTCCTTCGTCGACCACCGAGAGCAGGTAGCCGTCGGTGCTTCGCCGCCCGAGCACCACGACCTTGGTGCCGTTGCCGGCCGAGGAGACGATGGCGTTGTCGATGAGCTCGGCGAGCAGGTGGACGAGGTCGGCGACGGCGCCCCCGTCCACCGACGCCGGGTGCAGGGAGCTGAAGTCGATGCGGACCTGCTCGTCGTTGTCGGCGATGGCCGCTCGGATGATCTCGGTGACCGTCGCCGGCTCTGCCAGCTCGGCGCTCTCGGGGTCGTCCGCCAGGACCTCGAGCGTCTTGGCCAGGCGGCGCATCCGGCGGCTGAGCCGGGCGGCCTGGCCGAGGTCGTCGCTGGCCACGCGACCGGCGTTGCTCTCGGCGCCGGCGGTGGGCGCCGGCTGGCGACCGGCATCCGTGGCACTGGGCTGGCCGAGGGCGCCGAGCTGGCGGTCGGCCAGCACCCGGTAGCGGTTGCCGATGGAGGTGACGAGGGGGCTCAGGTTGCCGGCGGGTCGCAACCGCTCGGCCGCGGGGGCCGGGCCGACGACGGCCAGGAGGTCGCCCGTGGTGATCGGGCCTCCCAGCTCGTCGGGGCCGTCGAGACCGAGCCCCTCGAGGCCCGAGGGCGCAGTTCGCCCCGCGACGGCGGGCACGAGCGCGGGCGCCGACGGGTGCAGGGCTCCTGTGGCAACGCCGCCCAGCGCGCCCACGACGAGGCCGGCCACCGCCCCGAGCACGGGGTTCGCCCCCGTGCCTCCAGAGACCACCAACGCGGCCAGGCCGGCGATAGTCCCGCTCACCGCGCCGACGACCACCGTCGTGGCGTCGATCACCCCGCGTCCACCTGCCATGCTCGCCTCCGCCACAACCCGGGCCGCCGCGCTCGCCCGCGGGGCTCCGCATGGAAGCCTAGGGACGGCGGCCCGCGACTGCGTCGTGGACACGGCACTAGCGGCACTACAAGCTGGGCTCGGCCGGTGACGCCATGTGGTCAGCGACCTTGACGAGCCGCTTGCCCAGGTTGCCCCCGGCGAGCAGGTCGACGAGCGCCCCGGGCGCGGCCTCGATGCCCTCGACCACGTCCTCGACGACCTCGAGGCGGCCGTCGGCCACCCAGCCAGCGAGCCGCTCGGTGGCCTCGGCGCGTCGCTCGGGGTGGCCCTCCCAGCTGTCCATGACGATGAAGCCCTCCATCCGCAGCCGCTTCGTGACGAGCAGGCCGGGGACGCCCCGGGGGCCGGGCCCGGGGTTGGACGTGTCGTACTGGGACACGACGCCGCAGCAGACGATGCGCCCCTGCAGGTTCATCTGGAACAGCGCCGCGCCCAGCACGTCGCCGCCGGTGTTGTCGAAGTAGACGTCGATGCCCTGGGGGCAGGCGGCCTTGAGCGCCTTGAAGAAGCCGGGGTCGCGGTAGGAGACGGCGCCGTCGAGGTCTAGCTCGTCGACCAGCCAGGCGCACTTCTCGGGCGCGCCGGCCACCCCCACGACGCGGCAGCCGGCGATCTTGGCGAGCTGGGCGGCGACGTTGCCCACCGCGCCCGCGGCGGCGGATACGACCACCGTCTCGCCCTCCCGGGGCCTGCCGATGTCGAGGAGGCCGACGTAGGCGGTGAGCCCGGTGATGCCGAGCACGGAGAGGTGGTGGGAGAGCGGGCCGCGCACCTCGACCTTCTCGAGCCGGCTCGCCGGCACCGCGGCCTGCTCCTGCCAGCCGTAGTCGGTCTCCACGATGTCGCCGGGGGCGAAGGCGGCGTCCTTGGACTCGATCACCTCGGCGAGCACCGCCCCCGCCATCACCTGGCCTCCTTCGAGGGCCGAGCGGTAGGTGGCCCCCTGCATCCAGGCCCGGTTGGCGGCGTCGATGGACAGGTACCGGGTGCGGCACGACACCTCACCGTCACCGGGCACGGGCGCCTCGGCTTCCTCGGGCCGGAAGCAGCCCACGTCCAAAGGGCCCTGCGGCAGGTGGTCGATCAGGATCCGGCGGTTCGTCCCCATGGGCGGAGCCTGGCACGTGCGGGCCCTGCCCGCCCTCCGGCCGCGCCCCGCCCGCGCCTGCTCAGCAGTCGCGCCGCTCGAGGACCGCTCGGGCCATGGCCCCCCACTCGTAGAGGATGCGGGCCGGGCGGAACAGGTCGGTCGCCACCGTCACGCTGTGGATCTCGCCCTCCCAGCAGCGGGCCAGCATCATGCGTGCCCTCGTGGCCTGCTCGGTCGTGGTGACGAGGTTGACCGTCTCCCAGCCCCGCTCCCGGGCGAGGCCGGCCACGAAGCGGGCCTCGCCTCGGGTCGTGTGGGTGGCGGGATCGAAGCAGATCGCCTCGTAGTCGTGAGGCTCGTAGCCGTCGTAGGGCGTGTTGCGGCAGAAGAAGCCGTAGGCCGTGAAGGGCTCGCCCACCTCGTCGGGGTCGGAGAGGACGACCACGTCGGCGTAGCCCTCCTCGGCGAGCTGCACCGTCTTGCCGAAGCGGTCGCCGGCACCGCCGAACATGACGATGGCGTCGGCGGGGACGGGCCCGTCCACTGGGGGGCGGACGAACCAGCGCCAGCTGAGGCCGGCCCCGACCACGCCGAGGAGGGCCACGGCCGCCAACCCCACGACCAGCGCCCGCCGGGGAACGCGGGACGAGCCCTGCACGCCACCCTCTGCGTGGTCGTCGCCCCTCGAGGCCCGGTCGTCGAGAGGTGCGGGCGCGTCGATGGGGGAGGAGGGGCCGCTCACCCTCCCAGGGTGCCCGCTCCGGAATCGACAGCGACGCCCTCGGCCGACAACTGTCAGCGGATGGACATCGAGGCCCGGGCGGGCACGTCGCCCCACGTGCCCGGCGGGCTGGGGACGTCCGATGAGGCGACGGTCCCGAGGCGGGCCTGGGTGGGCCTCGGCCTCGGCGCGGCGGCGTCCCTGGTCGTGTCCCTCAACGTGGCCGGCACGAACATGGCCTTCCCGGCCATCGAGGAGGCGTTCCCCGACACGTCGAGGTCGGTGCTGTCCTGGACGATCAGCGGCTACGGCATCGGCCTCGCCGCGTTCCTGCTCGTCGGCGGGCGCGTCGCCGACCGGGTGGGGAGGCGCAAGGTCCTGCTGTGGTCCTGCGCCTGCCTGCTGGTGGCCTCGGTGCTCACCGCCGCGGCGCCCACAGCCACGACGCTCATCGCCCTGCGCTTCGTGCAGTCCGTCGCCGCCGCCTTCGCCCTGCCCGCCTCCATATCGGTGTCCTTGCCCGAGTTCCCCGCCGCCTGGCGGGGGCGCGTGGTGTCGCTGTGGTCGGCCACGTCCTCGATGGGCGCCGCCCTCGGGCCGAGCCTGGCGGCGTTGGCGGTGGAGTGGGCCTCGTGGCGGGCGGTCTACCTGCTCGGCGTCCCCGTGCTCGTGGTCGTGCTGCTCGTGGGGCCCGGGGTGTTGTCCGAGAGCCGGGCGCCGGCCGGCAGGGAGCGCCTCGACTGGTTGGGCGTGGCCATGGGCACGGTCGCCGTCGCCGGCGTCGTGTTCGCGGTGAGCCAGTCGTCGTCCTTCGGGTGGACGAACCCGTGGGTCCTCGGCGCGCTCGTCCTCACCGCTGGCCTGCTTCCCCTGTTCCTGCGCCGCTGCCACGCCCACCCCGAGCCGCTGCTCGACCTCGAGGTCTTCAAGCTGCGCACCGTGTGGTCGGCCGACCTCGCCAACCTGTTCTTCTCGATGGCCGGGATGTCCGTCTGGCTCGTGTGGCCGTTGTTCCTCATCCGGGTGTGGGGCTACTCCTCCCTCGAGGCGGGCCTGGCCATCAGCGCCGGGCCGGGCAACGCCCTCATCTGGTCGGTCATCGCCGGGCGGATCGTGGACCGTCGCGGGCCGCGGGGGCTGATCTCGATCGGCAGCCTGATGCCCCTGGTCGCGACGGTGTGGTTCGTCCTGTTCCTGGGCGAGGAGCCTGACTACCTCTTCGGGCTGCTGCCCGGCGTGCTGCTCTTCTCGACCGGCTTCGGGCTGACCTCGGCGCCGCTCAACGCTGCTGCCCTGGCGGGCGTGCCCGACAGCGCCTACGGGCAGGTCAACGCAGGCTTCAACACGGCTCGGTACCTGGCCGGCGCAGTGGGCACGGCGGCGGTGGTCGCCATCCTCGGCGACTCGGACGAGGTGGCCGCATTCAGCCGGGCCTACGTGCTGCTCGCCGCCTTCGCCCTGCTCGGGGCGGCGACCGTGTGGCTCGCCTATCCCCGCGACGTCAGGATCTGAGCGGGGCGGGCCCGCCCGTGGTGGGCGGGCCCGGTGCCACCGAGCCGAGCGGCCGCTCGTGGTCAGCGCCCCCGCCCGCTGTGGTCCTCCCCGCCACCGCCCCGCCCGCTGTGGTCCTCGTCCCCGCCAGCGTCGCCGTCGCCGCCGCCGTCGGCGCCCTCGGTCGTCTCCTCGAGCACGGTGAGCGCCTGCACGAGGGTGTCGCGCTCCTGGTCGGAGAGGCGGGCACCAGGGTGAAGGGCCCGGTAGCCCCGCGGCGGCATCGAGCCATCGGCGACGGCCTCCGCGGCGTCGTCGGTGACCCGCTCGCCGAGGGAGAAGTTGAGCTCCCGGCGCCCCTGCTCCACGTCGCGCCGGACGAACCAGGACATCGGCGCCACGTAGGCGTAGAAGGGCCATTCGGTCTCGTTGCTGTGGCAGTCGTAGCAGGCGGCGCGGGCGAGGGCGGCCGACTCCGGCGTGGGCCAGGGCGCATCGGCGATGACGGGCGGGTTGGGGTGGGCCCAGCCGTAGGGGACGAACTGCACGAGCACGAAGGCCACGAGCCCGACCACGGCAAGCCGGCCGAGCAGCCGCCATGCTCGGGCGCGCCGGGGCCTCCCGCCTCGATCTGCCATGTCTCCATCCTGGCCCCCTGGCAACCTGTCTCGCCGGCCTCGGCCGGCCCGGGCGCCGGGCCCGGTGACCCGCACGGTCCGCGAAGGACCGTGCACCGCCACGGTGCACGATCCTTCGCGCTGGCCACGACCTTGCGCCTGGGCCCGGTCGAACGGATCGGGCAACGCCGACCACGGGCCCGCACCCCTCCAGCCCAGGGGCCCCTCGGGAGCAGGGCTAGAAGACGCGCAGGCTCTGGTCCCGGCCGATGCGCTCGACCTGGTCGACCACGATGGAGAGCATGTCGGGGTGGGTGAGCACCCAGAACTTGTCGGTGCGGACGGCGTCGAGGACCATCGGCCCCACTTCGTCGGGGTTCATGCCGTGGGACAGCGAGTCGGTCAGCATCTGCCAGAAGCGCTCGCCCTGGGGCGTGTCGACGTGCTCGGCGAGGGACTCGGCGGGGCGGTTGCGCTCGCTGCGCACGATGTTGGTGTTGATCGGCCCGGGGCAGAGGACAGAGGCGGTGACGGGCGACTTGGCGATGCGCAGGTCGCGGGCGAGCGACGCCATCAGCGCGACGACCCCGTGCTTGGCCACGTTGTACGCACCGAGGGAGCCGCCGGCCAACAGGCCCGCCATCGAGGCCGTCGAGTTGACGTGGCCCTCACCCGCCTCTTCGATGAGGGGGAGGAAGACCTTGCAGCCGTAGATCGGGCCCCACAGGTCGATGGCCAGGGTCCACCGCCAGTCCTCGAGCGACGTCTGCTGGACGGGCCCCGCGGTCCCCACGCCGGCGTTGTTGCATAGCACGTTGACCTTGCCGAAGCGTTCGACGGCGCTGGCTGCCAGGGCTTCGACGGCCTCGAGGGATGACACGTCGGTGGGCACGGACAACACCTCGTGGCCGGCGTCGGCCAGCTCGGCCGTGGTTGCGTCGAGGGGCGCCTGCTCGATGTCGGCCAGCACCACCTTCATCCCCGCGCCGGTGAAGGACCGGGCCATGCCCCGGCCGATCCCCGACGCCGCCCCGGTCACCACGGCCACCCACCCCGTCACGTCGCGCACGGCTCTCCCCCTCTCGCGGGTCCTTGTCGGGGTGACAGTACGGCGGGGCACGGGCCGGAGCGCAACGGGGACGGGACCTCGGTCGCGCCCCGCGTCAGGTCGCCGGCTGGTTGGTGAGCAGGCCCACGAGTGCGCCGAGCAGCTCGGCCTTGGTGGGCGAGCCGTCGTCCGCCCGGCTGAGCGTGATGCCGGCCTCGGTGAGCGCACCGAAGACGAGCACGGCCAGAGCCGGCGACGGCGGCCCGCGCAGGAGCCCCCCGGCGTCGAGGGCGCCGAGGCCGGCCTGCATGGTCTTCATGCCGATGCCGGCGTCGATCTCGTGCCACGCCGCCGAGCCGAGCACCGCCGGGGCGTCGACCATGGCGACCTGGTGGTAGTCGGGCCGGCTCATGAAGTCGAGGCACGCCGAGCAGCCGGCGAGGAAGGCGGCCAGCACCCCCTCGCCGGCCCGGGCCAGCGCAGCGCCGTTGGCGGCCTCGTCGAGCTCCTCCTCGAGCTCGAGGAAGACGGCTCTGAACAGGGCTGCCTTGTCGGCGAAGTGGTGGTAGAGGGCGCCTCGCGTGACGCCCGCTGCCCGAGCGACGGCCGTCGTCGAGGTCCCGGAGTAGCCCGTCGTGGCGAACAGCTCGAGGGCGGCGGCGAGGATCCGCCGGCGGGTGGCCTCCGCGTCCTTGGCGCTTCGCTTCGCCAACGTTCCGTGCGCCTCCCCTGTGTCCACCTTGACAGAGCTGCCAGCGAGAACAATACATACAGGCAGTCTGCACGTATGTGGGGGGGGGGGCGTCATGGCCGAGGTCATCGTCGTCGGGGGAGGCATTGCCGGGCTGTGCGCGGGAGCGCTCCTGGCCCGGGACGGCCACCACGTCGTCCTCCTCGAGCGGGACGGGACGGCACCACCGGCATCGCCCGAGGACCTGTGGTCCGCCTGGGAGAGGCGCGGCGTCGGCCAGTTCCGCATGCTGCACTTCTTCCTCGCCCGCTTCCGGGAGCACGCCGAGGCCGAGCTGCCCGAGGTGGTCACGGCCATGGAGGAGGCGGGCGCCCTGCGCAGCAACCCGCTCGACGGGATGCCCGAGGCCATGAGCGGGGGGAGCCGCCCGGGTGACGAGCGCTTCACGGTGCTCACGGGCCGTCGGCCGGTGGTCGAGGCGGCGATCTGCCGCGCCGTGGCCGACCAGCCCGGCCTCGAGCTGCGTCGCGCCACTGCCGTTCGCGGCCTCCTCGGCGGAGAGCCCGTGCGCCCGGGGGTCCCTCACGTGAAGGGTGTCGTGACCGAGGACGGGACGGAGCTTCACGCCGACCTGGTCGTCGACGCCAGCGGCCGCCGCTCGCCGCTACCGGGCTGGCTCGCCGCCATCGGTGCCCGCCCGCCCGAGGAGGAGCGCGAGGACAGCGGGTTCCTCTACTACGGGCGCCATTTCCGGTCCTCGGACGGCAGCGTCCCCCCGGCGTTCGGGCCGCTGTTGCAGCCCTACGGCTCCGTCTCGGTCCTCACCCTGCCGGCAGACAACGGCACCTGGGGCGTCGGCGTCATCACCAGCGGCTCCGATGCCGCGCTGCGGCGCCTCCGGCTTCCCGAGGTGTGGGAGCGGGTGGTGAAGAGCTACCCCCTCGTCGCCCACTGGCTCGACGGCGAGCCGATATCCGGCGTGGACGTGATGGCCAACATCGAGGACCGCCACCGCCGCTACTGGTGTGACGGTGCCCCCTGTGCCACCGGCGTGCTCGCCGTGGGTGATTCGTGGGCGTGCACGAACCCGTCCCTCGGGCGGGGGGCGTCGATCGGGTTGCAGCACGTCCTCTGCCTGCGGGACCTGCTGCGCGAGGTGCCCGCGGCCGACGCGTCCGACCTCCTCACCCGCTGGGACGAGGTGACCTCGGCGGTGGTGGAGCCGCTCTACCGGGACACGCTGGCATTCGACCGGCACCGGCTGGCCGAGATCCGGGCAGAGCTCGAGGGCGTGCCCTACGAGACCGAGGACCCCGGGTGGCTGCTCGGCCAGGCGTTGCGCCACGGTGCCGCCAAGGACCCCGACCTCCTGCGTGGTTTCCTGAGCGTCAGCCTCCTCCTCGAACGGGGCGGCGACGTGCTCTCCCGCCCCGGCGTCGCTGAGCGGGCGATCGCCCTCGGCCAGCCCGAGCCGGCACCGGGGCCGGACCGGGAGCAGCTGCTCACCCTCGTCGGTGGCTGACCGGCGGGCTTCGGGCCCGGCGCGGTGCCGCGGGTAGGGTCCGCGCGCACCTGCCAGCCGACAGAGGGGGAGCCGTGCTGCTCGAAGGGAAGACCGCCATCATCACCGGGGCCGGTTCGGGGATCGGCCGGGCCTCGGCCCTGCGCTACGCCGCCGAGGGCGCGGCCGTGGTCGCCGCCGACGTGCGCGAGGCCAAGGTGGAGGAGGTGGCGGCCGAGATCCGCGACGCGGGCGGCCGGGCCATCGCCTGTGGCGCCGACGTGCGCCTCGCCGCGGACAACGAGCGTATGGTGGACGCCGCAGTGTCGGCGTTCGGGGGCCTGCACGCCTTCTTCGCCAACGCGGGCACGATCCGGCCCGGCACGGCCGTCGACCTCCCCGAGGCGGACTGGGACCTGGTCATGGCCGTGAACGTGAAGGCGGTGTTCCTCGGGGCCAAGTACGCGATGCCCGTCATGGCCGACGGGGGTGGTGGGGCCTTCGTGGCCACGGCCTCCGTGTCCGGCCTGGCCGGGGACCCCGCGTCGATCGTCTACAGCGCTTCCAAGGCAGCGGTCATCAACCTCACCCGGGCGCTCGCCGTCGACCACGCTCGAGACGGCGTGCGGGTGAACTGCATCTGCCCCGGCGCCATCGACACCCCGCCCGTCGGCCGCATGTTGGCCGCCGAGGGGGCACGCGAGCGGGCCGGCGCCCACCACCTGCTCGGCCGCATCGGCCAGCCCGGCGAGATCGCCGCGGCCGCCGTCTGGCTCAGCTCGGACCAGGCCAGCTTCGTGACCGGTCAGGCCCTCGTCGTGGACGGTGGGCTCACGGCGAAGTCGCGGCTGTCGGGGATGGGCGACCCGCGGCCCGAACGCTTGCGGGCCGGCTGAGCACCGCGGCCACGGCCCCGAGCACGACCACACCGCCCACGGCCTGGAGCGGGGTGATGGGCTCGTCGTGCAGGGGCCACGCCGCGCTGATGGCCACGACGTTCATGGCCAGCAGGTAGAGCGAGGAGCGCGACGCGGCGATGAAGCGGTGCGCCCAGCTCATCATGGTGTGGCCCACGATGCCCACCACGCCGCCGACGAAGGCCAGGTACAGCCAGTCCACCCCGGCGAGCTGGCGGTAGTCGGAGGCATCGCTGAGCGCCACCGCGATCGGGGTGATGGTGAGCCCGGCGAAGAGCGTCACGCCCGCCATCCATGCCAGCGGGTCGATCGAGGTCGTCGAGCGTGCCCGGCGGTTCAGCAGGTAGTAGAGGGTGAACGTCATCAGCGACCACAGGGCGAGGAGGATGCCGATGGCGTCGGTGTGCACCTCGGGGCTGCCGCCGAGCACGACGACGGACACGCCGACGACCCCGACGAGGGTCCAGGCGACGTGCCAGCGGGTGGCGCGCTCGCCGAGGAGGGGCCCGGCGATCAGCAGCACGACGCCCGGCTGGAGGGCCTGGATCACGGCGAGCACGGCCACCGAGGCGTGCTGCAGGGCGGCGAAGACCCCGATCATGTTGAGCCCGAAGAGGGCGCCGGGCAGGGCGGTGTGGCGCAGCGTGGCCAGGGTGGCGCGCCGTCCGGTCGCGTACATCAGGCCCCAGATGAGGGGCGTGGCCAGCCAGAAGCGAACGGAGGCCCCGACGAGGGGAGGAGCGCTGATCAGCTTGGTGACGGGCGGGCCGAGCCCCCAGATGACCACGACGGAGGCCATCACCATGCCGGCGACGGCCGTGCTCGGGACGGCTTTCGCCACGGTCTCGGGCACGGCGACGGGGCCCGCGTGGGCGGCTGTTGTCACCCGGTCACCATAGGGCCCCGCTCCCGCCCGACTTGACCCGGGTGTCAGCTCCCGTGTGTACCATCGACCACCCAGCACGCGTCGCCGAGGGGGCAGGCATGGCCGTCACCGATGAGCTCACCGATGTCCGGACGAGTGTCGACAACACCGACATCCTGGCCGGCATCAAGATCATCGACACCGACACGCACCTGTCGGAGCCCTACGACCTGTGGACCTCACGGGCGCCGGCCAAGTACCGCGACCTCGTCCCCCAGGTGCGCGAGCTGGCTGGTAAGCCGCGTTGGGTGGTCGACCAGGACAAGGTGATCGGCAAGATCTCCGCCGCCTCGGTCATCGCCCCCGACGGCGGGAAGCAGATCGGGACGAAGTTCTTCCGCCTGACCAACGAAGAGGTCCACGCCGCCAGCTACGAGACCCACGCCCGGCTGAAGATGATGGACACGCTGGGCGTCCACGCCCAGATCATCTATCCCAACCTGGCTGGTTTCGGGGCGCAGAACTTCCTGAAGGTGCAGGACGAGGAGCTGCGCCTCACCTGCGTGCGGATCTACAACGACGCCGTGGCCGAGATGCAGGCAGACTCCGGCGAGCGCCTCTTCCCCATGGCGCTCGTGCCCTGGTGGGACGTCGACGCCTCGGTGGACGAGGTCCGCCGCTGCCAGGCCATGGGCATGCGAGGCGTGGTGACGTGCGCCAACCCCCAGGATGCCGGCCTGCCCGACCTCGCCACCGACCACTGGGACCCGTTCTGGCAGGTGTGCCTCGAGCACGAGATGCCGGTGAACTTCCACATCGGGTCGAGCCAGTCGATCATGGACTGGTTCGGACGGGTGCCGTGGCCGTCCTTCAACGGCGAGCAGAAGCTGTCGGTGGGCTCGGCCAACATCTTCCTGGGCAACGCCCAGGTGATCGGGAACCTCATCTACGGCGGCGTGGCCGAGAAGTACCCGGACCTCAAGTTCGTGTCGGTCGAGTCGGGGATCGGGTGGATCCCCTTCTTCCTCGAGGCGCTCGACTACCAGCTGTGGGAGACGGCGCCGGGGGAGCGGACCAAGCTGTCGCTCACGCCGTCGGAGTACTTCCGCCGCCAGTTCTACGGGTGCTTCTGGTTCGAGTCGCTGGCCATCGAGCGTCTGCTCGACGTGCTGGGCGTGGGCAACGTGATGTTCGAGACGGACTTCCCCCACCCGACGTGCCTGTACCCCAAGAGCGACGAGCGGGTCCGCAAGTCGTTGATCGGGCTCGAGCCCGAGACCCGCAAGCGGATCGTGCAGGACAATGCTGCGGAGCTCTACAAGATCCCGGTCTGATGGTGTGAGGGCCGGGCCGGGCGTCGACCCTCTTCGTCGCGAACCAGGCAACATCCGTTGACGATGGAGGGCCCCGAGGTCGTCGCGCTGTTGCGTCGGCTCGAGGCGGTCGGCGTCACGGCGTGGGTCGACGGTGGTTGGGGCGTGGACGCCCTGCTCGGCGAGGAGACGCGGCGGCACGCGGACG
Source organism: Acidimicrobiia bacterium (assembly GCA_009377505.1). GTDB lineage: Bacteria > Actinomycetota > Acidimicrobiia > Acidimicrobiales > CAIXPF01 > WHTX01. The sequence continues at coordinate 20,938 of WHTX01000054.1, forward strand.
TCGACCTGGTCGTGCCGGCCGGGGCGGTCCCGCGCCTGCGTGCCCTGCTCGAGGCCGAGGGTTTCGAGGTCATCCGGGACTGGCTCCCGGCGGCGTTGGCGTTCCGACGGCACGACGGCCGAGAGGTCGACCTGCACCCCGTCGAGCTGACCGAGGACGGCGGCGGTGACCAGGTGCAGCTCGACGGTGTCGAGCGGTGGCACTACGCAGCGCCCGTGCGTGGGGTGGTCGCCGGCCAGGCTGTCCTCTGCTGCTCCCTCGAGACGCAGCTCAGGGCCCATGTCGGTTACGAGCCCGACGCTGACGACATCGCCGACATGAAGGCCCTGGCCCAGCGTTTCGGCTGCGAGCTGCCGCCCCCCTACGACCGCGGGTGAGGCCTGACCTGTTGCCGGGCGGCTCAGAGCGCCCCTCACCTCGGTCCGAGGCGGGAGGCGGGCGCCCGCTGGCAGCCGCGCCGACGAGATCTACTGGTCCATGACGGCTATCCCGATGTTGCTCTCGACATGATCAGCAGCCGCACGTTCGATGGGCGCATCCAACTGCTCGAGTACGTTCTGACGATTCTGGCTGGGCCGCCGGGCACCAGCACGGTCAACGCCTGACGCGCCTCACCCGGCGCAGCGAAACGTCGACGGCCAGGTGCCGCGTAGGCCCGTTCCGGTCGGCGCCGCCGGCTGGCCGACCTCCCAAGACAACTGAAAGAGGAACCATGACCACGCCAGCCCCGACCGTCACCGACCACGACGACTTCGAGCGACAGCTCCTCGAGCTGCGCAAGCGCGAGAAGCACACACGCGCGCAGGCGACGCGATCGCCGCGGCCCGGCGCCGGCTGCCCATGACAGAGGTGCCGCCCGACACCACCGTCATCGGCCCCGACGGCCCGGTCCC
>WHTX01000428.1 GCA_009377505.1 Acidimicrobiia bacterium
GAGGGCGGAGGCGGTGAGCGGCCCGATGGTCGAGCCGCAGGCCAGGTCCGTCCGGTTCACGAAGCGCTGGAGGGGCACGTCCGCCCGGCGACAGGCCGCCGCGAAAAGGGCGGCGGTACGGGCGTCGGTGGCGTAGCGCAGGTTGCTGTTCACCTTCAGCACCGGGCCGCCGTTGAGGGCGATCTGGTGCTGGGGCTCGTGCCGGTCGACGTAGTTCGGGTTCGTGGCATGGGCGCAGTCGGCGGACACACAGCTCGATCCGGCGAGAGCCCGCAGGTAGCCGGGCCGGTCGAGCCCGGCGGCGGTGGCGATGCGCTCGAGCACCGAGCCCAAGAAGGCGCCGTCGGCGCCCCGGTCCGAGGCGGAGCCCACCTCCTCGTGGTCGAAGAGGACGAGCGCCTCGACCCGGTCGGCGGCCACGCCCTCGGCGGCCCGAGCCGCCAGCGCCGCGACCCCCGCCCAACAGGAGAGCTGGTTGTCGATGCGCGGCGCGGACACGAACTCCTCCCGCAGGCCTACCACTCGGGGCTCCTCGACGGGGAACACCATGGCGTCCCAGGCCACGATGTCCTCTGTGGCCACGCCGAGGTGGTCGGCCAGCACGGCGGCGAAGCCGGCCACGTCGCCCTGTGCCTCGGTCGCCCAGAACGGCGTCAGGTGCTGCTGGCGGTTGAGGACGAGGCCCTTCTCGTTGACCTCACGGTCGAGGTGGATGGCGAGCTGGGGCAGCCGCAGCAAGGGCCGGCGCAGCTCGAAGAGCCGCAGCTCGGCGGGGCCGGCCGTGGCTCCTGCTACGAGGTCGTGGCCCTGCTCGCCGGCCCGGCCCAGGGCGACGCGGCCGGCGATGCCGAGGTCGCGGTCGAGCCACGAGTTGAGCAACGGGCCGCCGTAGACCTCGACGCCGAGCTGGGCCAGGCCCGCCCGGGCCAGGTCCGGGTTGGGCTTGATGCGCAGGTTGGGGCTGTCGGTGTGCGCGCCGACGAGCCGGAACGAGGGCTGGCGGCCAGCGAGGGACGGCGGCGCCAGCCAGGCCACGAGCGTCCCGCCCCGGACCAGGAACCAGGAGCCTTCGCCCGGGAGCACGTCGGTCTCCCGCACGGCCGCGAACCCGGCGGCCTCGAGGAGGCGGGCGGCCTCGGCGCAGGCGTGGAACGGGGTGGGCGAGGCGTCGATGAAGCGGAGCAGGGGCCCCGGGCCCGTGTCGACGGTCGTCACGGGGCGCCAGGCTACCGACGCGCCTCCAGGCAGGTCACCCGACCAGGCTCGTGGGCCTTCGGAAGAACGTGGCACTAGGATGACGCCGGCATGGACGGCCTGTCTGGTGCATACGCGGCCTGCTGCGGTCTGTTGGCGGTGGGCGGCGCGATGAAGGCGGCGCAGCCCACCCCGGCTCGGCAGGCACTCGGTTCCCTCGGCGTTCGCCTCCCCCTGCCGGCGGTCCGTGCCGTCGGTGTGGGCGAGGTGGCGGTCGCCACCGTCACCCTGTTCGTGGGGGGGCCGGCCTGGGCCCTGGTGGCGCTCTGCTACGCCGGCTTCGTCGCCGTGGCCGTCGCCCTGTGGCGGCGCGACGAGGTGGCCTCCTGTGGCTGCTTCGGCGAGGTCGACTCGCGCCCGAGCGGCCTGCACGTCGGCGTCACCGCCGCCGGGCTCGGCCTCTCGGTGGTCGCAGCCGCGCAAGGCGCCAGCGGACCGGTGGCCGAGGCGCTGGACGACGCCGGCGAGGGGCCCCTGGTGTTGGCCCTGGCGGCCATCGCCACCTACCTCGTGGTCGTGGCCCTTGCCCAGCTCCCGGGCCTGGCGGCGGCGATGCGGGACCTGCGGAGGAGCGCCCGATGACGATGACGGCCACCGGCGACCGCTCCGGTCACGCGAGCGGAAGCGGTTCCTCCGGCGGAAGCGGCAACGCCAGCAGCACCAGCAGCGACGGGAAGGGCGCCGGCGCCGGCCTCGGCAGGACGCGCCACGAGCGGCGCTCGGCCGCCGAGCGGGCCAGCGGGGCGCTCGACAACCGCCTCGGGCGCCGGGGCTTCCTGGTGCGGGCCGCCCTGGCCGGGTCGGCCATGACCGTGGCGCCCCTGCGCTACCTGCTCAAGCCGGGCACGGCCTACGCCGCCATCTGCGGGTGCAGCAATCGTGACTGCGACTGCGGCGCTTCGTGCTGTGACGGCTACACCGAGTTCTGCTGCACGCTCACGGGGGTGAACGGCTGCCCGCCGGGGAGCGTCGTGGCCGGGTGGTGGAAAGCGGACGGCTCGAGCCTGTGCGGGCCGAACGGGCCCCGCTACTACATGGACTGCAACGCCGGCGCAGCCGGGCCCTGTGGCGCCTCGGGCGTCACCGGGGCTACGAACGATTGCGGCTGTGACTGCGCCGGGGGCGACTGCGGGCACCGCAAGACCTGCTGCACGGCGTTCCGCTACGGCCAGTGCAACCAGCACGTCCCCTGCCTCGGCCCCATCGTGTGCCGGGTCGTCACCTGCATCCCGCCATGGTCCATCGAGCCGAGCTGCACCACGGCCCCGGCCACGGACAACTTCACCCGCTTCCACGACGCGCCCTGCCTGCACAGCGCGCCGACCCCCGTTGCCAACGTCGACGCCATCACGCAGTGGGGGAGCCTGCCGGTGGTGTTCTCCAACGGCCTCTGGTACCGGGGCTACGACCGGGTCGACCAGCCGGGTATGGGCCAGGCTCCGTTCCACTACGGCGCGGCGGGCCACATCCCCGTCATGGGCGACTGGGACGGGGACGGCGTCGTCAGCCCCGGCGTGTTCGCCGACGGCATCTGGCACCTGCGCAACAGCAACTCGACGGGCCAGCCCGACGGCACCTTCGCCTACGGCGCCACCGGCCACCGCCCCGTGGTGGGCACCTGGGCCGGGTTCCGCCACTGGGGCGTCGGCCTCGTCGTGGGCAACCAGTGGCTGTTGCGGCACCACTCCTCTCCCGGGCAGCCCGACCTCGTCTTCCACTACGGCACGGGCGCCCCCGACGAGGTGCCCGTGGTCGGGGACTGGAACGGCGACGGGACCATGACCCCGGGCGTGGTGGCCCCGACCAGCTCGGGCCTGCTGCGCTGGAAGCTGCGCAACAGCAACAGCGCGGGCCCGCCCGACATCACCTTCGACTACGGGCTGAACGGGGACATCCCCGTCGTGGGGGACTGGGACCTCGACGGGAAGTGGACCCCCGGGGTGGTGCGCGGCAACCAGTGGCTGCTCCGCAACGGCAACAGCTTCGACGACCCCGATGTCAGCTTCACGTTCGACACCCCGCCGGGCATCCCCCTCGCCTGGGCGTCACGGATCCGCCGGTGACGCCCCGACCCCGACCGGGCCCACTGCCGATGGAGGTGGCGTGCTCGCCGTCGTCCTGATCCAGACCGTCGTCATCCTCGTGCTCGGAGTGCTCGTGGCCGGCCTCCTGCGCAGCCACGCCGAGATCCTGCGCGCCCTGCACCGCCTCGGCGCCGGCGAGGGCGACGTGGCCGTGGCCGGCCCCCGCTCCCTGGCGCCGCGGCCCGCGACAGGCGCATCGGCCGGCGAGGCGGCCTTCGACGTGGGCGGCACCGACCCCTGGGGCTCGGCGGTCCACGTCGGCGTGGCCGGCAC
>WHTX01000429.1 GCA_009377505.1 Acidimicrobiia bacterium
GCTGGCCGTAGAACCAGGCGTCGGGGTTGTGGCAGGCGTTGTCGCGCTGGTGCACGGCGATCTTGGCCAGCTGCTCGGGCGTGGCCGTGTGCTCGTGCAGGTACCGCTGGGCGATCATGGCGTAGCCGATGTTGGCGCCGACGTTGCCGAAGGGCACCTCGAACTCCGCCCACGGTGAGGTGTCCCGGGCGCCGCTGCCCTTGCGGCGACGGGCCACGTCGGGGGGCCGCTTCTCGCGGCGGGCGCCGGTGACGCACAGCACGGCGCGGCACTGGCCCGAGGCGATCGCCGCCGCCGCCCGCCACACCATGGCGGCACCGGTGGCGCCACCGAGGTCGACCGTCTCGGCGAAGGTGGCCCGCAGGCCGAGGGACTCGACGAGTGTCGAGGGGACGAGGTTGGGCACGCCGGCGACGGGGTGGGCGATGAGCCCGTCGATGTCGGCCAGCTCGAGGCCGGCGTCGGCGACGGCGTCGAGGCCGACCTGGGTGAGCAGGCCGATCGTCGTCTCGCCCTCGGTCCAGCGGCTGGGCTTGAGCTCGGCCACGCCGACGACGGCGGCCGAGCCCCGCAGCGTCCCGGTCACGCCCGGCCCCCCTGGTGCGCCCAGGGGCGTTCCGGTGGTCCAGCCTCCCTGTGGCGTGCTCGCTGGCGTGCCCCGTTGCTGTCGAAGATGGCCACGTTCCCCCCTGGGCCGGTTGCGTCCGCCGCCCAGTCTGGCTCACCCGCCCGCCCCGGCTCGAACGCAGGGTGGCTCGGCGGGGGATTGGCAGCGGGGAGCGCGGGTTTCCGCCATCTGCGCTGCACGTTGGGTCGGCTCGGCGGGGGATTGGCAGCGGGGAGCGCGGATTTCCGCCATCTGCGCTGCACGTCTGGCCGGCCGCCGATGGGGTGACGGTCTCGAAAACCGCCACTGATCAGCTACGGCTGCTTGGCGATCACCTCGTCGCCGAACCGCCGCAGCTTCTCGAGGTTCATCGGGCCCATGACGATCTCGGTCACGCCCAGGTCGGCGAGGCGGTGGAACTGGTCGGGGTCCTTCTCCTCACCGGCGATGACCTCGATCGTGGCCGGGTCGCGCCCGGCGTCCGTCGCCGCCTGGCGCATCACCGTGAGCAGGTGGTCGAGGCGCTCGATGGGCAGCTTCCAGGGGTAGAAGCCGTCGCCGAGGCGGCCGGCCCGGCGGGCCGCGGCCTCGGTGTGCCCGCCGACGATGACCCGGATCGTGCCGTGCTTCGGCCGCGGCAGGCAGTAGATGCCGTCGAAGCGGCTGAACTCGCCGGCGAAGGTGGTGGGCCCGCCGGCCCACAGCTCCCGCATGGCGGCCACGTACTCGTCGGTGCGCTGGCCGCGCCGCTCCCACGGCACGCCGAGGGCGACGCACTCCTCTTCGAGCCAGCCGACGCCGATGCCGAGGGCGAGCTCGGGGACGACCAGGTTGTCGAGGGTCGCCAGTTGCTTGGCCAGGAGCAACGGGTTGCGCTGGGGGAGGATCACCACGCCAGTGGCCAGGCGGACGCTGCGCAGCGCGTGGGCGACGTAGGCCATCCACACGACCAGCTCGGGGAAATCGAAGTCGGTGCGGGCGCCGGGCATGCGCCCGTCGGCGGCGTAAGGGTACTTCGAGGCGTAGGCGTCGGGCAGCACCACGTGGTCCGCCGTCCACAGCGTGGCGAGGCCGACCTCCTCGGCCACGCTCACCAGCTCCAACGCCCCCTCCGCCCGGGCGTAGCGCCCGAGGTTCGCTCCCTGCATCCCGAATCTCATGGGCGCACCGTAGACCGGCGGCGTTCGACCGCCGCCTTGATGTTCGCCAGGCAGACGGCGGCTTCCGCGTCGATGCGGAGCACCATCTCCTCGGTTGGTGCCTTGGGTCGCGACGGGTTGACGACGGTGCGCGTGTAGCGGGTGCCGGCCGGGGTCTCCTCGGTCGTGTAGCGGGCGACGATGCGGCCGATGAAGGCGGTGTCGGCCTCCGCCACCCACAGGCGCGCGTCTTCCCGCTCGACCACCCGCCAGTCGAGCTGCACCTCCCCCCCGCTCGTGCCCCACCGCTCGGCGAAGCGGTCACCCGCCTGCAGCGGCCGGTCGGGGCTGTCGATGTGGTGGGTGGCGGGCATCCACTCGGGCCAGGTGTTCGGGTTGGACACGTAGTCGAGCACCTCGGCTGGTGGGGCCTCGATCACGATGTCGTGGCTGCGCTCGAACCGCACGGTCTCTGCCATCAGGAGCCTCCTGCAAGGTTGGTCTTCAGCTGGGGCACGACCTCTCTGGCGAAGCGCTCGAGCGAGGCGTTCATCGCCGAGGGCGGCAGCCCCGGCGGGCCACCCCAGGTCACGATGTCGGTGAGCCCGTGCTCGGACATGAACGCGGTGAGCTCGGCCACGCAGTGGGCCACGTCTCCGACGGTCCACGCCAGCGGGTTCAGCGGGATGGGCTGCCGCGGCCCCTCGCCGCGGCCCATGTTGTCGCCGGCCGACTTGATGAGCCCGACGTAGACGTCGCGTCGGTAGCGCTCGGCGGCCTGCACGGGCGGCCAGTCCCGTTCGGGGTCGTCGGTGACGAAGACGCCTCGGATGACGCCCACTCGGTGCTCGCCGGGGTCGCGCCCCGCGGCCCGGACCGCGTCCTGCCAGGGGTCGAGGACGATGTCGCGCGCCCCCTGGGGCAGCAGGTGCGCGTCGTGGCGGGCGGCCCTCTCGGCCCCGGCCCGGCTCGTGGCCGCCACCCACAGGGGCGGGCCGCCGGGCTGGACGGGGTCGGGCGTCACCCGCAGGTCGCGGAAGGACCAGCGCTTGCCCTCGAAGGTGAACGGCCCGCCCGACCAGGCCAGCCGCAGCACCTGGATGGCCTCCTCGGTGAGCGAGACCCGGCGCGAGCGGGGGATGCCGAAGCCGGCGAACTCGTGGAGGGCATAACCCATGCCCGCGCCCAGCTCCATGCGGCCGCCCGAGATGTTGTCGAGGATGGCGAGGTCCTCGGCCAGGCGGACGGGGTGGCGGAAGGGCAGCAGGCAGATGTCCGTCGAGAAGCGGATGCTCGACGTGCGGGCCGCGGCTGCAGCGGCGACGGGCACGAAGTTCGGCAGGTAGCCGTCGTCGATGAAGTGGTGCTCGGTGAACCAGCACAGCTCGAGGCCCCACTGCTCGGCCAGCTCGATCTGCTCGAACGTCTCGGCGTAGACCCGGGGCATGGGCACGTCGCTGCCCGGGGGGCAGCGGAAGTCGTGCACCACGCCGAAGCGCAACGGGAGGCTCATGGTCGGGGACCGTAGCCCCGCTGGCCTGGGCCGGGCGGCCGAGCCGGCGCGGCGCGGCCGGGAGTACGGTTCGCCCCGTGGAGCGCTTCGAGGACTCGATCATGGCCCGTCGGGGCCGGGCCGGAACCAAGGTGGGCACCACCCACCAGCTCACCGAGGAGCGCCAGGGCGACTACTTGTTCACCATCGGCCCGTACTCCGAGCCGGTGCTGCACGTCGAGGCGGGGGACCGGGTGGTCGTCGAGACCCGTGACGCCTTCGGCGGCGCCATCCGCAGCGAGGCCGACCTGCCCAGCGCCGTGCTCACCATGCCGTTCGTAAACCCCCAGAAC
>WHTX01000430.1 GCA_009377505.1 Acidimicrobiia bacterium
CGGGACGTACCTCCGGCAGGCCCCGACGGGTACCGGTCGGCAACGGCCGCAAGGGCGACTCGTTCTGGATCATCGCCGAGCACGGGACGCGGGCCGGCTGCGTGCGCAACATCCGGCACGACCCACGGGTACGGGTGCGGCTGCGCATCGGCCTGAGGTACCGCTGGGTGCCGGGCGCCGCCACCGTCCCGGCTGACGACGACCCCTGGCGCGCCAACGGCGCATCATCGCTTGGCACCCGCTTCGGGCGCTCAACGCCATCAACGTGCGCGTGCTGGGGGCCGACCTGGTCACCGTGCACGTGCAGCTGATGCTCGACGGGCCCGGCCACCCCACGGGCGCCGGCCCGAGCCGAGCCTCGGGCGCCCTGTCACCCCAGGCCGGCGAGCTGCTCGGCGCCGTCCCCGGACGCGGCTCGGCGAGCTGATGCCGGCCCACCCGCGCGAAGCTCGCCAGCCATGGCCACCGATGCCCGCTTCGACGTCCCCGCCGACCTCGCCGTCCGCGTCCCGGAGGCGACGATGCGGGCCACAGCACGAAGCCTCTTCCAGGCCCTGGGGATGCGCCCCCAGGACGCCGACCGGGCGGCCGACGTCCTGCTCTACGCCGACCTGCGGGGGATCGACTCCCACGGCGTGGCCAACATGTTCCCCTTCTACGTGCAGTGGCTGCGCAGCGGGCACCTCGACCCCCGCGCCACCCCGAAGGTGGTCCGCCAGGCCCCGGCCACCGCCACCATCGACGACCACCGGGGCCTCGGCCTCGCCACCTGCCACGACGCCATGGCCCTCGCCGTCGACAAGGCCCGCACCTGCGGCCTGGGCTCGGTCGCCGTCACCAACTCCGGCCACTTCGGCGCCGCCGCCTACTGGGCGGCCATGGCCCTCGAGAGGGACGTGATCGGCGCGGACATGATCGGGGTGGCCATGACCGTCGGCGGCCTCCTCGTCGCCCCCACCTACGGCGCCAAGGCCATGGTCGGGCTCAACCCGCTTGCCATCGCCGTACCGGCGAAGGCCCAGCCCCCCTTCGTCTTCGACGGCTCGATGTCCTCGGTCGCCGGCAACAAGATCCGCATCGCCCGCCGGCTCGGCGCCACCGTCGCCCCCGGGTGGATCGCCCACGCCGACGGCACCCCGATCATGGAGGAGGCCGAGGTGCCCGAGGACTTCCTCATGCTGCCCCTCGGCGGCACCCGTGAGATCGGCTCCCACAAGGGCTACTCGCTCGCCGTCATGGTCGACGTGCTCTCCGGCGTGCTCTCCGGGACCGGCGCCGGGTTCCTCCACCCCGGTGACGTCAGCCACCACTTCCTCGCCTACCGCGTCGACGCCTTCCGCGACGCCGACGATTTCCGGGCTGACATGGACGCCTACCTGCAAGGTCTGCGCGATTGCCCCACGGCCCCGGGGCACGATCGCGTGCTCTACGCCGGCCTCTACGAGCACGAGACCGAGGCCGACCGCAGGGCCAACGGCATCCCCTACCACCCCGACGTCTTGGCGTGGTTCAGGGCAATTGCGGCAGAGTTGGGCGCCAAGAGCGAGCTCTGAAGGGGGTGGCGATGACGCCGAGCGACCTGACTGTGCGCGGCAAGGTGGCCGTAGCCGGGCTGGGGGAGACCACCTATTACAGGCGCAGCGAGTCGCCTGACCCCGAGTTCGTGCTCGTGCTCAAGGCCATCCTCGCCGCCTGTGAGGACGCCGGCATCGACCCCCGGTCGATCGACGGCTTCTCCTCGTACTCCAACGACCGGAGCCTGCCCGCTCGGCTGTCGGCCGCCCTGGGCTGCCACGAGCTGCGGGTCTCCAACATGCAGTGGGGCTCGGGCGGGGGAGGGGCGGCCGCCTCCGTGGCCAATGCCGCCGCCGTCGTGGCCGCCGGCTACGCCGACACCGTCGTCGCCTTCCGGGGCTTGGCCCAGGGCCAGTTCGGCCGCTTCGGCCAAGGGGGCGGAGGCCGGGCCGTCTCCGGCGACTTCGCCTACTCCCTGCCCTACGGCCTCATGTCGCCGGCGCAGATGTACGCCATGCGCTCCACCCGCCTGTTCCACGAGCACGGCGTGAGCCCGGACACGCTCAAGGCCGTGTCCCTCGCCGCCTACCACCACGCCCAGAACAACCCCCGAGCTGTCATGCACGGCCGACCCCTCAGCGCGGAGGCCTACGACGAGGCCCGCTGGATCGTCGAGCCCTTCCGGCTCTACGACTGCTGCCTCGAGAACGACGGGGCCGCCGCCATCGTGGTCACCAGCGCCGAACGGGCCCGCGACCTCTGCGAGCGGCCCCCGTACCTGCTCGCCGCCCAGAACGGCGGGCCGACCCGCTCGGGCGCCTGGTCGCACAACCAGCCCGACTACGCTACCTCGTCCTTCAAGCCGTCCGCGCCGCGCCTCTTCGCCCAGGCCGGGCTGAAGCCGACCGACGTCGACGTGGCCCAGAGCTACGAGAACTTCACCGGAGGCGTGGTGATGAGCCTGATCGAGCACGGCTTCTGCACCTACGAGACCGCCGATGAGTTCCTCACCTACGAGAACCTCATCGCCCCCGCCGGGGCCCTCCCCCTCAACACGAGCGGCGGCAACCTCGCGGAGTGCTACATGCACGGGCTCGGCCTGGTGGTGGAGGCAGCCCGCCAGATCCGCGGCGACTCCTCGAACCAGGTGCCCGACGCCAAGGTCAGCTTCGTGAACGCCGGCCCCATGGTCGAGATCGCCTCATCCCTGATCTTCGGGGCCCAGGAGACAGTCTGATGAGCACCAGCGAGGACCGAAGCGAAGCGGGGGACCGCAGCGCATGAGCACCAGCGAGGACCGAAGCGAAGCGGGGGACCGCAGCGCATGAGCACCAGCGAGGACCGAAGCGAAGCGGGGGACCGCAGCGCATGAGCACCAGCGAGGACCGAAGCGAAGCGGAGGACCGCAGCGCATGAGCACCAGCGAGGACCGAAGCGAAGCGGAGGACCGCAGCGCATGAGCACCAGCGAGGACCGAAGCGAAGCGGAGGACCGCAGCGCATGAGCAACGACACGGTCCTGCCCCCCGGCCTGCCCGCCCCCCGCCCGATGCGCGACGCGCTCGACGCCCCCTACTGGGAGGGCACCCGCGACCACGTCCTGCGCGTGCAGCGTTGCCAGGCCTGCCAAGGTTGGCAGTGGGGCCCGGAGTGGATCTGCCACCGCTGCCACAGCTTCGACGTCGGCTGGGAGGAGGTGGCGCCCGAGGGGGTCGTCTACTCGTGGGAGCGGCCCTGGCACCCGGTACACCGAGCGCTCGTCGAGGCCTGCCCCTACACCATCCTCCTCGTCGAGCTGCCCCACGCCGGGGGCATCCGCATGATCGGCAACCTCGTCGGCGACCCGCTCCAGCCCTTCGCCATCGGCGACCGGGTGACGGCCGTCTTCGAGGACCACGACGAGGCCGACACGCCCTTCACCCTCGTCCAGTGGGTGCGAGAGGCGTGAGACATCGTTTGTCAACCCTGAACGTATGTTCGTCAGGCTGCGGTCTGGTTGAGGTAGCGGTTGCGGTTGGCGGCGTGGACGGTTTCGTCGTAGTGGATGCCTTTGGTGAGGCAGTG
>WHTX01000431.1 GCA_009377505.1 Acidimicrobiia bacterium
GACGGTCCCCACGGGCGCCGCCCGCTCCACGAGGACCTCGACCGTGCCCCGGGGATGGCGGATGCGCACGGTGCCCGCGGCCAGGGCGTCGCGTCCCAGCTCGGCCGCCACGGTGCCCTCGAGCACCACTGCCCCCGCCAGGCACAGCGCGCCGGTCATGGGCAGCGCCCGGTGCACGGCCCCCATGCTCACCGCCAGGGCCCCCAGCTCTCCCTCGCCCGCCTCGACCAGCACGAGCCTCGGCACCACGGGCGACGACGACGCCGCCTCCTCCCAGCTCGCCGCCCGGTCGAGCAGCACGGCACACGAGCCGCGCACCTGTTCCAGTCGGGCCACCAGCTCGGCGTCCTGGTTCAACCGCGCCGGCTCGGCCCCCTCGAGCACGAGGCCCAACGCCGACGCGGCGACGATGGCGTAGGGGTGGGTGACGTCCACCAACGACGCCTCCACCGTCCCGAACGGCGTCGCCACCAGGTCGCGCCCTCGCCCGCTCGGCAGCTCGGCCCCCAGCACCCCCCCGCCGGGCTCGAGGTAGCGGGTCACGACCGGCGCCCCCGGGCGGGGGACGCCGGCGACCACGTGCTCCCCCTCCACGCTGGCGCGGCCCTCGTGCACGGCGACCTCCGCCTCGACAGCCACGCCGGTGTTGCCATTGCGCATCCGGAGCCTGGTCACGGGCTCGGCCGGCGCCACCAGCCCCTCGTCGAGGGCGAAGGCGGGCACGGCGGTGGTCAGGTTGCCGCAATTGCCCGACCAGTCCACGACCGGGGTGTCCACCCCCACCTGGGCGAACCAGTAGCGCACGTCGTCGCCGTCGTTGCCGGGCTCCACGGCCACGAGCTTGGAGGTGCTCGAGTAGGTCCCGCCCAGCCCGTCGATCTGCATCGGGTCGGGGCTGCCCATCAGGTCGAGCACCACGGCGTCGCGTTGCGGGCCGGGGGGCGGGAGGTCGCGGAGGTGCACGAACACCCCCTTGCTGGTGCCCCCGCGCATGAGCACGACCGGCAGGCTCCGGGCCCTCACGGCACCGCCCCCGCGCCAGCCGAGCCAGGCTCAGCCGGACCAGGCTCGTAACGGGCGCCGAGGTCGTCGAGCTCCTGGCGGCGGACGAGGCGCTGGCGCTCCTCCCAGCTCGCCAGCACGCCCCTCGTCTCGGTCACCTCCCGGCTGGCCCGCAGCTCGCCGAGCACGGCCTGCATGGCTCCCACGCTGGCCAGCAGGGCGAGGTTGGCGTGCAGGGCGATGGAGTAACCCAGCGCCTCCAGCCGCGCCGCGGGCAGCGCCGGGGTCACCCCGCCCTCGACGAGGTTCACGAGCAAGGGGCCCGGCACCCGGCGGGGCACCTCCTCGACCTCGGCCACCGAGCGGAGCGCCTCCACGAAGAGCACGTCGGCGCCGGCCTCCCGATAGCCGTTGGCCCGCTCGCACGCCTCGTCGAGGCCGTGCCCGGCCCGGGCGTCGGTGCGGGCCACGATCACCAGGTCGGCGGACTCACGGGCGTCGACGGCGGCGCGCAGCTTGCCGAGCATCTCCTGGCGGGGCACGACCTCGGTGCCGGCGAAGTGCCCGCAGCGCTTGGGGAAGGTCTGGTCCTCGAGCTGGATGGCGGCGGCGCCGGCGCGTTCCAACGAGCGGACGGTGCGGGCCACGTTGAGCGGCCCGCCGAAGCCGGTGTCGGCGTCGACGACCAGGGGCAACGCCACCGCCGCGGCCATGGCCGCCACGTGGTCCACCAGCTCGCCCACCGACAGGAGCCCGATGTCGGCGACGCCGAGGAAGGTGTTGGCCACCCCGGCCCCGGTCACGTAGGCGGCGTCGAAACCGCAGTCCTCGATGACCCGGGCCGTCAGCGCGTTGGGCGCGCCGGGCAGCACGAGCAGCTCCCCCGTGGCGAGCCGGGCGCGCAGGCGCGCCCCGGGCGAGGCGGGCGCCACCGTCATCGGCTCCCCGCCCGGCCCCCGCAGTCGAACGCCGCGGCGCCCTCCCCAGCCAGGCGGCCGAACACGGCGCCGCGCATGAGGCCCGACCCGGCGGCGTAGTTGTGGAAGAAGAAGTTGCCGGTGATCTCGCCCGCGGCGTACAGCCCGGGCATGGGCACGCCCTCCGTGTCGAGCACCCGGGCCTGGTCGTCCACCTTCAGGCCCCCGTAGGTGAAGGTGATGCCGCAGGTCACCGGGTAGGCGACGAAGGGCGGGGCGTCGAGCCGCTGCGCCCAGTTCGACTTGGGCAGCTGGCCGGCGGGCTCGGCCGAGAGGCCGTCGGCCGCGAAGGGGACGAAGCGCTCGCCGGCGTCGGCGGCCACCGCGGCGTTGAAGTCCTCCACCGTGGCGGCCAGCCGGGGGACGGGCACGCCGAGCAGCTCGGCCAGCCCCTCGATCGTCTCGGCCTCCACCGGGGTCCCGGTGCGGTAGCGGGGCTCGAGGAGGTGCACCGTCTTCTGGTCGAACACCTGATAGGCGAGAGCACGGTCCTGGGCGCGCACGGCCCAGCCCGTCTTGGCGTAGGTGAGCCACACCTCGTCCTCGCCCTCGTCGACGAAGCGGTCGCCCGCCGTGTTGACGAGCAGCGCGTAGGGATAGGAGTAGCGGCTCATCTTGTCGGTCAGGCGCAGGTCGCCCACGGCGGGGGCGGCGGCGTCGAGGGGCGAGGCGTGGGCGCCGCCCCAGTGGCCGGCGGGCTGGGCGCCCGAGAGGAGCGCCTGAGTGAGCATCACCCCCATGTTGAACCGGCTGCCCCGTACCTTCACGAGGTCCCACCCGTGCCCGAGGTAGCGCAGCCGCATCTCGGGGTTGGACTCGAAGCCCCCGGAGGCGAGCACCACCGTGCCCCGCACCTCCTCGACGTGGTCGGCCCGGCGCATCCGGACGCCTTCGACGGTCGAGCCCGAGGTGAGCAGCCCGGCGGCCGGGGCGTCGTAGCTGACCTCGATGCCGGCCGCCTCCACGGCGGCGAAGAGGCATTTCATCAGGCCGATGCCCTCGCCGAGAGCGCGCAGCGCGCCTCCGGGGGCCATGTTGTAGACGGTGCCGGGCTCGAGCTTGTCGGGGTCGACGAGCTTGTTGGCCGCCAGCTCCCACTGCACCCCCCGGGCGTGCATCCACCGCACCGTCTCGAGGGAGCGGTCGACCACCATCTCCACCAGGGCCGGGTCGGGCTGGCCCGCCGAGGTGGCCATCCAGTCGCCGAGGAAGCGGTCCCGGGGATAGGAGGCGACGTCGACCCGGTCGAGCCAGCGGGCGTTCGTGGGGTGCAGCAGCGGCTGGAGGGAGGCGAGCCCGTCGTGGACGGTGCGGAAGATGCCCCCGGAGAAGCGGCTGTTGCCCCCGCGCTCCTCGCGGGTCGCCGCCTCGAGCACCCGCACCTCGGCGCCGGCCTCGTGCGCCGCCAGTGCCGCCACCAGCGCGGCGTTGCCCGCGCCGACGACGACGACGCGCTGCTGGTCGGACATGTGCGCCCCTCCTCTGGCGCCTGCCCCCGAGCCGGTCGCGGCTCGCCGGGGCGACGGCGCGTTCGGCACGGGTCTAGTCCCCCGTGGCGCTCCCGCCAACCGAGCGGGCTGCCGGGCCCCTCGGGC
>WHTX01000432.1 GCA_009377505.1 Acidimicrobiia bacterium
CTCTACGAGCAGCAGCTGGGTGGGCTCCCGGAACGGGTCGGCCCTGACCGCCTCGTCGAGCAGCGCCACGGCGTCGGTGGCCCGGCCGGAGGCGACCAGGGCCTCGCCGGCCGCGTCGAGCAGGTTGGCGCGCAGCTCGCCCAGGCCCACGACCGCGGGCACGAACCAGCCCTGCTCGGCGAACTCGGCCAGGGCAGGCCCGTCCCACAGGTCGACCGCGTCGAGAGAGACGGCGGCGGCGCGGCCAGGGTCAGCCGCGTCGAGAGAGACGGCGGCGGCGCGGCCAGGGTCAGCCGCGGCGAGCGATCGGGCCTCGGCGAGCGACCGGCGGGCCTGGGCGACGTCGGTGGTGGCGCCCTCATGGAGCCGGTAGCCGCCTGGCCCGTGCACGATGGCCTCCTCGCCCAGCACGGCGCGCAGGCGTGAGACGTAGGTCTGCAGCGTCGTGCGTGCCCGCTCGGGCGGGTCCTCGTCCCAGACGGCGTCCACCAGGTCGGCGACCGAGACCGTCCCGTCCAGGCGCAGGGCCAGGGCGGCGAGCAGGGCACGCTGGCGCCGGCCGGGCACGGGTGTCGGCACCCCAGCACGGGTCGCCCGGACAGGCCCGAGGAGGGACACGGACAACTCGTGCACGCGCCCTGCCTACCAGGTGGCGGGCCAGTGCCATGACCACCAACGTTCGCCGCGTTCACGCCAACGACGGTGGACACGGCACTAGGCGGGTGCAGGGCCAGCGCAGGCGAGCCGCAAGCCCGCACCGGGACGATGCGGCCCTCCCCTGGCGCAGGGCCGGGCGAACGGAAGGCCACGACCATGACCATCGACCAGAGCACCGAGCAGCGTCCGATCGCCGAGCTGGGCGACCTCCTCTACCGCTTCGAGGGACGGCTCGGCGAGATGTACCCCATCGGGCTCTTCCCCGAGGGCATCCGCTTCCACAACGACTTCGAGGGCCGGGTCGTCGCCGGCCCCTTCGCCGGGGGGCGGCTGTTCGGCCTCGACCAGTTCCTCGTCCGCCCGGACGGTGTGGGCGAGATCCACGCGCCGGAGGTCATCGACGACGGCCGACACCGGGTGGCCCTCGACGTGCGGGGCTACGTGCTGCCCCCGGAGGGTGCGCCGGTGCCGGCCATCGAGGCCATGCTCGACCCCCGCTTCACGTTCCCCGACGTGCCCTTCCGGGTGACCGGCTCGGTCCTGCTCAGCACGGCCGCGCCGGCGTTCGCCCACCTCAACCGGGTCGTCGCCGTGATCGAGGGGCACGTCAACCTGGCCGACGGCCACCTCCTCGTCGAGGCCCGCGCCGTGCAACGGGCCAGCTGACGAGGCCGCCTCGCCGCCGGTGGCGCCGAGCACGCCGACGGCGAGGAAGGCCAGGCCGCCTCAGGCGGCGTAGGGCCTCGCCTCGCGGCCGGCTCGCAGGGCGACCGCCCACCAGGCGAGCTGGTCGAGCATCGCCTTGGCCGCGGCGGCGCTGCCCGCCGCGTCCAGGGGCTCGCCGGCGTTGTCGAAGGACGCCCAGGCGAGGTGGAAGCTCACCGCGTCCCTGACGGTCATGGCGTGCAGCTCGGCGAACACCTGGCGGAGCTGCTCGACGGCGCGCAGGCCGCCGGCCCGGCCGCCGTAGGACACGAAGCCCACCGGCTTCGCCTGCCACTCGGCATGGAGCAGATCGATGGCGTGCTTCAGCGATGCCGGGTAGCCGTGGTTGTACTCGGGGGTGACGACCACGATCCCGTCTGCCCGGCCGATGCGCTGGGCGAGGCCGGCGACGCCAGGGTCGGGTCGGGCGGGGTGAGCGACGGGGAGCTCGAGGTCGGCCAGGTCGATGACGTCGATGGTGGCGTCCCCGCGTTGGCTGGCCTCGGAGACGAACCAGCGGGCGACGGTGGGGCCGAAGCGGCCCTCTCGGGTGCTGCCCACGAGGACGGCCAGGTGGAAGGGGTTCGTAGTCATGCTGGCCACCCTCGATGCTCAAGTCAACTTGAAGTCAAGGAAAAAGATGAGCGCAGCGAATGGCCCGAGCGGCCGGGAGCGGCCGGGAAAGTCGGCGGGCTGGTCCGTGACGGGCCCGGCGCGAGCCCGGGGCGACACGTCAACCGTGGTGGGGGCAGGTGGTGAGGCCGACGGGGACGTGGAGGCGCAGCAGCCAACCTCGCGGCGCACGCCCCAGCTCCCAGGCCGCGCCCTTGAGGAGGAGGCGGTCGCCACCGGCGCCTCCTTCGACCCGCAGGCCCTCCCCGCGCAGCTGGTCGAGCAGCCGCTCCATCCCCTCGCCGTGCGTGCAGGCCACCGTGCCGAGGCCGGCGGGGGCGTCGAGCATGCCGAGCACGGGCGCGAGGTCGGCCTCGGGGCCGAGGCCGGCGTCGGTCTCCACGACGAGGCCGGTGCGGTGGGCCAGCGGGGCGAGCGTGCCCGCGCAGCGGCGCGCCGGGCTCGCAACGAGGCGGGCCAGGGGACGGGGGGCGAGCACGTCGCGAGCGCCGCGGCCTGCTGCCGGCCGGCATCGTCGAGGGGCCGCTCGTCGTCCTCGCCGTCCCAGTCCTCGCGGTGCCCGGCACAGGCGTGGCGCACCATCCACAGGCTCACCGCCGCAGCCTGGCACGCTCTCCCAGCCGCGTCCCGGGTGCGGCGCCCGCGCCACCGAGACCGGCAAGACCTACCCTCCCTACGTGATGGCGATCGACGGCGACCGGCGGAGGATGTGAGGGGGCCTTCGATCGCCCTCGAGGACGGGGCCGTCCAGTCGGGCACGTTCGCCGCCCTCGGTGTCCGCGTCTACCGGTGGCTGTTCCTGTGCGGCCTGCTCGGCTCCCTGGCCGTGCAGAGCCAGATGATCGCCCGGGGCTGGCTGGCCCGGGAGCTGACCGGCTCGAACGCCGGGCTCGGGGGCGTGTACCTCGCCTTCGGGATCCCCATGCTGGTGGCCACGCCCTGGGGCGGGGTGGCGGCCGACCGGCTCTCCAAGCGGGCCGTGCTCATCGGGGCGCAGGGGGCGCTGACGATCAGCGGGTTGTGGATCGCCGTCGCCGTCGCCTTCGGGTTCATCGAGTACTGGATCTCCTGGGCGCCAGCGCCGTCCAAGCCGTCGGCTTCGCCTTCATGGGGCCGGCCCGCATGGCCTTCACCGGCGAGCTGGTGGGCCGGGCCGTGCTGCCGAACGCCATCGTGCTCGCCCAGATGAGCCTCAACAGCACGCGCGTCCTCGGCCCCTCCCTCGCCGGCGTGCTCATCGGGGTGCCGTGGTTCGGCACGGCCGGCGTCTACTTCTTCACCGCCGGCCTCTCCCTCGTCGCCTTGGGGTTCACCTCCGTGCTGCCCCCGGGGCGCCCGAGCGCCGACCGCCCCGCCCGCTCCCCCGGGGCGGAGCTGCTCGACGGGCTGCGCTATGTGCGAGCGAACCCGACGATCCTCCTGCTCGTCCTCACCTCGTTCTTCGTGGTGATGCTGGCCTACCCCTACATGGCGTTCCTGCCCTCGTTGGCCGACGCCACCTTCGACGTGGGCCCGGGCGGCTACGGCGTACTGTCCGCCGTCAGCGCCGTCGGCGCCCT
>WHTX01000433.1 GCA_009377505.1 Acidimicrobiia bacterium
TGCTCGTCGTCGGCCACCCCTTCGTCGACGTGTGGGCGGCCGTACGGCCCAAGGCCGCGGGCATCGCCGCCTGGCCCGACGTCCCTCGGGGCACCGACTGGAAGACGGGCATCTGCCGAGCGCTCGGCGTGAAGGACCCCCGGCGCTTCTGGCCCGAGCTCCTGGGCCGCGTCCGCAGCTACGCCGACCTCGACCCCGCGCTCGTGGGCCCGGTGGAACAGCTCATCGACTTCCTCACCGAGCACGACGAGCCCGTCGACGCGCCCGTCGACGGCCCGCGGAAATGACCTCGGCGGACAGCCCGCAGGCCCTCGCCCCCTGGTCGACCAGGTCGCGCCGCGAGGTCTACCGCAACCCGTGGATCCGCCTCGAGGAGCACGTCGCCGTCCTGCCCAACGGGCACGAGACCCTCTACGGGGTGGTGCGCTGCCAGGAGTGCGTCGGCGTGCTGCCCTTCCCCAGCGCCGACGAGGTACTGCTCGTCGGCCAGTGGCGCTACATCCAGGGCCGCGCCAGCTGGGAGATGCCGACGGGGGCCATGCACCCGGGGGAGGAGGCCGAGCGGGCGGCGCAGCGCGAGCTGGCCGAGGAGGCCGGCGTACGGGCGGGGCGGCTCGTCCCCGTCACCGCCTTCTGGACGTCAAAGAGCGTGGTGGAGGAGACCGCCCACCTGTTCCTGGCCCTCGACCTCTCGCCCGCCGAGGCGGAGCCCGACCCCACCGAGCTCATCGCCCGCCGCACCGTGCCCTTCGACGAAGCGCTCGACCTGGTGCTGCGGGGTGAGATCGTGGACGCCATGACGATCATCGCCCTGCTGTGGGCCGATCGCCTCCGCGGCCTCGGCGAGCTCCCCGCCCCCTGAAGGCGGGCGCTGGGAGGCGGCCACGGCCAGCGGTAAGGTGCGCTGGACGGGGGACGACGAGCGTTCTGGTGCCCGTGGAGGGCACGATCCAGCCGGGTTGAGCAGGAGGGACAGGCCAGTGTCGATGGAGCGAATCGGCGTCGTCGGTTGCGGGCTGATGGGTTCGGGCATCGCCGAGGTGTGCGCCCGGGCCGGGTGCGACGTGGTCGTGCGAGAGGTGGAGCCGGCCGCCGCCGAGGCGGGCCAGGCCCGCATCCACAAGTCCCTCGAGCGGGCCGTCGCCGCCGGCAAGCTGGACGACGAGGCCAGGGAGGCGACCCTGGCCCGGCTGTCCTTCACCACCGACATCGGCGAGCTGGCCGACCGCGAGCTCGTCGTCGAGGCCGTGGTGGAGAACGAGTCGGCCAAGGTCGAGGTGTTCTCCATGCTCGACAAGGTGGTCGAGTCGCCCGAGGCGATCCTCGCCTCGAACACTTCGTCCATCCCGATCATGAAGCTGGCCATGGCCACCCAGCGCCCCGAGCACGTGCTCGGCATGCACTACTTCAACCCGGTGCCGGTGATGCGGCTGGTGGAGCTCGTCCCCTCCCTCCTCACCAGCGACGACGCCCGGTCCCGCGTCGAGAGCTTCGCCACCGACCGGCTCGACAAGCGAGTGATCCTCAGCCAGGACCGCGCGGGCTTCGTGGTGAACGCCCTGCTCATCCCCTACATCCTCTCGGCCGTGCGGATGATGGAATCGGGCTTCGCCACGAGCGAGGACATCGACGCCGGCATGGTGGAGGGCTGCAACCACCCCATGGGGCCGCTGGCGCTCGCCGACCTGATCGGCCTCGACACGACCATGGCCGTGGCCGAGTCGCTCTACGAGGAGTTCCGCGAGCAGCTCTACGCGCCGCCGCCACTGCTGTCCCGCATGGTCGACGCCGGCCTGCTCGGCCGCAAGGCGGGGCGGGGCTTCTACGACTACTCGCGGCGGTGACACCCGCACCCGCAACCTCGAGCCCCGCCCCGGGCGCAGCCTCGGGCACCACCCGCTCAGGGGGACGACGCCGGTCGGCCCGTCGCGGCCGACCCCCGGCTGCGTAGCCTGGCCAGGGGCCCGCCGCACTGTCTGCGGTCGTGGCCACACCGCACGCCCATGCCCTTCCGCCTGCTCCACACCGCTGACCTGTTGCTCGACGTGCCCTTCATCGGCGTCGGGCCCACGCCCCGCCCGCTGTTCGAGCGCCTGCGCGACGCGCCCGTCGCCACCGTCGACCACCTGGTCGGCGCAGCGCTCGCCCATCACGTCGACGCCGTGCTCATCGCCGGCGGGGTGTCGGGCGGGGGCCCCGTCAGCCTCCGCGCCGCCACCCGCCTGACCAGGGGCGTCTGCCAGCTCGCCGACGCCGGCATCCCCACCGTGGTCGTCCTCGGCCCTCGGGAGGCCCGCGCCGGGCTACCGGCGAGCCCGGGCCGCGACCTGCCCGACGCGGTGACCGTTGTCCCCCCGGGCGAGGTGGTCGCCGTCGCCCTCGAGCGGGACGGCGAGCGGGTCGTCGCCGTCGTGGCCGCCAGCGCCCCATACGGGCCTGACCAGGTGGCCCGCGCCGCCGGGGCCGTGGAGGGTCGGCCCGTGGTCGCCCTGGCCACGCTGCCCTCCGGCCCGCCCCCGCCGCTCGACGTCGAGGCGGGGGTCGCCTTCTGGGCGCTGGGCGGCGCTCCCGAGCCACGCGGCGGGCCTGTGAGCGGGGGTGGTTGGGCCGTCGTCGCCGCCGCCCCCCAGCCCCGGGTCTTCCCCCGCCCGGGCCCCCGGCCCGGGGCCGCCCTGCTGGAGCTGGGCGATGGTGGCCCGCTCCCCCCCACGCCCCTCGACATCGCCGACCTGCGCCTCGTCTCGGCGGAGGTCGACCTGGCCCGCGCCCTGACCATCGGCGAGCTCGAGGAGCAGGCCCTCGCCCAGCTGGGCCCGGACGACGGCCGGCCCGTGGTCGCCCAGCTCGTGGTGCACGGCGACGGCCCCGGGCGCCAGGCCCTCGGGGACCCCGCAGCGAGGAGGTGGGTGCTCGACCGGTTGCAGTCCAACATGGGTGCAAGGGCCCCCGGTTGGTGGTCGGACCTGGTCCTCGTGCCCCTGCCCGCGGCCAGGCGGGGTGCGCTGGCGCAGCGCTCGCCCGGCGTCGCCGCCGTCGGCGCCCGTGCCTCTGAGGCCCTCCGGGCCGGCCCCGGCGCCGTGCTCGACGCCGCCCGCCAACGAGTCGGGGCGACCGACGGGGGCGATGGCCTGCCGCCTCCCGCCGCATGGGCGGGCATCGTGCACGAGGCGGCCTCCCTGGCCCTCGACCTGGTCGGCGCAGCGCATGACGGGGGAGCGCGATGACCAGCTCGGCGCTCAACGGGACAGGCACCGGCGCCGCCGACGTGGATGGACCAGGTGGCGCCGAGGTCGACGAGATCGGCTTCGGGAACGCCCCCCTCGTCGTCGTCTCGGGGCCTGAGGGCGCGCTGCGCCTGCTGGCCTCGGGCGTGGGCGGCGACAGCGGCGACGGCGTCGGCCGGGGCGCCCCACCGGACGGCCACGGTGCTCGAGGCGGCGGGCTCACCGTGCATGACCTGTCCGCGGGCCCACCGACGATCGAGCAGCTCAGCGCCGTCCCCGCCCACGCCTTTGACGAGGTCACCGCCGCCGCCCTCCACGAGCTCGACCATG
>WHTX01000055.1 GCA_009377505.1 Acidimicrobiia bacterium
TCGATCCCACGGCCAGCGTGGTGAGCACGACCTCCTGGTCGATGGCCTTCGGGCGGGCGAGGACGACGTCGTAGCCGCACTCGTCGATCGCGGGCAGCGCCTCCACCAGGGAAGACACCGCGCTTGCCACCTCCGCAGGCGGCCGCCAGGGCGCCACGGCGACCGGGCCCAGCTCCCCCTGCCAGAGCAGCTCGGCCACCGCCTCGAAGGGCACGAGGCCGGCGAACTCGGCCAGGTCCCGGCCCCGGTAGCGCAGCCGGCCGCCGGCGATGGAGGTGACGGCAGAGGTGATCTCGAGGGCGTGGCCGGCCCGGGTGGCGCGCCGGGCACCGGGTCGGGAACGCAGTCGTGCCACCTCGTCGGCGTCGAAGAGCCGCCCACGCCCACCACCGGGAGCGGCGTAGCTGCGGAGGAGACCGCGGGAGACGTAGGCGTAGAGGGTCTCGCGCTTGACCCCGAGCCGGGCGGCCGCCTCGACAGCGCTCAACAGCGCTCGCTCCCCCTGCCCGCCCTGACCGCCCGGCGCGTTCCCGTCGTGGACCATGACGCGCATCATAGTTGATCAACGTTGACGACCTGTGGAGCAAGGCGCGAGCATCGGCGCCGAGAACCCCACCGACATGGAGCTGCCATGACCGCCGCGACCAGCACACTCGTCGTCCCGCCCGGCTTGCGCGGCGTCGTGGTCACCGACACCGCCATCGGCGACGTCCGCGGCGAGGAGGGGCGTTACCACTATCGCCAGTACGACGCGGTGCGCCTCGCCGAGGCCCGCTCCTTCGAGGACGTCTGGTTCCTGCTGCGCGAGGGCCGGCTCCCGGACGGCGCCGAACAGGCGGCCTTCGCCGCCACCGTGGCCCGCGCACGCCGCCTCGACCCGGCGTTGGCCGTCCCGCTCGCCGCCATCGCCGAAGCCGGCGGGCCGCTCCTCGACCAGCTGCGCAGCGCCCTCTCGGTGGCCGGGGCACGGCGCGGCTGCCGCCCCCTCCTCGACGTCGACGACGAGACGGCCCGCGACGACACGCTCGCCCTCACCGCCCTCGTGCCGACCTTGGCCGCTGCCCTCTACCGCCTCGGCCGCGACCAGGAGCCCGTGGTGGCGGGCCCCTCACTGGGCACGGTGGCGGCCTACCTCCACAACATCACCGGTGAGGACCCCGGGCCCGGCACGGTCCGGGCGCTGGAGCAGTACCTCATCGCCACCATCGACCACGGCTTCAACGCCTCTACGTTCACGGCAAGAGTGGTCGCCTCCACCGGTGCCGACGTCGCCGCCTGTCTCGTCGCCGGCCTCGCCGCCCTGTCCGGGCCGCTGCACGGTGGAGCCCCCAGCAGGGCGCTGGAGCTGCTCGACGAAGTCGGCGACCCGGCGAGGGCCGGGGAGGCGGCGGCGGCCATGCTCGAACGGGGCGAGCGACTGATGGGCTTCGGGCACGCCGTCTACCGCACGGACGACCCCCGCTCGCGCCTGTTGCACCAGGTGGCCGCAGCCCTCGGGGCCGAGCGCCTGGTCGCGGCCGAACAGGTCGAGGCCGCGGTCCTCGCCGCCCTGCGCCGAGCCAAGCCCGACCAGCGCCTGGCCACGAACGTCGAGTTCTACGCCGGGGTCGTGCTCGAGGCCATCGGCCTGCCCGCCGAGCTGTTCACCGCCACCTTCGCCGTGTCGCGGGCCGTGGGCTGGTCGGCCCACCTGCTCGAACAGCGCGGCGAGGGCCGCATCGTGCGACCGGCGGCCCGTTACATCGGCCCCGAGCCCTTCGCCGACGTCCCCTCCGTCTGACCCCAATCAGGGTTAACCTTCCCGCCGATGCGGGCGCTGGTGGTCTGGGCGCACCCCCAGCTCGACAGCTTCAGCGGGGCGCTGTGCCGCACGGCCACGAGCGCCCTCGAGCGGGCCGGGCACGACGTCGAGGTCCTCGACCTCTACCGGGACGGCTTCGACCCGGTCATGAGCCGCGAGGAGTGGCAGGCCTACCGCCGCTGCGAGTCCAGGCTCGACGAGGTCACCGGGGCGCACGCCGCCGCCGTGGCGGCCGCCGAGCTGCTCGTCTTCGTCTACCCGACCTGGTGGTCAGGCCTGCCCGCCATCCTCAAGGGCTGGCTCGAGCGGGTCCTCGTGCCCGGCGTCGCCTTCGAAGTGGTCCCGGGCAAGGGCATCCGCCCTCGCCTGACCGACCTGCGCCACCTGGTGGGGGTCAGCACCTACGGGGCGACGAGGCCCGCCATCCTCCTCCAGGGCGACGCCGGGCGGCGGATGGTGCTGCGCAGCCTGCGGCTCTCCTGCGGGCCCCGGTGCCGGTCGACGTGGCTCGGGTTGTACGACATCGAGCGCACGACAAGGGCGCAGCGGGCCGCCTTCCTCGCCCGGGTGGACGCCGTCCTCGGTGACCGGCCGCGGCCACCGTGCACGACGCTGCGCCCGTGGCGCGCCCGCGCCGGGGCGACGGCGCCGGCGATCGCCCCGACCAGCCCGAGCTGAGCCCGTGCGCGTCCTCGTCGTCTACGCCCACCCCGACCCGGAGAGCTTCGCCGCCCGGCTACGGGACACCGTGGTGGGCACGCTCGAGCGCTGCGGGCACGACGTCGACCTGGTCGACCTCCATGTGGAGGGCTTCGACCCAGTCCTGCGCGCCGAGGCGTGGGCCGACCAGCGGCTGGGGCTCGGCCCTCGGCCCGAGGTCGCCGGGCACGTCGACAGGTTGCTCGCTGCCGAGGCCCTGGTGCTCGTCCACCCCACCTGGTGGAGTGGCCAGCCCGCCATCCTCAAAGGCTGGTTCGACCGGGTCTGGGCCGAGGGCGTGGCCTACTCGCGCTCGCCCGGCCGGGGCAGGCTGCACAGCCACCTGCGTGGCCTGCGCCGCCTCGTGGTCGTCACGACGCACGGCTCGCCCCGTCGGGTGAACCTCCTCCAGGGCGAATCGGGGCGGCACCTCGCCATGCGCTCCCTGCGCCGCTTCGCCCACCCGCTCGCCAGGTTCCGCTGGGTCGCCCTCTACGGCATGGACGAGGACGAGCCCGCCCGGCGCGAAGCCTTCGTCGCCCGGGTGGCCCGGGAGATGACCCGCCTGTGAGGATGCCGGGCGTGGAGCCCGACGCGCTGGCCGAACTGCTCGAGGAGGCGGTCGCCCTGGCCCGGGCCGCTGGAGACCGCACCCTCCGCTGGTTCCGGGCGCCGGACCTCGTCGTCGACACCAAGGCCGACCTCACGCCGGTCACCGAGGCCGACAGGGACGCCGAGCGCTACCTGCGGGCCGAGCTCGGTCGGCGCCACCCCGGTGACGGCATCCTCGGCGAGGAGGAGGGCGAGCTGGCCGGCCGCTCGGGGCGGCGGTGGATCATCGACCCCATCGACGGCACCAAGGCCTTCACGCACGGGGTGCCCCTCTACAGCACCTTGCTGGCCGTGCTCGACGAATCGGGCCCGCTCGTCGGTGTGGTGCACCTGCCCGCCCTCGGCCAGACGGTCTACGCGGCACGGGGCCTGGGCTGCTGGCTCGACGGCCAGCCGGCCAGGGCCCGCTCCCGCCCCGGGCTGGACGGGGCCTGGGTGATGACCAGCGGGTTGACCGCCTGGACACGGGCGAGGATCGAGGCCGTCCAGTCCCGTGGCGCGTCCATCCGCACGTGGGGGGACGCCTACGGGTACTCGCTCGTGGCCACGGGCTTCGCCGACGCCATGGTCGACCCCGAGGCCTCGCTCTGGGACCTTGCCCCCATGCCTGTCATCCTCGCCGAGGCCGGGGGGCGCTTCACGACCCTGGAGGGGGCCGGGGGCCCCGAAGGCGGCAGCGGCGTGGGCACGGCGGGCGGGCCCCTCCACGACGAGCTGCTCGCCGCGCTCGCTTGCTGAGCGGGCAGTAGCCTCTCGGCGTGCTCGACGACGGGACCTACCTCGACCAGGTCAAAGCGCAGGGCGACCTCTTGGCCGCCACGCCCCCGGGCGTGCTCGCCCAGCGGGTGCCGGGTTGCCCGGACTGGGACGTCGCCGGCCTCATCGGGCACACCGGGTGGATCTTCAACTTCGTGACGGCGAACCTGCGGGCCGGGGGCGAGCGGGTGAGCGCCAAGTCCATCGCCGCCGCGCCCAGCGGCCCCGACGTGCTCCCGTGGTTCGCCGAGGCGCTCGGCGTGCTGGTCACGGCGCTGGACGAGGTGAGCCCCGCCACCGAGGTGCACACCTTCGTCGGCCCCCGCCCGGCCGCCTTCTGGCGCCGCCGCATGGCCCAGGAGACGACGGTGCACCGCTGGGACGCCGAGTCCGCCCACACCACGCCAGCGCCCGTCGACGCCGCCATGGCCCTCGACGGCATCGACGAGTCCTGGGACCTCTACTTCCTCCGCCGCTTCGACTGGGGTTCCGTCCCCGCCGGGGCGACCATGCACCTGCACGCCACCGACGCGCCGGAGGGCGAGTGGCTGGTGACCTTCGGCGCCGATGCTGACGCCACACGAGTCGAGCGGGGCCATGCCAAGGCCGATGTCGCCGTGCGCGGCACTGCCTCGGACCTACTGCTCTTCTGCTTCGGGCGTGTCCCGGCCGACCAGCTCGACGTGGTCGGCGAGGCACAGCTCGCCGCCGCCTTCCAAGCCGGCGCCAACTACTAACCCGCCGGGCGGCCAGCCGGGGCCGGCAGGGGGCCCCGAAGGCGGGGCCTGGGGCCGGAAGCTCAGCCCGCCAGGGAGAGGGGCGCCCGCTCGGTGCCCAGGCGTGCCTGCCAGGCCGAGGCGTCCCGGATGGCGGTGGCGTAGCGCGCCTTGCGGCGGGCGACGCGGCCCCGCCCGTCGCCTGGCACCGCCTGCTCGTACTGGGCCTCGATGCCCTCGCGCAGCATGAGGAGGGCCTCGGAGCGCAGCTGGGACACCCGGGACTCGGTGACGCCCAGGAAGCGGGCCAGCTCCTGGGACGAGCGGTTGTCGAGGAAGTAGCCGACGATCACCAACCGGTGCCGCTCGGGGAGCAGGTAGACGGCGTCGCGCAGGTAGGCCCGCAGCTCACGGGACTCGAGCTCCTCGAGGGGCTCGAGGGTGTTGCGGTCACGGAGGACGTCGACGAGCGTGAGCTCCTCGTCGACGTCCTCGGTGACCTCGTGCTCGAGGGCGAGCACGACCGAACGGAACATGCGGCTCTGCAGCTGGCCGAGCTCGTCGGCCGTCATGTCCAGGGCCGCCGCCATCTCTCGCAGCGACGGCACGCGGCCGAGCTCGGTGGCGAGTTGCTGCTCCACCTGCTCGAGGCGCCGGGCCAGGTTGCGCACGGAGCGGGGCGCCCAGTCCGCGGCCCGTACGGCGTCGAGGATGGCGCCGCGGATGCGCTGGGCGGCGAAGCGGTCGAAGGGCACCCCGCGGGCCTCGTCGTAGCGCCGAGCCGCCTCGACCAGGCCGAGCGCGCCCGCCCGCGCCAGGTCCTCACGGTCGACGTGGCGGGGGAAGTGCACCGCCACCTGGAACACGATGTGGCGCACCAGGGGCAGGTGCGCCTCGATCCTCTGGGCCAGCTCGTCCTGCCCTGGCCGACCGCTCCCGCCGTTCCCCATGACCCGCCGCCTCCCATGTCTCGGCCCCGAAGGAGCCGCCGCCCGCCAACCGTCGCCTGCTGCCTCTCCCGAAGGCTCGAACGCGTCGCCACACGTTTCGACGCAGACCACGACCGACCGTGGCACGATCGCCTCGTACCACGAGGTTAGGCTATCGGGACATGCCCTGAAATGGGAAGATGCCCCAAGAACCGCGTTCTGTCTTGTGTTCTGCCTGGCCGCAGCGGGGACGGGAACCGAGGGGCCGAGGGCTCAGACCACGCCCTCGAAGGAGGCGACGCGCACGCCACGAGCGTCGAGCTCGGCCAGCCAGGGCAGGGGGTCGGCCATCTCGGCCAGCCCGCTCGTCCCCACCGGCACCTGCTGTCTCGCCACCAGGCCGGCAGCCATGGACGCCACCGTGCCGGCGACGAGCCCGGGAGGCCCGACAGCGCCGTACACCACCACCTCGCGCTGCCCGCCGCGGCGGCCCCACACTTCCACCCGGAGGGCTCCCGGGCCGCCCTCGGGGTGCGGTCGCCGCAGCATGGGGAGCCCCGCGGTCAGACGGTCGCGTCGGGTGGCCGCCACCCGGGCGGTCACCCGCCGACAGGTGGGGAAGGCCCGCTGCAGCAGCACGGCGTCAGCGACGTCGGCGCGGTAGCAGTCTCGTGGGCCGACGGGCTCGGGGAAATAGGCGAGCTGGCGACCCGAGCCGCCGCGGCGCCGCACCCAGCCGCCTTCCCGCCAGTCCACGGCCACGCCGTTGAGCGCCGCGTGGTGCTGGCGGGCGCAGTCGGGGCCGCCCGTCCCCGCCTTGGTGACGTGCACCTCGTCCACGTCGTCCAGCAGGTTGGCGGCGTGACGGGCCAGCAGGCAGGACAGCCCGGGGGTGAAGCCGGCGCCGGCGACGACGGCCACTCCCCGCTCGCGGGCCTCAGCGTCGAGGTCGATGAGGCCGGCCACGTCCCCGCCGGCGTCGCTCGTGGAGACGACGGCCGCGTCCCACGTCAGCGCCCAGCGGGCGAGCCCCACGTGGTCACCTGCGGCAACGCAGAGCACCACCACGTCGCACGGCGGGACATCGTCGAGGTCGCCAGCCGCGTGGGGGGCGCCGCCCAGCACCTCGGCCAACCGAGCGGCCCTGGCCGCGTCGCGGTCGACGAGGACGAGCTCAACGTCGGCCTCCCGCAGCAGTACCGCCACCCGGCTGCCGACGCGGCCGCAGCCGACGACCAGGGCGCTCGACGCCCCTGCGCCCCGCGGGGACCCACCCCGGCCACCGGTCCGGGGATGCGGGCCAGCCGTCACCGCCTCACCTGAAGCCTGGCCCCCGCAGCTCCCGCCAACCGCCTTCGCGGGGCTGGGTGGGGGCGAGCCCGCCGACCTTCATGGCCACGGCGAACCCGACGGCCAGCGCCATCGCCGCCAAGGCCCTTCGCAACAGCGACACGGGTCCCTCCGGGCTCGTAGGACGGCACCTGGCCTGGCCCCGACAGGGACCACCGACCCGGCTCCACGTGGGGCTAGCTGGAATCGAACCAGCGACCTCGCCCTTATCAGGGGCGCGCTCTAACCGACTGAGCTATAGCCCCGGGTCGTGGGCCGTGACCTTACCCGATCGACCCGGCAAGGCACAGCCGCGTTGCCCTCACCGGCGCGGGGGCGCGGGGCGTGCGGTCTCCTCCTCCACCACCGTCACCCGTATGCCGCCGACCAGGTCGCTGATCAGGTTGAACACCACCGCGGCCAGGCTCGCCACCCCCGTGGCCAAGACCACGAGGACGAGCCCGCCGAAGGTCGAGAGCTGGAAGACCTGCACGCCGTCGAAGGCGAAGGAGCGCAAGGCGAATGCCTCCTCGATGAACCCTTCGATGCCACCGAGCAGTCCCGAAGCCCGGAGCAGTGCCCACAGTGCCGTGCCCGCCACCAACAGCGACACGAAGAGGCAGAGGTTGAAGAGGAGGGACATCTTGAAGACCGACCACGGGTCGACGTGGCGGACGAGGCGGCCCACCTTGCGCGCCTGGAGGCGCTGCGCCGCCCGCCGCTCCTGTCTCGTCGGCACAGCGATGGTGGCCGGCCGCCCGCCGGCGCCGGCACGGGCGGCGGGCGGCCGGGGGGCGCCGGGAGCGCGAGCAGCGTCGGCTCTGTCCCGGGACGACGAGGTGGCGGGCAGGGTGCGAGGCCCCGGCCGGGGACGCGGGCCACGCCCGGGCTCGGGAACATCGGCGAGGAGGGCCGCGGCGTCCACGACGACGGTCTCGACCGGCGTGGTGTCAGGCCCCGCAGCCGGCGCGGGCGAGGCGCCCGGCGGCCGCCGGGGTCGGGACCGCGGCGCTTCAGACGGCGACGGCCCCTCGGCTGGCACGGGCACAGTTTAGGGTGGCGGTGCGGCCTCATCGGGGGCGCCCGGCGGCTCACCCTCGGCCCACTCGGCCGTCGCCCGGGCGCGCTGGCCCCTCCGGGCCACGACCACCTGGACGAGCCAGCCCTCCTCGTGCCACTCGACGAGCGTCGCGTCGTTCGCCGTGGCCACTTCGGCAGCGCCCGCTCGTCCTTCGAGGGCACCGGCGAGCGCGACGGCGTCGGCGGCGGCCTGCGCCGCGGCGTCGGCCGCCACCACCGCGCCCAGCCGGACGAGCCCCCAGGCCAAGGTGAGCACGACGGCCAGGACGGCGACCGCGGCCGTGCACGCCTGGCCGGCCTCGCCCCCCGACGCCCCCCCACCGTGGCCACGAGACGCTCCTCACCACGACACGCTCCTCTGACGGTGCCTGCGGGAGGGGAAGGCGGCCAGGCTACCCGCGCCTTGCGGTGCCCGGGGGTAGGCTCGGGGCCCCGAGGACGCCGGAGGGAGCCATGAGCAGCGCCGCACCGCCCGAGGTGCCGGCCGGCATCGACGCCGGCCGGGTGCAGGCCTGGTTCGCCGAGCACTTGCCGCCAGCGCGCCCGCCGCTCCGCTTCGACCGGGTGGTGGGCGGCCACTCCTGTCTCACCTTCGTCGTCACCGACGCCGAAGAGCACCGGTTCGTGCTGCGCCGGCCCCCGCTCGGCCACGTGCTCGAGTCGGCCCACGACGTGCTGCGCGAGCACCGCATCATCGCCGCGCTCGGGCCTACCCCGGTACCCGTGCCCGAGGCCCTCGCCGCCTGTGGCGACGTCGAGGTGAACGGCGCCCCCTTCTACGTGATGAGCTACGTGCCCGGGGTGGCCGTGCACAACGCCGAAGACGCCGCCGCGGCCTTGCCCTCGGTCGAGGCCCGCCGCCACGCCGCCGAGACGCTCGTCGACGCCCTCGTCGCCCTGCACGCCGTCGAGCCCGACGAGGTCGGCCTGGGCACGCTGGCCCGCCAGAGCGGCTACCTCGACCGCCAGCTCAAGCGCTGGCACGGCCAGTACGAGGCGAGCAGGACGCGCGACCTGCCCGCCATGGGGCGGCTGCACACCTGGCTCGTGGCCAACAAGCCCCCCGACGTGCCCGCCCGCATCGCGCACGGTGACTTCCGCTTGGGCAACGTGCTCCACGCCCCTGACGGCGAGGTCCGGGCGGTGCTCGACTGGGAACTCTGCACTCTCGGTGACCCGCTGTCCGACGTGTCCTACCTGCTCCGCTTCTGGGTGGAGCCCGGCGAGCCCCTCCGGTCGAGGACCGAGCCGCCCACGTACATCGGCGGGTTCCCCACCAAGGTCGAGGTCGCCGCCCGCTACGCCGAGCGCTCCGGGCGCGACGTCGGGGCGCTCGACTACTGGATGGCCTTCCACGCCTGGCGCTCCGCCGCCATCGGCCAGGGCGTCTACCGCCGCTACATCGACGGCAACATGGGCGATGTCCCCGAGGACGTAGAGGACGACGCCAGCAACGTCGAGGCCAGCGCCGAAGCGGGCTTGCTCGCGGCCGGGCTCAGCTGATCGCCCTCCCTACTCGGCGGGCACCTCGCTCTGGGCGTCGGCGGCCTCGCCCTCAGGGGCATCGTCGTCGCCCTCCTCGTCCACGCCCACCACCTGGGCGACCGACGCCACCGTCTCGTCGCCGTTCACGTTCATGACCCGGACGCCGGTGGCGTCGCGGCCCTGGCGAGAGATGGACCGGACGGTGGTGCGGATCATCACCCCGCCCGAGTTGACCACGAAGACCTCGTCGTCCTCGGCCACCATCAGGGCGGAGACGACACCGCCGCGCCCGGCGCTGAGGCGGATGGCCCGCACGCCCTGCCCGCCCCGGCCGATGCGCCGGAACTCGTCGGTGGCCGTGCGCTTGCCATAGCCGGTCGTGGTCACGACCAGCAGGTCGGCGCCCTCGCGCACCACGTCGCAGGAGACGACCACGTCGCCATGGCGCAGCGCCATGCCCCGCACGCCGGCGGCGTCGCGCCCCATCGGGCGCACGTCCTGCCCGTTGAAGCGGATCCCCTGGCCCGAGCGAGAAACCATGATGATCTCGTCGTTGCCGCTCGTGGGGATGACCCGTACGAGCTCGTCGTCCTCCCGGAGGCGAAGGGCGATGAACCCGGCCTGGAGCGACTTGTCGTAGTCGCTGAACCGGGTCTTCTTCACCTGGCCGAGCCGAGTGGCGAAGAAGAGGTACTTGTGGGTCTCGTAGTCGCGGGTGTCGATGATGGCCTGGACAGTCTCACCGGGCTGGAGCTGCAGCAGGTTCACGATGGCCATACCCTGCGCGGTGCGCTCCCGTACGGGGATGCCGTGGGCCTTGAGGCGGTACGTTCGCCCCAGGTTGGTGAAGAACAGCAGGTAAGCGTGGGCAGACGTGTGCAGCACGTGCAGCACGTAGTCCTCGTCGCGCAGCTTCGCCCCCGCCACCCCGCGGCCGCCCCGGCCCTGGGTGCGGAACTGCGCGGCGGGCACCGCCTTGACGTAGCCCCGGGCGGAGAGCGTGACACGAGCTCCTCGTCGTCGATGAGGTCCTCGACGTCGAGCTCGCCGAGGTCGTGGCGGAGCTGGGTCTTGCGCGAGCTGCCGAAGGTCTCCCGCACGTCGGCGAGCTCGTCCTTGATCACCTGGCGCAGCTTGACCTCGTCGGCGAGGATCGACTCGAGCTCGGCGATCGACTCGCGCAGCTTGGCCATCTCCTCCTGGAGGTTGGCCCGGCCCAGCCGGGTCAGCCGGCCGAGGGTCATCTCGAGGATGAACTCGGCCTGGCGCTCGGAGAAGGAGAAGGGCTCGGCCTGCAGGGACACGGCGGCCGTGGGGCGGTCCTCCGACGCCCTGATCATGGCGATGATCGGGTCGATCATGTCGATGGCCCGGAGCAGGCCCTCCACCAGGTGGGCTCGTGCCTTGTCCTTGGCCAGGCGGTACTCGCTGCGCCGCCGGATGACGTCGACCTGGTGGGCGATGTAGTGACGGAGGGCGTCGCGCAGGTTCAGCGTGCGGGGCACTCCGTCGACGAGGGCCACCGTGTTCACGGCGTAGTTGATCTGCAGGGGCGTGTGCTTGTAGAGGTTGTTGAGCACCACGAGGCCAGGGGCGTCGCGCTTGAGGTCGAAGACGAGCCGGGTCCTGCCCTTCGCCGACTCGTTGCGGATGTCGCGGATGCCGTCGAGTTCGCGCCGTTCGACGAGGTCAGCCGCCTTGTCGGCGATCTGCTCCACCGACGTCTGGTAGGGGATCTCGGTCACGACGATCTGGTCGCTGTTGCGGCCCTCAACGATCTCGGCCTCGCCGCGCAGGCGGATCGAGCCCCGGCCGGTGCGGTAAGCGTCGAAGACGCCCTGGCGGCCCATGATCGACCCACCAGTGGGGAAGTCCGGGCCCCGCACGAAGCGCATCAGGTCCTCGACGGTGGCGTCGGGGTTGTCGATGAGGTGGACGGTGGCGTCGACGACCTCGTTGAGGTTGTGCGGCGGGATGTTCGTCGCCATGCCGACGGCGATGCCCTGGCTGCCGTTGACGAGGAGGTTCGGGAACCGGGCCGGCAGCACCGTGGGCTCCTGGTGGCGGCCGTCGAAGTTGGTGACGAGCTCGACGGTCTCCTCGTCGATGCCGTCGAGGAGACGCATGGCGATGGGCGAGAGCCTGCACTCGGTGTAGCGGTAGGCGGCGGGCGGGTCGGCGGGAGAGCCGAAGTTGCCGTGGGGGTCGATGAGCGGCTCGCGCAACGAGAAGCTCTGGCCCATGCGCACGAGGGCGTCGTAGATCGACTGGTCGCCGTGGGGGTGGTACTTGCCGATCACGTCGCCGACGACGGTGGCGCACTTGAGGTGCGAGCGGTCGGGCCGGATGCCCTGCTCGTACATCGACCACAAGATCCGCCGGTGGACCGGTTTCAACCCGTCCCGGGCGTCAGGCAGGGCCCGGGCCACGATGACCGACATGGCGTAGTTGAGGAACGACTGCTCCATCTCGGTCTGGATCTCGATGGGCTGCACTGCGATCTCGGGATCCTCGTCACCCGGGTCACCACCGGCACCGGGGCTCTCCGGCGGGACCACGCCGT
Source organism: Acidimicrobiia bacterium (assembly GCA_009377505.1). Lineage (GTDB taxonomy): Bacteria > Actinomycetota > Acidimicrobiia > Acidimicrobiales > CAIXPF01 > WHTX01. Next base: position 11,971 of record WHTX01000055.1, read on the forward strand.
CGCCGTCTCCGCCCGCGCCGCCCGTCGCCGGCGCGGGCGGCGCGGGCCCGAGCTCATCGTCGGCGTCGCCCGGCACGGCGTCGCTCGAGACGGCGCCGTTCCCGCTCGCGGCGTCGATGGCGGCGGCGCCGTCCCCGGGCTGGTCCTCGCCCGGCCCCTGCTGGGCGTCGTCGTCATGTCCTGGTCGGTCGATGTCAGACATCGATGAACGCGTCCTTCGAGTTCGTCTGGATGAACTCCTTGCGCTTCTCCACGTCGTCGCCCATGAGGATGGAGAAGATCTGGTCGGCGATGGCCGCTTCCTCGACGGTCACCTGGAGGAAGCGGCGCCGCTCGGGGTCCATGGTCGTCTCCCACAGCTCGCTGGCGTCCATCTCGCCGAGGCCCTTGAGTCGCGGGAAGTCGTTCTTGTGGTTCGGGTGCTCGGCGATGAAGAGGTCCTTGGCGAGGTCGTCCTTCAGGTACACCTTCTCCTTGCCGACTTGCGTCGAGTACAACGGCGGCTGGGCGATGTAGACGTAGCCGTGCTCGACCATGGGGCGCATCTGGCGGAAGAAGAAAGTCAACAACAGCGTGCGGATGTGGCTGCCGTCGACATCAGCGTCACAGAGCAGGACGATCTTGTGGTAGCGGACCTTCGCGACATCGAACTCGTCACCGAGCCCGCCGCCGATGGCGGTGATCAGGGACTGGATCTCGGTGTTCTTGAGCATCCGGTCGATGCGGGCGCGCTCGACGTTCAGGATCTTGCCGCGGATAGGGAGGATGGCCATCACCCTGGGGTCGCGGGCCTCCTTGGCCGACCCGCCCGCCGACTGGCCCTCGACGATGTAGAGCTCGCATTCCTCGGGGTTGCGCGAGGAGCAGTCGGCGAGCTTGCCTGGCAGCCCGCCGCCGTCGAGCGCCGACTTGCGCCTGGTCGCCTCGCGAGCGGAGCGGGCGGCGATCCGCGCCCGGGCAGCCAGTAGCGCCTTGTCGACGAGGCGCTTGCCCTCACGCGGGTGCTCTTCGAGCCAGCGGGCAAGCCGGTCGTTGGTGGACCGCTCGACGAGCGAGCGCATCGAGACGTTTCCGAGCTTACCCTTCGTCTGGCCCTCGAACTGGGGATCCTGCAGCCTGACGGAGACGATGGCGACGAGGCCCTCGCGGATGTCCTCCCCTTGGAGGTTGTCGTCTTTCTCCTTGAGGAACCCCTTCTCCCTGGCGTAACGGTTGACCACGTTCGTGAGGGCCTTGCGGAAGCCCTCCTCGTGCATGCCGCCTTCGATGGTGTTGATGCCGTTGGCGAAAGAATGGATACCGTCGGTCTGGTAGCCGCTGTTCCACTGGAACGCGAGCTCGACCTCGCTACCCTCCTCAGCCACTTCGTAGTAGCCGACTTCCTCGAAGAGGGAGTCCTTGGAGGCGTTGAGGTTGCGAACGAAGTCGATGATGCCCCCGGCGTAGCGGAAGTCCACTTCGGGGTGTTCGCTGCCCTCGCGTCGGTCGCGGAAGATGATCTCGAGGCCGCGGTTCAGGTACGCCATCATCTGCAGCCGTTCGAGCAGGGTGCGCGCGCTGAAGGAGGTCTCGTCGAAGATGGCGGGGTCGGGCCAGAAGCGCACGGTCGTGCCCGTGCGCCCTCCCGGCGCCTCCCCAGCGACCTGCAGCCGCTCGTCGGGCCGCCCGCCGTCCACGAAGGACATGGCGTGGCGCTTGCCCTCGCGGTCGATCTCCACCTCCAGGCGGCGCGAGAGCGCGTTGACGACCGAGACGCCCACGCCGTGCAGGCCGCCCGAGACCTTGTAGCCCCCGCCCCCGAACTTCCCCCCGGCGTGGAGCACCGTGAGCACGACCTCGGCGGCGCTGAGGTCGGGGTGGCTGACGGCCTGGCCGGTGGGGATCCCGCGCCCGTCGTCGACCACCTCGCACCCGCCGTCGGCGAGCAGGGTGACCTCGATGCGCGTGCCGTAGCCGGCCATGGCCTCGTCGACGGAGTTGTCGACCACCTCGTACACCAGGTGGTGCAGCCCAGTCGGCCCGGTCGACCCGATGTACATGCCGGGCCGCTTGCGGACCGCTTCGAGCCCTTCGAGTACCTGGATGTCCTTGGCGTCGTATGACAACGGCAGCCTTTCGCTGTGGGCCGAAGGGGCGCGCTGACGCCCGAGGCCCGTCTGGGTCAGGCTCCGAGCAGCAAAGGGACGTGCCCGGGGGCGCCCACCGGCGCCGCTCGCAACCGCCTGCCAATCCTACCAAGCCGCCCAGGCCAGGCTGAGGTTCCCTCCAGGGCGACGCCGGTCGTGCGCCGCCGCGGAGCCTCAGGCGCGCACGCGGACCTCGATGCCCGAGAGCTGAGGGCCGCCGGACTCAGCGATGCGGCGGCACAGGTCAGCCTCGAGCCAACGCAGCTCCGCTCCCCACATGGGGTCCTCGACGACGAGCACCAGGCGATCGTCCTGGAGCCGTAGCGGTCGGGCGTTGGCGGCCACGGCGGGCCCGACGAGCTCCTCCCAGCGGGAGAAGATGTCCCTCGCCCCGGCCAGGGGCTCAGCCGCGCCCCGCCGGCGCCCTCCGGACAGGTCCCTCAACGCCCGGTCCAGGTTCTCCCCCAGCCGACGCGGCACGTCCCGACCGCTCTCGGCGCCTCGGCCGTCCCCCCGGCCGGGGCCCCCGCCGCTGGGGGCGGTCATCGGACCGCCTGGGCCGTGGCCGGCTCGATCCGCCCGGCCGAGACTCGGTAGACGAGATCTGGCCGGCTTCCCTCGGGCAACCGGTCGGCCGAGGTGAGCAGCGCCTGGCTGCCGGGCAGCAGTTCGAGGAGGGCGGCACGGCGGCGGGGGTCGAGCTCGGAGAACACGTCGTCGAGGAGCAGCAGTGGCCCCCATTCGGTCGGTGACCAGCTGGTGGGCGCCGAGCTCGAGGGCGAGGGCGAGGCTGCGCTGTTCGCCCTGGGAGCCGTGGCTGCGCGCCGGGCGGTCACCGAGGCTGATGCCGAGGTCGTCGCGGTGGGGGCCGACCAGGCTGACCCCCCGGGCGACATCGGCCTGGCGCCCGCGCCCGAGGGCGCCGGCGAGCCCGTCGGCGAGCCAGGCGCCGAGGTACTCGAGGCGCACCGGGGTGGGGCCGCCGGCCAGAGCCTGGTAGCGGGCGTCGGCCACCGGGGCCAGCTCGGCCACGAGCTCTAGGCGCGCCTCGGCCAAGGCCTGGCCGGTCTCGGCCAACTTGGCGTCCCACACGTCGAGGGTCACCTCCGCCTCTGCCCCCAGCCGGCCACCGCACTGGCGCAGCAGGGCGTTGCGCTGGCGCAGGACGCGCTCCACCTCGCGCACGAGCACGTCGCGCCGGGGGTCGAGGGCGACGATCACCCGGTCGAGGAAGTCGCGGCGCCGGGACGGGCCCTCCTTGACGAGCGCCAGGTCATCGGGGGTGAACACGCTGGTCCGCGCCACGCCGAGGAGGTCCCGGGCTCGTGACAGCCGCTGGCGGTTGAGCTGCACCCTCGGCCGCCCCGCGGCCGGCAGCTCGGCCTCGAGCAGTAGGCCACGGCCGTTGCCGTCTCCTTCGGCTCGCAGGATCGCCCGAGACGCGCCCGTGCGCACCAGCACCTCGGCCGTGGCCCCCCGGAACGAGCTCAGGGTGGCCAACCAGCCCATGGCTTCGAGCAGGTTGGTCTTGCCCTGCCCGTTCGCCCCGACGATGGCCGTCAGCCCCGGGGCGAGGGCGACGTCGGCCTCGACGTAGTTGCGGAAGTCGAGGAGCTGCAGCCTGTCGACGCGCACCGTCCGGTGGGCTGCTCAGGACACCCGGACGGGCATGAGCAGGTACAGGAAGTCGTCGCTGCTCCCCCGCAGCACGGCGGGGTTGCGGGCGTCGAGGGTGTCGAGGGTGACCTCGTCCGCCGGGGTGACCTCGAGCCCGTCGAGCAGGTACTCGGGGTTGAACGCCACGGTCAGGTCCTCTCCCTCGTAGCGGGCGTCGAGCGTCTCGTGGGCCTGGCCGATGTCCTGGGTGATGGCTCGCAGGTCGAGCCCGTCGGCCCTCATCTCCAAGCGGACCGGAGTCGACTCGCGCGCCAGCAGGCGGACACGGCGCACGGCGTCGAGGAACTCGCCGCGCCCGACGCTCAGCCGGTTGGGGTGGGAGCTCGGGATGAGGCTGCGATAGTTCGGGAAGTCGCCCTCGATGACCCGGGTGGTCAGGCGGGACTTGCCGACCTCGAAGGAGGCGTCCCGTTCGCCGAGGCGCAGGGTGAGCTCGTCCGCGCCGGCCAGCAACCGGGTGAGCTCGGCGAGCGCCCGGGAGGGCAACAGCACCTGCTGGCCCTCGGAGAGCACGTTCGTGCCCGGCAGGTCCCGCACGGCGAGGCGGTAGGAGTCCGTGGCCACGAGGCGCACCCCGCTGCCCTCGGCGGCGAGCAGGACGCCCGTCAGCACCGGGCGGGAGTCGTCGGAGGAGGCGGCGGGCACGACCTGGCGCAACGCCTGGGCCAGCTCCTTCGCCGGGAGCACGACGGCCTCGCCGGTCGGCTCGCTCGGGCGGGGGAAGTCGGCGGCAGGGATCGTGCGCAGGGAGAACTGCGAGCGGCCGGCGGAGATCTCGGCGGCGTCGTCGGCAACGGACACCGTGACGGCGCCGGGCTCGAGGGCGCGCACGACGTCGGTGGCCAGCCGGGCGGGCAGCACCGCGACCCCGTCGGCCTCCCCGGCCACCTCCACCAGCTGCACGATCGTCAGCTCGAGGTCGGTGCCGAGCAGGCGGAGGGTGCTCCCTGCCAACTCGATCTGGACGCCGGCCAGCACGGGCAAGGCACCGCTGCGACCGCTTGTGGCCCGGCCGACGGTGCCCAGCGCTTCGACGAGGACGTCACGCTCACAGCGGAACTTCACGGTGGGGTTCTTCCTTCTCAGCAGGATGATACGGACAGGTAGTCATAGATGGTGCTGTGGATTGTGGACGAGGGCGCCCCGCCCCAGGTGGCGGGCCTGGCATCGTCCTGGCGTTGTCCACCGTCGTCCACCGGCGCCGCGGCGCCCCCGCCGCCGCCTGTGCACGGGCGCCGCGGTGTCCACCGCGCCGTGCCGCTGTGTCCACAGCCCGGGGCGGCGTTTTGGACAGCTCGTGCACAGTCACGTCGGGCCCCCGCTCTTGATCTCGGCGATCATGGCCGTGACCTGGTCGTAGATCTGGCGCCGCTCCTTCATGAGCGTGCCGATCTTCTCGACGGCGTGGATCACGGTCGTGTGGTCCCGCCCGCCGAACTCCCGGGCGATCGCCGGGTAGGACAGGTCGGTGAGCTCGCGCATCACGTACATGGCCACCTGGCGGGCTTGGACGAGGGGCCGTCGGCGGCTCTTCCCGATGAGGTCCTCGACGGAGAAGGTGAAGCGCTCGCAGGTGGTGTCGAGGATCAGCTTGGGCGTGATGGGCCGGGGGCGGCTCTCCCTGAGGGTGTCGGCGAGGACCTGCTCGGCGAGCTCGCGCGACAGCACCTCACGGTTGAGGCTCGAGAAGGCGACCACCCGGGTCAGCGCGCCTTCGAGCTCTCGGATGTTGTTCGTGATGTTCGATGCGATGAAGTCCATCACGTCGTCGGGGATGGGCACCGTGGCCCCCTCCGCCTTCTTGCGCAGGATGGCGAGGCGGGTCTCGAGGTCGGGGGGCTGGATGTCGGTGATCAGGCCCATCTTGAAACGACTGCGGAGCCGGTCCTCGAGGGTCGGGATGGAGTCCGGCGGCCGGTCGGACGAAAGCACGATCTGGCGGCTCGAGCCATGGAGGTGGTTGAAGGTGTGGAAGAACTCCTCCTGCAGGCCTTCCTTGCCCCCCATGAACTGGATGTCGTCCACGAGCAGGACGTCGATCTCCCGGTAGCGCCGCTTGAAGTCCTGGGTCGTGTTCTGGCGGATGGCGTCGACGAACTCGTTGAGGAAGGTCTCGGTGGAGACGTAGCGGACCTTGAAGCTCGGGTAGTTCTCGGCCACGTAGTGGGAGATCGCCTGCAGTAGGTGGGTCTTGCCCAGCCCGGCGTCGCCGTAGATGAACAGCGGGTTGTAGGAGCGGGCCGGGGTCTCGGCGACCGACAGCGCCGCGGCGTGGGCGAAGCGGTTCGAGGCGCCGGTGACGAAGGCGTCGAACGTGTAGCGCATGTTCCCGCCGACGGGGGCGCCGCCACTGAGCGGCGAGCCGTTGGACTTGCCCCGCGACGCGGGTCGTTCCCCGTCCTCGTGAGGTCGCGACGGGCGGGGGCCCTCGCCGCGGGGGGGAGGGGGCACGAGCTCCCCGTCCTCGTGCCGCGGCCCGGCCAGCTTGACCTGGACGATGACCTGGACGCCCGGGCAGCCGAGCTCCCGCAGGGCGTCGTCGATGAGGGGCCGGTAGCGCCGCTCCACGCGATCCTTGAGCAGGGTGTTCGGCACGCCGAGCAGGAGGATGTCGCCGTCGTAGTCGACGGGGTCCACCTGGTCGAAGATCATCCTGAGCACGGCCTCGGAAACCTGGCCACGCACCTTGCTCACGCAGTCCGACCACAGGTCGCCGGCCCCGCTGTTCACGAAGGTGCCCTTGGCGAGAGATTCCACAGTGCCATCCACATCTGTGGAAAACGCGAAAGAGCGCCATGAGCTGGCACGTCGGGAGCTTTGTTGTCGCCGCTGGCGGCGAGGAGCGACGTTGCCACCGCGCTCGGTCCGCCGAGCCACCTCGTTGCGGGCAACGGCCTGAAACTAGCACCACGGTGGTGCCCGTGCATGAGGTCTGACCAAGCGGACATCCTGCAGTTGCCTCCACCGACGGACGGGTCGATCATCATGCCACCGGTGCGCCCTGCCGGGCCCAACTGTGTGGCTGTTGTTGGCCCACTTGGGATCCCTCCGCTGGCCCCGATCCTTCATTCGAGCTCGCTCGAACAGCTGGCGTCCTGGTCAGGGGCCTGGCCGCAAGCCTGATGAAAGATCAGGGCTGGTCGAGCGGGGCGGTTGCCCTGCCTTCGCCGGGGCATCTAACATATGCCCGTGCGCGGGCCGGCCCGCGCTTGTTCCGTGCCCGCTCGCACGGGCTCACGAGCGTCGAGCGGGCGTCATCGGCACCGTCGCCCCGAGGTCCGGCACTCGGGCTCTACCGCTCGGTCGCTCCCCCCCGGCACCGGAGCGTGCGGCTGGTGCGAGGTCCGGGCCCGGGCCCGGGAGAGGACGAGGGATCCATGAAGAGGACCTACCAGCCCAGCAACCGTCGCCGCTCGCGTCGGCACGGCTTCCGCCACCGCATGGCGACGAAGGCCGGCCGAGCGGTCGTGCGAGCGCGACGCCAGAAGGGCCGGTACCGGCTCTCCGCGTGATCCAGCCCGTCCGCCGCCGTGCCCTCTTCGACGACTTCCGCCGCGCACGTTCTGGCCGGTGCGGGCCGGTGCGCGTGCGGGTGATCCCCGACGCCAGCCCCGACCAGGGCCAGGTCCTCGTCGCCTATGCCCTCTCTCGGCGCACGGGCGGCGCCGTGACGCGCAACCGGGCACGTCGCCGGCTCCGCGCCGTGGTGAGCGAGCTCGACCGACGGGAGGACGGGCCGTTGCCGGGGGGCTCCGCGCTGCTCTTCGGCGCCGACGCGGCGGCGGCCGAGGCCCCGTACCCCGAGCTTTGCCGCTGGGTGGAGGGCGCGCTGGCCCGTGCCGTGAGGCCGAGGTGAGCGTGGGCGTGGTGCCCCAGCGGCCGACCCTGCCGACCCGTCTGCTGATCCGAGCCGTGGAGGGGTACCAGGCGCTGTTCAGCTGGCGGCCGTCCCCCTGCCGCTTCGTCCCCTCCTGTTCCCACTACGCCCTCGAGGCGCTCGAGGTGCACGGGGCGTGGCGGGGGGCCCGCCTCGCCCTGCGGCGCCTCGGCCGCTGCCACCCGTGGGGCGCGCACGGCCCCGATCCCGTCCCCAGAAAGAGCCCGTCGTGCTAGATACCTTCTACGAGGGCCTGGCGACCGTCCTGGCCTGGTTCTACGACCTGACCCACTCTTACGGGTTCTCCATCGTCCTGTTGACGTTGGCGGTACGGCTGCTGGTGACGCCCCTCACTATCAAGGGCACACGCTCGATGATGGCCATGCAGGCGTTCCAGCCGGAGATCAAGCGCCTCCAGCAGGAGCACAAGGGGGACAGGCAGCGCCTCAACGAGGAGATGCTGAAGTTCTACCGGGAGAACAACATCAACCCGATGGGCAGCTGCCTGCCGCTCATTATCCAGCTCCCGGTGTTCTTCATCCTCTACCAGGTCATACGCGGCCTGACGAACAAACCGGCGGGAAGCGCCACGTTCGACCCGCGCTACGTGGCCGACGACACCGCGCTGCACGAGTCCTTGTCCAAGGTCGACCAGATGCTGTTCCTCGGGGTCGACCTGGCCCGCAGCGCCGCCGACACGCTCCGGGAGAGCCTCGTCGAGGCGCTCCCCTACCTCGTCATCATCGCCGTCGTGACCGCCACCAGCTACATCCAGCAGCGACAGGTCGCCGGGCGCAACCCGGCAGCGATGGCCAACCCGATGCAGAAGAACCTGATGCGCCTCATGCCCATCATGTTCGCTTTCTTCTCCTTCAGCTTCCCCGCTGCCCTCGGCCTCTACTTCGTGACGTCGAACCTGTGGCAGGTGGGCCAGCAGTGGTACATCTCCCGGCACCTCTATGGCATGCGCCGCGGCCAGGCGCCCGAGGACGGCACCATCACCACCACGGCGGAGGAGAAGGAAAAGAAGCCGAAGCCCTCGTCGGGCTCATCGGGCCCCACCAAGGGCTCCGGTGCCAAGGGCGCGGTCACGAAGTCCGGCGGGGCCAAGGGCGCGCCGGCCAAGGGGCCGGCCAAGCCCAGGACCTCGGGCCGGGTGACTGAACCGAAGCGCCCCCGACAGGTGGACCGGCCAGCAGGGAACCGTCCGGCTCCCGGACGCCGGGGCGGTACCGGGCCGACCAAGGGAACGTCGTCCGGTGCCTCAGGGAACGGGTCGGGCACCTCGAAGCGTCGCAGGGTCGCCTTCGGCTCGGACCCGGACGACAACGGGTCCCCGGGCAAACCGGGCCCGGACGACCCTCAGAAGAAACCCAGGAGCTGAACACGTGGAGTGGGTCGAGGTCACGGCCAAGTCAGTCGAAGAAGCCAAGGACCGAGCGCTCGACTACCTCGGCGTCGACGAGGCGCAGGCGGAGTTCGAGGTCCTCGAGGAGCCGAGGCGAGGACTGCTCGGTCGCATGAAAGGCGACGCCCGGGTGCGGGCGCGTGTCAAGCCCAGCCATCCCCGCCCCAAGGCGGAGCGGCGGGACCGGCGACGGGGCCGCAAACGCGACGAGGGCGAGCGTGGCGGAGACCGCGGCGCCGGTGGCGGCGGTCGCCGTGGCGGCGCGACCACGAGAGATGGTGGGCGGTCGTCGTCCTCCCGGCCGGCCGCCGCCCGGTCGTCCGCGGCGGCCGCGGGCAGCGGCCCGCCCGACCAGGGCGGGGACCGGGAGGGGCCCACGGGCGCGGCGGCCG
>WHTX01000434.1 GCA_009377505.1 Acidimicrobiia bacterium
ATCACGGGCATACGAACGTCCATAAGGACGACGTCGGGCCTGGCCGCCCGGGCCAGCTCGACCGCCCGCCTGCCGTCGGCGGCCTCGCCCACCACGACGAGGTCGTCGGTCAGCTCCAGCAGCGCCCGGAACCCGGCGCGCACCACCGCCTGGTCGTCGACCAACACCACCCGGACGCTCACCCCTCCGGCCCGCCCAGCGGGAGGGACGCCCGTACCCGGAAGCCGCCGAGGGCGCCGGGACCGTGCTCGAGCGTGCCCCCGAGCGCGGCCACCCGCTCGGCCATGCCCACGAGCCCCAGGCCCGAGCGGTCGGCCACCGACCTGTCGCCCCCGCCGGTCAGCCGGGCTGGACCCACCCCGTCGTCGACCACCTCGACGACGAGGCGTTCGCCGTCGCTGGCCACGCGCACAGCCACCCGGCGCGCCCGGGCGTGGCTGACGACGTTGGTGAGGGCCTCCTGCACGATGCGGTACGCCGCCAGGCCCACCACGCCCGGCAGCTCCCCCGAGCCCTCGACGACCTCGGCCGCCACCTCGAGGCCACCGGCCCGTGCCCCCTCGACCAGCTCCCCGAGCTGGTCGAGCGTCGGCGCCGGGGCCGAACTGGTCGGCCCGTGCTCGTCACGCAACAGGCCGACGGTGGCTCGCAGCTCGGCCAGGGCCTCACGACTCGAGGCTCGAGCCTGCACCAGTGCCTGCTCGGCCACCTCGGGCCGCGAGCCGAACGCCTTCACCGCCACGCTCATGTGCAGGTTCACCGCCACCATGGTGTGAGCGACGATGTCGTGGAACTCCCGGGCGATGCGCAGCCGCTCCTCCTGCACCCGGCGTTGGGCCTCGGCCTCACGGTCGGCCTCGGCGCGGGCGGCGCGCTGCCCGTACTCCGCCAGGAGCTCCTGACGGGCGCGCACCACCTCTCCCAGGAGCACGGGGATGAGCGGCCAGATGAGCTCGAGCATGGGGCTGCCCACGGGGTCGGCGAACACCACGGCCAGGCCCGCTGACCAGATCGAGGCGATCGCTCCCACGATCACGCTGCGCCGCCGCGTGCCCTGCACGGCGACCGTGTACAGCGCCACCATCGTCGGCAGGTTCAGCAGCTCGCCGTGGTGGCCGACGGCGAACCACACCGACAGCCCCGCCCCGCACACGAGGGCGACGGCGAGCGGTCGGCGGCGCCGGGCGAGCAACGCGGCGATCGAGACGGCGGCGACGAGGAAGGTGAGGGCGTCGGCCTGCCGGGTTCCTGCCTGGTTCCACCACGCGTCCATCGTCGTCGGCACGGCCACGACAGCGGCGACGAGGACGTCGACGAGCCAGGCCGCGGGCCGCCAGGGGTCTCGACCCTCGGGCACGGCAATACGTTAGGAGGCGCCCCCCGTGGCCGCGTACCACCGGCGCAGTAGCCGCCGCCCAGCCACACCACCAGGGACGCCGCGCCGGGCGTATCGGCCCGCGTGTACGTTGGCCGGCGGCGGCCGAGCGCGAAGGGGGTCGCGGTGGGGACGATCGAAGAGCGGTGGCAGGTGCTCGCCGACAAGGACGAGATCCGCGAGCTGACGGCCCGGTACTGCTTCGCCGTGGCCGAGGGGGACGCCGGGGCCATCGTCGAGCTGTTCTGCGAAGACGGCAGCTTCCAGATGCGCGACCGCCGCTACCAGGGGGTCGAGGGCCTACGGCAGATGTACACCGGCGCCGCGGCAGGCACCACGCCCAAGCCGTTCATCCAGAACCACGTCATCGAGGTCGACGGCGACGCGGCCACCGGCCGCTGCGGCGTCGAGATCCGCATGGTCAACAAGGGCGAGGCCTACACGGTTGCCGGCCACTACGCCGACACGTACCGACGTGTGGATGGCCGGTGGCGCTTCGCCTCCCGAGACTTCATGACCTACCACTGGGTGCCCCTCAGCAAGGGCTGGGCCTGACCGCCGGGCGGGCCCGGGCGGCGGCTCAGTCCGCGCCGATCAGCTCACGTTCGGCGTCCTCGGCGGCCGAGGAGGCCACGAGCTCAGCCTCGTCCATCTGCGCGGCTCGTTCCATGACGGCGATGCGCCGGGTGATCTGGTCCTCGACGAGGCCGCGGAACTGGCGGCCGAGCACGGCCTGGAGCTGCTCGCTGTCCTGGTCCACGGGGTTCACCGAGAACCAGAGGTCCCGCAGCTCGTACATGCGGTCGCGGGCGAAGCCGAGGAGGTGGGGGTTGGCGGCCAGCACCCGCTGGCACAGGTAGGTGCCGTAGGTGATGTGGCGGGACTCGTCGGAGCGGATGTGGCGGATGCCCTCCTGCATGGCGGGCAGGGCGCCGAGCGACTCGAACAGGCTGGCCCACAGCCCGTAACCGGAGATGGCGAGGCAGCCCTCCACGAACTGGTTGTAGGTGACGGCCGCGTCGAGCACGGCGTGGGGCGAGCGGTCCACGAGCAGGCGGCGCATGGTCTGGGGCAGCTCGCTCTCCCACATGCCCACCGTGCGCCCCGGGTCGAAGACGATGCCCCGCGACGCGGCGGACTCCATGGCCATCTGCCCCAACGCGGCCATGTCCGCGCCCACGGCGGAGAACCAGCGGCGGAAGAAGTCGGTGTGCTTGGCCTCCTCGAGGGCGAACGAGGTCAGGAAGATGACCTCCTCGAGGCGGCCTTCGTCGGCCATGGCCAGGCTGAGGGGCAGGATGTCGAGCGTGACCGCCTCCTCGCCGACCATGAAGCCGTTGGCCACGTTGTAGACGGCGAGGCGCTGCTCGTCGTCCATGGCCGCCCACTGCTCGGCGTCGGCGGCGTAGTCGATGTCGGCGGGGTCCCAGAACAGCTTCTTGGACTTCTCCCAGAGCCGCCAGGGCACCAGCGCCGTGTTGATCCCCCGCGGCGACGTGAAGCTCGACGGCGTGCGGTGCGGCCGCAGGATGTCGCTGCTGATGCTGGTCCCGTTCGTCACGGTCATGGAGCTCTCCTCGCTCGCGACCGGGCAGCTGGCTCGGGGCGATGTCGAGGTCGATCCCAGGTGGGCCCGACGCCTCCGCCCGGAGCTCCCGGCGCCTGAGGCCACCCTACAGCGGAACTTACAACGTATGTCGGGAGTTCCGCCTCCGCCGCCGGGCCGGCCCGCGCAGGGCGAGCGCGTCGGGTCGCGACGGCGCGGGAACCGGCGCCACCGCCCCTAGCGTCTCAAGGGCACGCATGCGAAGGGCCCTGCGCCGGGCGGGGACGCGGACGGAGCGTGAGCAGATGCGCAGACGACGGACCGTGCTGGCGGCGGCCGCCGTGGCCACCACCCTTGCGGCCACGGCCTGCCTGGGCGGGGGCAGCGTCGGGGACGGCGCGAGCGGCGAGCGAAGGGCCCTCGAGGGCTACCGCCTCGTCTCCTTCGACGCCTGCGACGACCTGCTCGGCTGGGTGAAGCAGGCGGCGCTCGAGCGCGTCGGGCCCTACGGCTTCGAGGGCATGGGCGTCGGCGGCGGCGTCCTCGGCGGGGCGCGCACGGCAGCCGAAGCGTCCGCCGTGGGCGACATGCCGGCGGCGACGCCGCCGACCACCACCG
>WHTX01000056.1 GCA_009377505.1 Acidimicrobiia bacterium
TGCCCGGCCACGACCATGCGGCGCAGCAGGGGCACGGCGGCGTAGTTGGGGTCACGGAACTCGGCGTACAGGGCGTCGAGGATCGACACCGACGTGTCGAGCCCGACCAGGTCGAGCAGCGCCAGCGGGCCCATCGGGAAGTTGCATCCGCCCTTCATGGCGGCGTCGATGTCGTCGCGGCTGGCGGTGCGGTTCTCGAGCATGCGCACGGCGTTGTTGAGGTAGGGGAACAGCAGGGCGTTGACGATGAAGCCGGCTCGGTCCTCGACGACCACCGGCTCCTTGACGCAGGCCTCGGCGAAGGCCCGGGCCTCGGCGACGGTCTCATCGCTCGACACGAGCGTGCGCACGATCTCGACCAGGCTCATGGCCGGCGCGGGGTTGAAGAAGTGGATGCCGCACACCCGGTCGGGGCGGCTCGTCTCGACGGCCATCTCGACCACGGGCAGGGTCGACGTGTTGGTGGCCAGGATGGCGCCGTCCTTGACGATGCGGTCGAGCTCGACGAAGAGCTGCTTCTTGGTCTCGAGGTCTTCGACGATCGACTCGAGCACGAGGTCGCAGTCGGCGAGCGCCTCGAGGTCGGCCGTGGCGCTGACCCGACCGGTCACCACGGTGGCCTCGGCCTCGTCGAGCTTGCCGCGCTCCACCTGCTTGGCGAGCGATTTGCTGAGCGCCGCGACCATGGCGTCGGCGGTCTCCTGCTTGCGCGACCGCAGCACCACGGTGACGCCGGCCTTGGCCGCCACCTCGGCGATGCCCGACCCCATGATCCCCGACCCGACGATGCCCAGACGTTGTACGGCCATCGCGGAAAGGCTACTGAACGGTAACCACGGGCGACCAAAGCGTCGCGGCTGGTCGACCCGGCCCGCGGGCGGGGTGGCTACGGTCCTGCCGGTGAGCGAGCACGACGGGCGAGCCGGACCCCTGGCCCTGGTGGGCGGCGGCGCTTGGCAACCGGGCTGCGACTTCGACCGTGACTTGCTGGCCGCGAGCGGCGGGTCCGAGGTGGTGGTGCTGCCCACGGCCGCGGCCTACGAGCAGCCGGCCGAAGCGACGGCCCGGGCGCGCCGCTACTTCGCTGCGCTCGGGGCTGAGGTGATCGAGGTCGCCGCCCTCGACCGCCACGGCGCTCTCGACGACGGCCACGCCGCCACCGTGCGAGGCGCCCGCTTCCTCTACGTGGCGTCGGGCTCGGCCATGCACCTGCTGTCGGTGCTGAAACGGACCCCGCTGCTGGCCGCCATCGTGGGCGCTCACGAGGGCGGCGCAGTGCTCGCCGCCGCCGGCACCAGCGCGGCTGTGCTGTGCGACGCCATGGTCGACCCGCGCGGCGGCGGCTTCGGGGTCGGCCTCGGGCTCGTCACCGAGCTCACGCTCATCCCCTTGTACGACCAGTGGTCGGCGGAGAAGTCCCGCCGGACGATCGAGCTGGCCCCGGCGGGCCTGGCCCTCGCCGGCATCCCCGAGCGCACGGCGCTCATCCGCGAGCCGGACGGGCACTGGCGCACCTCGGGCGCCGGCGACGTGCAGGTCTTCGTCGACGGCCATCCAGCGGACATCACCGCCCTGGCCCGCCCGAGGCTGGCCCACTAGCCCTCGCCTGGCAGCGCTAGCCCAAGCCCACCTCGAGCTCGTCCACGACCAGGAAGGGGTGGGCCCCGCCGGGGTCGGCCATGAAGTGCTGCTGGTCCTCCACGGTGAGGCGCAGCTCCTCGCTGCGCCCCGAGGCCCGCAGCTCGTCGAGGTCCTTCGACCAGCTCATGGTGATCCCGTCGAAGGGCGGCACCCTGCCCAAGTCGTAGAAGCGGCGGCGCACGTGGTTCTGCACGTAGCGCCTCATGAAGGGGTTGCGCGCCCCCAAGGGGCCGTGCACCTCGCGCCAGTAGCGCTGGAAGCCGTCCACGTCGTGCAGGGCGGGGTCCCGGGTGATCCAGACGGCGTACTTGAGGGCTCCGGGCGCGAGCGGCTCGTCCTTGACGACCACCTCGTCGCAGAGCAACTCGGTGCGCGAGGCGGCGTCCAGGAAGTTGGCCTCGTCCGCGAGCACGTCGGCGTACTCGGGGCTCTTGGCCACTTGGCGCATGGCCTCGGTGGCCTCGAACCAGGTCTCGGCGAAGCCGTCCGCCCAGGGCTCGCGGCCCTTGCGGTAGCTCGTCTCGTGCGCCGGGTTCTGCACGTAGCGCCGCAGCCCCGGCAGCTTGCGGACCTTGTCGGCGTGCCTGGTACGCCAGTGCTCCCGGAACTCGGCGACGGGCATCCCCGGCTTGCGCTTGAACCAGACGACGGCCTTGACCACGACGTCCCCTTTCCCTTGGTCGGGATCCCCTTGGTCGGGATCCCCCTGCCTACCCGGCGAGCAGCGCGTCCACCTCGGCCCGCTCGGCGGGGCTGAGCGGCCACGTCATGGCGGCGGCGGCGTTGTCGTGCACCTGGCCGGTCTTGGTGGCGCCGGCGATGACGCTCGACACGGTCGGGTTGGAAACCAGCCAGCCGAGGGACAGCTCGAGCAGATGGTGGCCCTTGCCCTCGGCGTAGGCGCGGAGGCGCTCGACGACCTCGAGGCGCTCGTCGTTGATGAAACGGCTGGCCCGGGGGCCCCAGTTCGCCAGCCGGGAGCCCTCGGGCAGGTCCTGGCCCTTGCGGTACTTGCCGGTGAGCAGGCCCGACTCGAGGGGGAAGAAGGGTACGAAGCCCACGTCGAGCTCGGCGCAGGCGTCGAGCACTCCCTCCGTCTCCGCAGCCCTGGTCAGCAGCGAGTAGTGGTTCTGCACGCTGGCGAAGCGGGCCGTGCCCTCGCGCCGGGCGGCGGCGTCGGCCTCGCGCAGCTGGTCGGCGGAGAAGTTGGAGCAGCCGATCTCCCGAGCCTTGCCCTCCCGCACCAGCTCGTCGAGGGCGCCGAGGGTCTCCTCGATGGGGGTGGAGGGGTCGGGCTGGTGGATCATGAGATGGTCGACGTGGTCGGTCCCGAGGCGCCGCAGCGAGGCCTCGGTGGCCTCGCGCACCCAGGCTGGCGAGCCACCGGGACGCTCCGGCGGCGTCGAGCCTGAATGGCCGAACTTCGTGGCCAGCACCACGGCGTCCCGCCGGCCCTGGAGGGCGGCGCCGAGGTGCTCCTCGGAGGCGCCTCCCCCGTAGAGGTCGGCCGTGTCGACGTAGGTGACGCCGGCGTCGATGGCCGCGTCGAGGACCTGCCGGGTGCCCGCGGCATCGAGGGCCATGCCGAAGTTGTTGCCGCCGAGCCCGACGACGGACACCTCGAGCTGGCCGATGCGGCGTGTCTCCATCTGCGGGAGCGTAGCGACCCGCCCGAGCGGCGGAGAGCGGGAAGCGCGGAGCGTAGCGACCCGCCCGAGCGGCGGAGAGCGGGAAGCGCGGAGCGTAGCGACCCGCCCGAGCGGCGGAGAGCGGGAACGTACCGCGCGAGCGCTGCGCTAGCGCGCGGCGGGGAGCCTGGCTGCGGCGGCGAAGGCCCGCAGCTCGCGGGGGATGTCGTCGCCCATGGGCTGGAAGGCGATCTCGGTGATGCCCTGCCCGGCGAGGGCGTCGACCCGCTCGCGGACCTGCTCGGCCGTGCCGGTGAGCGTGACCCGCTCCACCACCTCGCCGACGAGGACCTGGCGGTCGATGGCGTTGAGGCGGGTGAGGTGGCCTTCGTGGAGGTGCAGGTGGCGCTCGCGTTCGGGCAGGGCTCGGGCGAGCTCGAGGAAGCGGCCGGAGTTGGGCAGCGTGTCGAGGCGGGCGTCGGCCTGCTCGAGGAAGGCGTGGTAGGCGACGGCCGCGCCGGGGCCGGCGGCGTCGAGGACGCGGGGGTCGCCGGGGGACTCGCCCGGTTCGAGCACGGTGCCGAAGGCCAACAGCGTCGCCGAGGGCACGTCGTCGAAGCCGGCGCCGGGGCGGGGCCGGGAGATGAGCACGCCACAGCCGAGCGACGCCGCCGTGGCCTGGCCCTTGGGGCCGTTCACCCCGAGCATGACGGGTACCTCGATGGGGCGAGCGGGGGCCTGGCCCTCCCAGTGCAGCATGCGGACGGGCTGGCCCTCCACGTCGACCGTCTCGCCGCGGAGCAGGGCGCGCAGCGTGCCGACGACGTCGCCCATGTCCGCCCAGCGCAGGGGCTTCTGCCCCATGGCCCGCCGCCCCGTGAAGCCGGTGCCGATGCCGAGCACGACCCGGCCCGGGGCGAGGCCGACGAGCGTGGCAACGGCGGCGGCGGTGACGAGGGGGTGGCGCAACGAGGGGATCAGCACCCCGGGGCCGAGCTCGATGCGGGAGGTGCGCACGGCGGCCAGGGCCAGGGTCATCCAGCAGTCGAGCTGGAGGGCCGGCGTGTCGTAGACCCACGCCCGCACGTAGCCGAGCTCTTCCGCCAGCGCCACGTGGTCAGGGGTCTCGGGCACGGGCGGGAAGGCGCAGGAGATCTCCATGCGCCCGGACCCTAGCGGCGCCACTAGCTCGGGGGCTTCGCCCCCGACGGCGCCTTCGGCGCCTCCCCCATCCCCCCGGCGGGGACCCCAACCCCACCGGGCTCTGCTCGGTCCCAGAACTTGTCACAAGGCACGAGTTGGGGGACCGTGCAGAGCTGGTCAAAGAGCTAGCCAGGAGAGCTCAGGCGGGGCGGTGCTCCCCGGGGGGCGAGGAGGAGGGCCAGCTGTCGCTGGAGGCGGCGCTCGTCCCGCTCGGGGTAGTCGAGCACGTAGCGCTCGATGCCGGGTTCGACGGTGAGGTCGAGGGAGCGCTCGACGCGGGCGTCGACCCCCCGCAGGCACAGCTCGGCGGCCAGGCCTTCGAGGGTGGGACGGTCGACGCCGGGCACCACGGTGCTGCGCCGGCGGCCCCCCCGGGACCACTGGCGCCGGACGGCCCAGGCGGCGGAGCCGGCCGCGCCGAGCAGGCCGACCAGCACCACGGCCCTGGAGGTGCGCACGGCGTTCGCTCAGCTCTCCTCGATGCGCACCGAGTTCACCGTGACCGGCGGGCTCGGGGCGCCGCCGAGGTTGCTCGCCGGGTCGGCCTGGTGCGTGGCCAGGATGGCGGCGAGCACGTCGAGGCCCTCGGTCACCTGGCCGAAGGTGACATAGGTGCCCTGGGCGTCGAGGCCGGAGATGGCGTCGTCCACGCCGAAGAAGAACTGGCCACCGGCCGAGTTCGGCTGGATCGTGCGGGCCATCACCAGGTCGCCGGGGGCGTAGGTGAACTTCCCGCCCTCGTCGGGGATGGTGTAGCCGGGGTCCTCGGTGTTGGACAGCCCCCCGCCCTGGATGATGCCGATGGAGGGGTCGGTGCGGAAGAACCTGGTGCCGTCGTAGTACCGGTAGCGGGCGAGCACGACGAAGTTGTTGGTCGTCTGCGGCGTCCGCCCGGTGTCGAGCGTGGCCCGGATGGTGCCGGCCGAGGTGTCGAAGACGGCCGTGTAGGTCTTGGCCGGGTCGATGCACATCGGGGGCGCTTCGGCGAAGGTGCCGACGCGGGCGGGCGCGCCCTCCACGGGTGGGCAGGGGGTGGCGCCGGTCAGGGTCTCGCCGGGCAGGCCCGTGGTGGTCGTCGTCTCCCCCGCCGCGGTCGACTCGGTGGAACCGGCCGCTGTCGTGGTGGTGGGCGCCGGTTCGTCGTCGCCGCTGCCCCGGCCGGCCACCAGCCAGTAGACGACGGCGAAGGCGAGGCCGAGGAGCACGAGGAGGGTGATGCGGAAGACCTGCCGCCGGCGCTTCGCCTTCTGCTGCGCCTCGATGGCCGCCTCGAGGCGCGCCTGGCGATTGGCTCTCTTGCGCTCCCGCTTCTCCGTGGCCATACGGGCGAGCAGGCTACCGCCGCCCCCGCGGGTGCCGTGAGCCACCGGCGCCCTGCAGAGCGACGTCCGGCGTCTTCACCCCTTCGGGCAGGGAGTAGCATCGCCGAGCCGTGGCCCTCATCGTGCAGAAGTTCGGGGGGACCTCCGTGGCCGACGCCGACCGCATTCGCGAGGTCGCCGACCAGGTGGCCCGGAACGTCCGACATGGCAACCAGGTGATCCTGGTCATCAGCGCCATGGGCAAGGAGACCGACGAGCTGTTGCGCCTGGCCGGCGACGTCGCCCGCCTCAGGCCGGGGCGGGAGATGGACATGCTGATCACGGCGGGGGAGCGCAAGGCCATCGCCCTCGTGGCCATGGCCCTCGCGGACAAGGGCCTCGACGCCGTCAGCTTCACCGGCAGCCAGATCGGGTTCATCACTGACACGAACCACATGAACGCCAAGATCCTCGAGGTGCGGCCCGAGCGGCTGCGCGAGGCCCTCGAACGTGGCCAGGTGCCCGTCGTGGCCGGGGCGCAAGGCGTGTCCACGGACCGGGACGTGACGTTCCTCGGGCGAGGCGGATCGGACACGACGGCGGTGGCCATCGCCCACGTGATGGCGGCCGACGTCTGCGAGCTGTACACGGACGTCTCGGGGGTCTACTCGGCCGACCCGCGGCTCGTGCCCGGGGCGAGGCGCATGGCCGAGGTGACCTTCGACGAGCTGCTGGAGATGACGGCCACGGGGTGCCCCAAACCGGCGATGCGGTCGGTGGAGTTCGCCCGGTCCTACGGGGTGACCTTGCACGTGCGCTCGGCGTTCACGTGGGAGCCCGGGACCTGGGTCCGTGAGGAGACAAGGGAGAGCGCGGTGGAAGAGGCCAGCGTCATCGCCGTCACGCACGACACGAGCGACGCCAAGGTCACCGTGGAGCGGGTCGCCGACCACCCGGGGGTGGCGGCGTCGCTGTTCCGGCGGCTGGCCGAACGGGGCGTGAACGTGGACATGATCGTGCAGAACGTGTCCCTCAGCGGCCACACCGACATCTCCTTCACCGTGCCCCAGGACTCCTTCGCCGAGTCCCTGGCGACGTGCCGTTCGATGCTCGGCGACCTGGGGGCGAAGGACGTGACCGGGGACGAGGCCGTGGGGAAGGTGTCGATCGTGGGCTCGGGCATGAAGTCCGACCCCGGCGTGGCGGCGAGGATGTTCGAGGCGCTCGGCGCGGCGGGCGTGAACATCGAGATGATCTCGACGTCGCCGATCCGGACGTCCTGCGTGGTGCGGCGCGACCAGGTCGAGACGGCCGTGCAGGTGTTGCACCAGGCGTTCGACCTCGACGCGTGAGCTGACCGTCGCGCCCCGTCGACCCCCGACCCCGCAGCGCGACCGGCTTGGGTTAGAACCTGTCCCCGTGCTGACCGCTCCTCCGGAGGCGCCGCCGCCCCAGCCAGCGCGCCCACGGCACCGAGCCCTCGACCCGGTGAGCGTCCTCGCCGTCCTCGCCGTCGTCGCCGGGGTCGTCCTCCGCCTCTGGCCCCGCACGGCCCTCTGGCTCGACGAGGCGCAGTCCCTGGCCATCGCCCGGGCCCCCCTGGCCGAGCTCCCCGCCACCCTGCGCACCGACGGCGCCCCGCCCCTCTACTACGCCCTGCTCCACGTCTGGATGCAGCTCTTCGGCACGGGCGACTGGGCGGTGCGGTCCCTCTCCGTGATCGCCTCGCTCGCCACCATCCCCGTCATCGGCGTCGCTGCCCGCCGCTACGGGGGCCATGCCGCGGTCTGGCCCGCGGTCGTGCTGCTGGCCACCAACCCCTTCGCCATCCGCTACGCGACCGAGGCCCGCATGTACGCCCTCATCGCCTTCGAGGCGGCCATCGGCCTCGTCCTCGTCCCCCGTGCCCTCGAACGGCCCAGCCCCTCGCGCCTGGGCGCCGTCGCCCTCCTGGTCGCGGCGCTCCTCTACACCCACTACTGGTCCGTCTACCTCATCGGTGGCGTGGGCATCGTGCTCCTCTACGTCGCCCTCACCCGACGTCGCAGCCACGACGCGGACAGCCGGGCGCTCGCCCCAGCCGTAGCCAAGGTGCTCCTCGCCATGGCCACAGGCGTCGTCCTGTGGCTGCCGTGGCTGCCGTCGTTCCGCTTCCAGGCTGCGCACACGGGCACCCCGTGGGCGGCCCGGCCGTCGCTCTGGAACCTGCTCGAGGTCGTCCCCTCGCTCTCCGCCGGCCGGGGCCGGGGCGGGGGGATGATCGCCTTCGTCCTCACCGTGCTCGTCCTGCTGGCCCTCTTCGGCAAGGCGCTCGACGGGCGCCGCACCGAGCTCGACTGGCGGACGCGACCCGCGGCGCGTGGCCTGGTCGGCGTCCTCGTGCTGGTGCCCACGCTGGCGCTCCTCGGGGGCTTCGTCAGCGGCAGCGCCTTCGTCACCCGCTACCTCTCCGCCGTCTTCCCCGTGCTCGTGGTGCTCACGGCCATGGGCCTCGTCACCCTCGGCAGCCCACGGCTCCGGGTGGGCCTGCTCGCCGTGGCCAGCGTGGCCTGCCTGGCCGTCGCGGCCAGCGAGGTGCGCAACGACCGCACGCCCGCTCGCCACATCGCCGCCCAGCTGCTCGACCGGGCCGCCCCCGGGGACGTTGTGGTCTTCTGCCCCGACCAGGTGGGCCCCGCCCTCGCCCGCGAACTCGAGGGCACCCGGCTCGAGGACCTCGACCAGGGCACCTATCCCTTCTGGCTACCTCCGGGCCGGGTGGACTGGGTCGACTACGAGGCGCGGCACCTCGACTCCGAGCCGTTCACCTTCGCGTCGGAAGCCCTGTCCCGGGCCGGCGCCGGGGACGTCTGGCTGGTATGGAGCCCGGGCTACCCCCCGACACAGCAGTCCTGCACCGCGCTGCGGAGCGCGCTCGCGCGCCTCCGCCCCGGTGAGGAGGTGCTGGCCGGGGACCGCCCAGGCGTCCACCTCGACCACGCCGGGCTGCTCCGCTACCCGGCGCAGCCCGCCAGCGTCATCCGATGATCGGCGCGGCACGGCCCGTGCCGCGGCCGGCGCTCTGGCGGCCCGCGTCGCGGTCCTCGGCGCCGATCTCCTCGTGGTACTCCTCCTCGACGTTCACGGCCCACAGGTCGTGGCCGGCGCCCTTGAGGATGTTCTCGACGGCCAGCATGGCCGTCAGCATGGAGTGGTCCTGGTTGTTGTACCGGTGCATGCCGTTGCGGCCCACGGGCTGGACGTTCGGCGTGTTGGCCTCGAGCCAGGCGCGCAGCACCTCGACGTTGGCGGCGTAGGCCCCGTCGTAGACGGGGTAGGCGGCCGGCATCCGCACCACGTAGCCGGACTCGACCACGTCGGCCGAGGGGACGATGCCGATCTCGGCGGCCTCGGCCTTGCCCAGCGCGATCAGCTCCTCGTCGCTCATGGACCAGTACTCGTCGCCCCGGTTCACGAAGTACTCGAGGCCGAGGCAGGTCCGCCCGGGCTTCACCATGTGGGGCGACCAGGCCCCGAAGTTCTGGACGCGGCCCAACTTCACTTCGGGGCTGTGCACGTAGATCCAGTTGTCGGGGAAGGCCAGGTCCTCGGGCACGACGAGGGCCACGGTGAGGAAGTCGCGGTGCTTGAGCGCGGCCGCCGCGGCCCGCACGTCGGCGGGGGCCGGCGGGTCCATGGCGAGCACCAGGTCGCCGAGGGGCATCGACGAGACGACCTCGTCGCACTCGTGGCGACGATGGGCGCCCTCGGGCTCCTCCGTCCACACGGCCACGGCACGTCCGTCCCCCCGCTCGATGCGGCTGACCGGGGTGCGCATCTGCACGTCGGCACCGCCCTCGACCACGCGGTCGCGGCAGGTCTCCCACATCATCCCCGGCCCGAGCTTCGGGTAGAGGAACTCTTCGATGAGCGAGGTCACGTCGGTGCTGCCCCGCTTGGGCAGCAGCGAGTTCACCACCGCCTTGCCCAGGGACAGGTTCTTGATGCGCTGCGCCGCCCAGTCGGCCTGGATCTCGGTGGCGTCGACGCCCCAGAGCTTCTCGGTGTAGGTCTTGAAGAAGGTCCGGTAGAGGCGCCAGCCGAAGCGGCTGGCCACCCAGGTCTCGAAGTTGCTCTGGTCCTTCGGCGGGCGTACCCGGGCGGCGGCGTAGGAGACCACGCAGCGCGCCGCCTCGACGACGCCCAGGTTGCCGAGGGCGTTCGCCGCCCGCAGCGGGTAGTCGAAGAACTTCCCGTCGTAGAAGATGCGGCTCATCCGCGGTCGGACCATCAGCTCCTCGGCGAGCAGCTCGAACCAGAGCTTCTCGACCTCGGGCACCTTCGTGAAGAAGCGGTGCCCGCCGATGTCGAAGCGCCAGCCGTCACGCTCGACGGTTCGGCTGATCCCCCCGACCACGTCGTCGGCCTCGACCACGACGAGATCGGTGACATCCGCTTTCAAGAGCTGGTACGCGGCGGTGAGCCCGGCAGGTCCCGCACCGATCACCACGACCCGGGGCGAGCTGTCCTCGTCCCATTCGGGCGTCGTGTCGGTGGGGAGTGGTGTGAGGGTCAACGGACTGGGTTTCGGCGCGAACGGCCGTCGATGAGTGGGAGCACGGGTGCATCCCTACCCGTTTGCGCGCTCGGTTTCAACGCGCCCCCCCGCCGACCTGCACAGATAATTTCCGCGCGACGGGTCTGTGCGCGTTCTGTGACGATGCGGCGACGTGGTCGCGCCGCGAGCTATCGCGTGACCTCGATGGCGTGCTCGGGGCAGTTCGCCGCCGCCAGCTCGGCCTTGGCCTCGAGCCCGGAGGGCACCTCGCCGTCGCCGAGCTCGCTGGCGTAGCCGTAGTCGTCGACGTCGAACAGCTCGGGCGCGATGGCGTAGCACCGGTTGTGGCCTTGGCACTTGTCCGAGATGACGTGGATCTTCACCGGGCGTCCCCCTCTCGTCGGTGGCCCCTGCGGCCGGCCGGGGCATCGCCGCCTGTACCTTGTGGCGCGCGCCACAAGGTACAACGTCAGCGCACGGTGCCCTGGCGCAGCTCGCTGAAGGGCACGTCCTTGTCGACGCGGGGCTCGGGGGGCAGGCCCAGCACCCGCTCGCCGACGATGTTGCGCTGGATCTCGTCGGTGCCCCCGGCCGTTGACGACCCACTCGTCGCCGTCGCGCACGGCCCGGGCCTGCACGCCGGCGAGGTCCGAGCCGGCGCCCGGCTCGGAGAAGAGCTGGCACCAGACGTCCTCGCCCCGGGCGATGGCGCCGATGTAGCGTTCCTGCTGGGCAGGGGAGCCCACCTCCATGAGCGTGGGCGCCACCATCATCGTGGCGATGCCCGTGGGCGGGCTGAAGGCGCCCACGCCCCCGCGGGCGTGCTCGACGGCCTTGGCGTCGGCGCGGGAGAGCCCCCGCCCGAACCACTCGCGTGGCCAGGCCGGGAAGCCCCAGCCGGACTCGGCCAGCCGGGCCCACCAGTCGCGCAGGGACAAGCTCGGGGCCCAGTTGGCGGCGAACCAGGCGGCTGCCTCGGCGCCGGCGCCGCCGGCCCCTCTCTGCCTCCGTGGGCGTCCATCCCCGCTGTCGGTCGGGCCATCCGGTCCCCCTCTGGAACACGTCGTCGGGTCCTGCCGCCAGCCTGCCGCCCCCTCGTCCCGCCGGCGAAATCACCGCGGCGGACGCGTCGAATCGACGTCGATTCGCCGGGGCGCTGGCCGGCCGGACGCCGCTGTCGCTAGCCTCGGGCGGCGTGAGGATCGGGATCGTCGGTGCCACGGGCCAGGTCGGAAGCGTGATGCGCGCCATCCTCGCCGAGCGGGGCTTCCCCGCCGACGAGCTGCGCCTGTTCGCCTCGGCACGCTCGGCAGGCCGGGCGCTCACCTGGGGGGACCGCGAGGTGAGGGTGGAGGACGCGGCGGCTGCCGACTACTCCGGCCTCGACTACTGCCTCTTCTCCGCCGGCGCCACCGCGTCGCGCCAGATCGCCGAACAGGTCGCCGCCCAGGGGCCCGTGGTCATCGACAACTCATCGGCGTGGCGCATGCACCCCGAGGTGCCCCTCGTCGTGGCCGGCGTGAACGACCACGCCCTCGACCAGCGGCCGAAGGGGATCGTGGCCAACCCCAACTGCACGACCATGGCCGCCATGCCCGTGCTCAAGCCGCTCGACCGGCTTGCCGGGCTCACGAAGTTGCGCGTCGCCACCTACCAGGCCGTCTCTGGCGCCGGCTCGGCTGGCGTGAACGAGCTGGCCGAGCAGGCGCAGAAGGCCGGCGACCAGGCCTCCGAGCTCACCTTCGACGGGCGGGCGGTCGACTTCCCCGCACCGGCCAAGTTCCCGGCGCCCATCGCCTACAACGTGGTCCCCCTGGCGGGCAGGATCGTCGACGACGGTCGGGACGAGACGGACGAGGAGCAGAAGCTCCGCAACGAGAGCCGCAAGATCCTCGAGCTCGCCGGCCTCCTCGTCTCGGTGACCTGCGTACGGGTGCCCGTGTACACGGGCCACTCCCTGGCCGTGCACGCCGAGTTCGCCGAGCCCATCTCGCCCGAAGCGGCCACGGAGGCCCTCCGCGCCGCCCCCGGCGTCGAGCTCTCGGAGCTGCCCACACCCCTACAGGCCGCGGGCCAGGACCCCACCTTCGTGGGCCGGATCCGCCGGGACGAGACGGTCGAGCACGGCCTCGCCCTCTTCCTCTCGAACGACAACCTGCGCAAGGGCGCGGCGCTCAACGCCGTGCAGATCGCCGAGTCGTTGGTCGCCCGGCGCGCTTAGCCCCAATCTTTCATTCGAGCTCGCTCGAGCTGGTCAGCCAGTTGCCCGCATGGCTCGCCCGACCAGCTGCCGTCCTGGTCAGGGGCCTGGCCGCGAGCCTCATGAAAGATCAGGGCTAGTCAGCCGCGCCTTGCCGCGGGGGCGCCGCCGCCGAGCCCGCTACCCCCGCCGAGCGGCTCGGCCAGTCCTCGTAGCGGGCCATCGCCTCATCGAGGCGCAAGCCGAGCTGGTTGGCGAGGGAGGCCGTCCAGGCCAGGACGTCCCCGAGCTCGTGGAGCTGCTGCTCGGGCGTCCCCTTGCGCACCGCCTGGGCCAGCTCGCCCAGCTCCTCGCACAGCCACGCCACCGTCGCCGGGATCCCCCGCTCCCGGTCCTGGTCGCCGAAGAGGCGCTCCATGAGGGCCTGAGCCTCGTCGAGGGTCACGACGGCGGAGGCTACCGTGCCCTCCATGCGAGCTGTGCGCTGCACCGAAGCGGGCGTCGCCGTCGTGGACGTAGCCGAGCCCGAGGGGCAAGGCGTCCTCGTCGAGGTGGCCTCGGTCGGCATCTGCGGCTCCGACCTGCACCTCGTCGACATGGGGCCCCGGCCGGTCACCTTCGGCCACGAGGTCGGGGGTACCGTGGACGGGCGGCCCGTGGCCATCTGCCCGGTGCGCTACTGCGGGGACTGCCCGAGCTGTCGGAAGGGGGCGACCAGCGTCTGCCAGCTGGGTTCGAACACGGTGGTGGGCATCCACCGGGACGGGGGCATGGCCGATCGGCTGATCGTCGAGGCCGACTGCCTGGTCGAGTTGCCCGCGGGGGTGGCGGCCGCCGATGCCTGGCTGGTCGAGCCGATCGCCGTGGGCGTGCACGCCTTCGAGGCCCTGCCCCTCGAGCCGGACATGCGCGTGGCGATCGTGGGCGGGGGGACCGTCGGCCTCGTCGCCGCCGCGCTCGCTCGGCACCGGGGCTGCGAGGTCGACCTGGTCGCCCGCCACCCCCACCAGCAGGCCGCGGCCCGTCGACTCGGCGCGGGCCTCGAGCCCAGCGGCAAGTACGACGTGGCCATGGACGCCGCCGGCACCGAGTCGGCCGCTCGGGAGGCGATCCGGCTGTGCCGGCCCGGCGGGTGGTTCGTCATCGCCGGGATCTACTGGGGTGACGTGACCCTGCCGGGCCTGGCCCTCACCCTCAAAGAGCTCAAGGTGCTGCCCGTCGTCTACTACGGCCACGTGAGGGGCGAGCGCGAGATCGACGTCGCCGCCCGCCTGCTCGGCGAGCTCGGTGGCCTCGGCGAAGCCCTCGTCACCCACCGCTTCCCCCTCCACCGAGCCGCTGAGGCCTTCGCCACGGCGGCCGACAAGGCCTCGGGCGCCATCAAGGTCCTCGTCGAGCCCTGATCGGCGGGCCCACCGCCGCCACCGCGGCCGCCAGCCGTCGCGCTCAGCGCCGCGCCCCGAAGGTCTCCCAACTCGTGATGGCCTCGGCGGGCCGCCTGGGCGCCACCCCCCACCGCCCTGTGGGATGGCCGAGGGGGAGGAGCGCCAGCACCTCGAAGCGGTCGGGGACGTCGCACACCTCGCGCACCTCGTCCTCGTAGACCCGGAAGACCGTCGTCAGCACGGTGCCGAGACCGTAGGCCCGCGCCGCGAGGATGAAGTTGGCCACGGCGGGATAGACGGAGGCGTAGGTTGGCCCCACGTCCATCGCTCCCTGGTCGTCGTGGACCACCATGCTGATGCGGGGCATGAGCACCAGCACCAGGACCGGCGCCTGCTCGAGGTGGTGTGCGAGGTGGTCCGAGGCGGCCAGGTTGCGGGCGAGCGAGCGGGCATCCGCTTCGCTGCGGGGCTCGGGCCGCACCTTGGCCACCGCTGGCTCGTAGCGCGCCCACGCCTGGCGGTAGAGCCGCGCCAGGTCGGACTTGCGGTCGGGGTCGCGCACCACGACGAACTGGTAGGGCTGGATGTTGCCCCCGCTCGGCGCCTGCACCGCGGCCCGCAGGCAGTCGAGCACGACCTCGTCGGGGACGTCTTCGTCGGTGAAGCGGCGCATGGCCCGGGTGGTGAGGATGGCGTCGTAGAGGTGCTCGTCCCGCGCGGTGCTGCCCATGACGCGCGCACGGTAGCGGGGGTAGGGTCCGCCCGCGATGCGCTTTGGGTTCACGTTGCCGAACAACTGGGGGGTCGAAGCCCCCGAAGGGGTGGTCGACCTGGCCGTCACGGCCGAAGAGCTGGGCTTCGACTCCGTCTGGGTGAACCACCACGTGCTCAACGTCGGCTACGTCGCCGAGCGCCTCGGCGACCGGCCCTACTACGACGCGTTCATGGTGCTCGCCTGGGCGGCGGCGCGAACGAGCACGATTCGCCTCGGTACCAGCGTGCTCGTCGTGCCGTACCTGCACCCCATCCCCCTCGCCAAGACGCTCGCTACCCTCGACCAGCTCAGCCGGGGGCGCCTGGAGGTGGGCGTCGGGGTCGGCAGCCTCGAGCAGGAGCACGAGGCCCTCGGCAACGTGCCCTACGCCGAGCGGGGCGCCTACACCGACGAGGCCCTCGCCGTGCTGCGCGAGCTCTGGGAGGCGGAGGAGCCTCGCTTCGAGGGCCGCTACTTCCGCTTCCCGCCTGTCCTGGCCTCGCCCAAGCCCGCCCAGCGCCCCCGACCGCCCCTGGTCATCGGCGGCAACCGGCGCCCGGCGCTGCGCCGCGTGGCCCGTCTCGGCGACGGTTGGCACCCGATGGCCCTGCGCCCCGAGGGCGTCGCCTCCCGCCTCGTCACCCTGGACGAGGAGCTGGCCGCCGTGGGTCGGAAGCGGAGCGAGCTCAGCATCCAGGTGCGCCTCGACCTCGCCATGCGCGACGAGCCGGGCCGGGCGCCGCTCCACGGCCCGCCCGACCACCTCCGCCGCGCCGTGGACGCCTACGCACAGGTCGGCGTCGGCGAGCTCATCGTCTCGCTCAGCACCGGCGACGTCGAGCGCATCCGCGCCGCCCTCGAGCGCTTCGCCGCCGAGGTGATGGTGCCGAGCCGGGCATGACCGGCTCGGTGGGCCAACGGGGCGAGATGGTGCCGCGCGACACGCAGGCCCGACCCGTCCGAGGAAGGGAAGAAGCATGAGCGACGAGAAGCAGCGGCCATCGGTGCGACGCGTGGAGGGGCCCAAGCGCCCGGCGCCCGAGGCCTGGTTCGAAGGCAGGGTCGAGATGGAGCCCGTGCACGACGGCTCGAACCTCAGCGTGCGCCAGGGCCGGGTGCACTTCCACGACGGCGCCCGCACCAAGTGGCACCTCCACCAGGGCGACCAGGTCCTCTACTTCGTGTCGGGCCAGGGGATGGTGGAGGAGCGCCAGGGCGTGCTGCTCGAGTGCGAGGTCGGCGACATCGTCCACGTCGACGGGGGCATCGTGCACCGCCACGGGGCCCGGGAGGGCACGAGCACCGTGCACCTGGCCATCACTGCGGGGGTGACGACGTGGGAGGGCGACGCCGCCTTCCCCTCCTGAGCGGTGCGATAGTTGTCACGTGGCCGCGATCCCGAGCGGGATGATCACCTTCCTGTTCACCGACATCGAGGGGTCGACCCGGTCGTGGGTGGCCCACCCCGAGGACATGCGGGTGGCGGTCGCCCGCCACGACGCCATCCTCCGTTCGGCCATCGAGGCCTACGGCGGCTACGTGTTCTCGCGCGCCGGTGACGCCTTCAGCGCCGCCTTCGCCCGCGCCGCCGACGCCGTCCCCGCCGCCGTCGCCATCCAGGGCCGCCTCCGGGACGAGCACTGGCCCGAGCCGGTCACCATCCGGGTGCGCATGGGGCTGCACACCGGGACCGCCGATGAGCGGGACGCCGACTACTTCGGCCCGACGCCCATCCGCGCCGCCCGTCTGAGCGGCGCCGCGCACGGCGGCCAGATCGTGCTCTCGGCCGTCACCGCCCGCCTCGTCGGCGACCTCGTGGGGCTCCGCGACCTCGGCCGCCACCACCTCGCCGGGTTCGGCAGGCCCGAAGCCGTCTACCAGGTGGTCGCCCCGGGCCTCGACGAGCGGTTCCCGCCCCTGCGGGCGTCGGGCATGCCCGGCAACCTGCCCCGGGACCAGAGCCCCTTCGTCGGCCGCGCTCGCGAGATCGACGAGCTGCGCGGGCTGCTCGCCGAGTCCAACCTGGTCACCTTCACGGGCGTGGGCGGGGTCGGCAAGAGCCGCTTGGCCCTCGCCGCCGTCGAGCGGCTCGCCGCCACCTTCGACGACGGGGCCTGGTTCCTCGAGCTGGCACCTCTGCTGCCCGGGGGCGACGTGGCCCGGGCCGTGGCCGAGATGTTCGGCATCCAGGAACAGGCCGGGCGCGACCTGCTCACGAGCATCGCCCAGGCGCTCGACGGCCAGCGGCTGCTGCTCGTCCTCGACAGCTGCGAGCACGTCGTCGACGCCGCGGCCGGCCTCGCCATGGCCCTGGGCAAGGGCGCGCCCAGCGTCCGGCTCCTGGCCACCAGCCGCGAGGCGCTCGGCGTGCCCGGCGAGCGCGTCGTGGCCATCAGCCCGCTCGGTCGCAGCGACGCCCAGCAGCTGTTCCGGGCACGGGCCATCGAGGTCCGCCCCGACGTCGCCCTCGACGCCGCCGTCGTGGACGAGCTGTGCGCCCGGCTCGACCGCCTGCCCCTCGCCATCGAGCTCGCGGCCGCCCGGGTCCGCTCGATGACGCCCGCGGACGTGCTCGCCCGCCTCGGGGACCGCTTCCGCCTCTTGCGGGGCGGGCGGCGCCTGACCGGCCGCCACCAGACGTTGCGGACCACGGTGACCTGGTCCTACGACCTGCTCTCTCCCGAGGAGAGGGTGCTCTTCGACCGCCTCGCCGTCTTCGCCGGCGGCTTCGCTCTGCGTGACGTCGAGGCGGTGTGCGGGTTCGCCCCCGTCGACCCCCTCGACGTGGCCGACATCATCATGGCCCTCGTCGAGAAGTCGATGGTCGTGGTGGACGGCGAGGGCTATCGCCTCCTCGAGACGTTGCGGGAGTTCGCCGCCGAGCGGCTGGCGGGGGGCGACGAGCTCGACGCCGTGTGCCGGCGCCACCTCGAGCACTACGTGGCGGCCACCGAGGTCGCCGCGTTGGGGGTGGGCGGTCGCCAGGAGGGCGAGTGGTCCGACCGGATCGAGGCCATGCTGCCCAACGTCCGGGCGGCGTTCGCCCACGCCTGCGAGCTCGTCGAGGTGGACGGCGCGTTGCGGATCGTGCGCGGCCTGACCGAGTGGGCGTCCTGGCGCGCCCGTCACGAGGCGGTGGCCTGGGCGCACGAGGCGGTGGCCCTCCCCGGCGCCTCCCAGCACCCCCTGTTCGCCGCCGCTCACGTGGCGCTGGCCACGGGCGCCTACCTGCGGGCGGACTACGGCGAGGCGGAGCGTTGCACCGAGCTCGCCCTCCAGCTCGAGCCTGAGGGCACCCTGGACCCTCTCGTCTACGTGGTGCGCTGCCTGTGGGCGGCGTCGCGCGACTCACCCGACGTCCTGCTGTCCTCCGCGCTGGCGCTGGTAGAGCGGGCCGAGCGGGTGGGCAACGAGCGGTACAAGGCCCAGGGGCTCGTGTGGGTGGCTCGGGGCGAGCTTCGTGTCGAGGACGCCTCGGGCACCGTGCCCGAGCACGTGCTGGAGCTGCTCGACCGGGCCGTCGCCCTCGCCGACCGGGCGGGCAACGCCTCGGTGCGGGCGTGGAACCGGATCAACCGCGCCCAGCTCACCGCAGCGATCGACCCAGACCGGGCGGCGGAGGACCTGCGCGACGCCATCCGCATCGGCGAGGTGGGGCGAGCGACGACGAGCGTGAATCTGGCCCGTGCCGTCCTCGCTCGCCTCCTCGCCCAGCAGGGCAGCCCCCTCGACGCGCTCGAGGTGCTGCGGGTGTCCATCACGCACTTCCGCCAGGCGGGCACGGTGAGCTACCTGTGGAACAGCGTGGTCAGCGCGTCGGCCGCGCTCGCCGCCCTCGGGGAGGGGGAGACCGCGGCCCGCCTCTTCGGAGCCGTGCTCGCCCACGAGGCGGAGCTGTGGCCGAACGCCGACTTCGAGCGGGGGCGCATCGAGATCGAGTCGGGGCTGCGGAAGTGGCTCGGCGACCGCTTCGACCGCCTCGCGGCCGAAGGGGCGCAGCTCAGCCCGGCTGAGGCCGCCGACCTCGCTCGCCAGGAGGCCGACGCGGCGCTGGCCCGGGAGTGCTCGCCCTAAAGGGTGTTTCGGTTGCCCAGGCGAAGTCAGTTGGCGGGCTTGCCGAACCAGCGGGAGAGGTGGTCGTCCAGGTCCTGCTGATCGTCGCCGATCCAGGCGACGTGGCCGTCGGGGCGTAGCAGGACGCATGGAACATCGAGTACCGCAGTGGGATCCGCGAGGTAGTCGACCCGGTCCGACCAGCCGCCGACGGTCAGGCGTTCGGTGCGGTCCAGCAGCAGACCGCGGCCGCGATGCAGCAGACTGTAGAGGTGGCCCTGTTTCACGTCGACGTCGCGTAGGCGGCGGCCGAGCAGGCCGGGGCCCTCGCCGAAGTCGTAGCGGATGCCGATGGCGGTGATCTTCTCGATCAGATGGCGGTTCACCTCGTCGAAGTCCATCAGTTCGGTGAGCAGCCTGCGCACGGCCTGTGGGCCCGGTTCGGTGGACATCAGTTCCATCTGGGCGCGGGTGTTGTCCAGCACCTCCTCGGCGACCGGATGACGTTCGGCCTGGTAGGTGTCCAGCAGTGTTTCCGGTGCCCAGCCGCGGACCTGTGCGGCTAGTTTCCAGCCGAGGTTGAACGCGTCCTGAACGCCTAGGTCGAGGCCTTGACCGCCGGCGGGTGGATGGATGTGCGCCGCATCGCCGGCCAGTAGGGCCCGCCCCACCCGATAACGTTCGGCCAGCCGGGTGGCATCCCCGAAGCGGGACAGCCAGCGCGGGGAGTGGACGCCGAAATCGGTTCCGGCGATGGTGCGCAACTGTTGTTTGAAATCCACAAGGGTGGGCGGCTCCGCGCGGTCGCTGACTCCCGCGACGGGGACTACGACGCGATAGACCCCTTCGCCGAAGGGCCCCAGCATGAATCGCTTATTGGTCTCGCGGATTTCGGTCACCTTGGCGGCGATCTCCTCCTGCGGTACACCCACTTCCATCTCGCCCATCAGCGTGTCGGTCCGCGAGGGCTCGCCGGGGAAGCCGACGCCGAGCAGTTTGCGTACCGTACTGCGCGCGCCGTCACAGCCGACGAGATAGCGCGAACGCAGCTGTTCCCCGTCGGACAGCTCGACGGTCACACCCTCGTCGTCCTGCTCGAAACCGGCCACCGAACAACCGCGCCGGACCTGCGCACCCAGTTCGATCGCGTGTTCTTCGAGCAGATGATCGATGACCGGCTGCGGGATGCCCAGCAGATAGGCGTGCGCGGAATCCAGGCCCTCGGGCGCGGGTTTGGTGATGGCGGCGAAGATACCGCCGACCGGACGCTGTCTTCCGCGTTCGAGAATGCGTTCCAGCAGTCCGCGCATCGCCATCAGCTCGATGCTGCGGATATGCAAACCGACTATGCGGACGAACGACACGGGCTCGGTTTCCTTCTCCAGAACGAGTACCCGCACATCGTGCAGCCGCAGTTCGGCGGCCAGCATCGCACCAGTCGGCCCGCACCCGGCGATGATCACATCGAACATGAGGGGCGCGCGATCGGCGCCGGAGGCCGGCGACCAGAGTTCGGGGACGTCGCTCACGGTGAAGTCGCGCTCGACCGTACCGTTCGACGACGGCTCGGCGGCGAACTGCGGAGAGTGCATAGGTGTTGCCTTTCGGGAGTGCCTTGTTGTCGAGGCGCTCCCGGCGACACCTACGTCAATCGCCCGACCGTGACGGTAAGGGGGAGCACCCACATCGATACAGCGTTCATGGGTCTCACCTCCTCGGGCGATGTCACAGTCAACTACGAAATACTAGCCCGAGCATCATCCCGTCCAATCCTTTCCCAGCCACGTGATCACGACTCCAAACGGGCCCGTGCGGTCGCGTCGGCGTAGTGCTCCTCGTCGCTCATCGTCCTCCGGTCGGGCGGGAGGTCGGCGTCACATTCCTTCGTGGTGTCGTCGTCTTCGCCGATCGGTTCGTCGCGGAGCTCGGCGGTCGCGCTCGGGGCGGTGGCCGAGGGCGGATGATTCTGCTGGAGCGTGGTCAGCCGAGCGAGCGACGGCAAAAGGTGCGTCTAGCCGCCGTCGAGCCGAGCGAGCGCCCGTTCGTCGAGCCTGCTCCTCGAATTCGACGGTCGAATCGGCAGGTCGAATCGACTGGCCGGCCCGCCGGGACGTTCGCCCAGTTCAGCGCCGCTTCGCCGCCACCTCACCGGCCCCCCGTCGATTCGACGTCGATTCGCCGCGCTGCGGTCGAGAGCCGGCGCGGGGCGCGACTCGCGCGCCTACTCGCCCGCGGCGGCGAGGTACTGGTCCTCGATCTCGTCAACGCGCTCGCGCATCTCCTCCGCGGTGCCCGCGAGCTCGATGCGGCCCCGGCGCATGACGTAGACGCGGTCGGCGTAGTGCAGGGCCTTGCGGACGTGCTGCTCGACGAGGAGCACGGCGGTGCCCTGGGACCGTGCCGCCTGGCGCACCGCCTCGAGCAGGCGTTGCACGACGAGGGGGGCCAGGCCCATGGAAAGCTCGTCGGCCAGCAGCAGGCGAGGCCGGCGGGCGAGGGCGCGCCCGACGGCGAGCATCTGCTGCTCCCCGCCCGACAACAGCCCGCCCCGCACGGCGAGGCGCTGGCCGAGGGTGGGGAAGAGCTCGAGCACAGCCCGGGGGTC
>WHTX01000435.1:0-1897 GCA_009377505.1 Acidimicrobiia bacterium
GGGAGCGGGCGAGCAGATGAGCGAAGCGAATGGCCCGAGCGGCCGGGAGCGGGCGAGCAGATGAGCGAAGCGAATGGCCCGAGCGGCCGGGAGCGGGCGAGCAGATGAGCGAAGCGAATGGCCCGAGCGGCCGGGAGCGGGCGAGCAGATGAGCGCAGGGAATGGGCTGCTGGACCTGTTGCCTCGGGCGCGCCGTGCCGCGGCGCCGCGTCGGAGCGGTCGGGTGCGCCGGGTCCTCGGGCTGGGCTTCGAGGTCGCGGGCATCGAGCCCGCCATCGGTGACGCCGTCGTGGTGCGCTCGACCACCGGCTCCCTCGTGGGCGAGGTCGTCGCCCTCGGCGCGGACGGCGCCCTGTGCATGCCCTACGGCGAGGTGCGCGGCGTGCGCATCGGCGACGAGGCCGAGGCCATGGACGCCCCCATCCAGGTCCCGGTGGGCGACGCCCTGCTCGGCCGCGTGCTCGACGGCCTCGGCCGCCCCATCGACGACGGGCCCTCTCTGGCCGGCCTGCCCACGGCCTCCATGCACGGTGAACCGCCCCACCCCCTGCGCCGCGCGATGGTCGACACCCAGCTCCAGCTCGGGGTCCGCGCCCTCGACACCCTCATCCCCTGCGGGAAGGGCCAGCGCCTCGGCATCCTCGCCGGCTCGGGCGTCGGCAAGTCGAGCCTCCTCTCCATGATCGTCCGGGGCACCGAGGCCGACGTCTCGGTGCTCGCCCTGGTCGGGGAGCGCGGCCGGGAGGTGCGCGAGTTCATCGAGCACGACCTCGGGCCCGAGGGGCTCGCCCGTTCGGTCGTCGTCGTCGCCACCTCCGACCAACCCCCCCTCGTCCGCCTCCAGGCCGCCTTCGTGGCCACCCGCATCGCCGAGTCCTTCCGGGACCGAGGCCGGGACGTCGTGCTGATGATGGACAGCGTCACCCGCTTCGCCATGGCCCAGCGCGAGGTCGGCCTGTCGGCGGGGGAGACGCCCGCCACCCGCGGCTACCCGCCCTCGGTGTTCGCCATGCTCCCCCGCCTGCTGGAGCGGGCCGGCGCCGGGTCGACGGGCAGCATCACGGGGCTCTACACGGTGCTCGTCGAGGGCGACGACCTCAACGACCCCGTCGGCGACTCGGTGCGCTCCATCCTCGACGGGCACATCTCGCTGTCGCGGGACCTGGCCAACGCCGGCCACTTCCCGAGCATCGACGTGCTCGCCTCCGTGTCCCGCGTCTCGGGCGTCCTCTACGACCGGGAGCAGTACGCCATGGCCGCCGAGCTGCGCCAGCTCCTCGCCGCCCACCGCGAAGCCCGCGACCTGATCGACATCGGCGCCTACGCCTCGGGCAGCAACCCCCTCGTCGACCGGGCCATCCGCCTCCGCGACGGCATCGACCGCTTCCTGCGCCAGCCCAAGGACCTCCAGAGCACCGTGCCCGGCGCCTGGCAGGAGCTCTCCCAGCTGCTCGCCGCTGACGGACGGGGGGCCTGAGGTGGCACGACCGAAGTTCCGCCTCGGCAACGTGCTGCGCCTGCGCCGCCTCGAGGAGGACCTGGCCCGCGCCGGCGTGGGCGAGGCGGCCAGCGCCGCCCGGGCCGCCGACGCCGCGGCCGACGAGCGCCTCGACGCCCTGCGCGCCCGCCTCGGCAACCATGGCACGAGCGCCAGCCGCGCCTTCCTCGCCGAGCACGAGCAGGACCATCGCCACGCCGTGGCCGTGCGCGCCGCGTGGGCATCGGCCTCCGCCGCCCACGAACTGCACCGCCAGGGCATCGTCGCCCTCGTCGAGGCGTCCCAGCGGACCGCCGCGCTCGAGAAGCTCGAAGAGCGGGTGCGCCGCCAGCGCGAGGAGCAGGCCGACCACGCCGAAGCGCGTGAGCTCGACGACATCGTCACCAGCCGCCAGGGCAA
>WHTX01000435.1:1907-3476 GCA_009377505.1 Acidimicrobiia bacterium
AGGGCCCGTGAGCCCCACTGCCGGCATCGCCGCATTCGCCCCTGCCCGGGTGAGCGAGATCGAGGCCCGCCTCGGGCTGGCCGCGCCGACCTCGACGACCTCGGCATCGCCCATGACGACGGAGGCCTTCCAGGCGCTCCTGGCCACGGCGCAGGCCGAGGCTCAGCGCCTCGGCCTCACCACCGCCATGAAGGGGACCACCTCGACCGGGGCGACCGCCTTCCGTACGGCGTCAGCCGGCGGCGGCCAGTCGGTCGTGGACACGGCCATGGAGTACCTCGGCGTGCCCTACGTCTGGGGAGGGGAGTCCCTCGACGAGGGCGGCCTCGACTGCTCCGGACTCGTCCAGCTCGTCTTCGGCCGCCTCGGTGTCGACGTGCCCCGCACCGCCGACTACCAGGCCGAGATCGGCACGCCCGTCGCCTCCCTGGCCGAGGCCCGCCCCGGCGACCTCGTGGCCTTCGGCGACCCCGTCACCCACATCGGCATCTACGTCGGCAACGACCACATGATCCACGCCCCCCAGACCGGTGACGTGGTCAAGGTGGCGCCCATAACCAGGGAGCCGACGGCCATCCGCCGGGTCAGCGTCCCGAGCGCAGTGTCGGCCTCGTCGGCCCAGGGGCCGGCGGGCCTGTACAGCACCGCGGGGTCGGCGGCCTCGGCCGGCCTGCCCGCGGGGACGCCCTACGCCGACCTGTTCCGCGCCGCCGGCGCCCGGCACGGGGTCGACCCGGCCCTCGTCGCCGCCGTGGCCAAGGCCGAGTCCGGCTTCGACCCGTCGGCGACGAGCCCCGCCGGGGCGCTCGGCCTCATGCAGTTCATGCCCTCCACCGCAGCGGGCATCGGCATCGACCCGCTCGACCCCGCCCAGGCCATCGATGGCGGCGCCCACTACCTCGCCGCCCAGCTGGAGCGCTTCGGCAGCGTCGAGCTGGCCCTCGCCGCCTACAACGCCGGGCCCGGCGCAGTGGAGAGCTGGGGCGGCGTGCCCCCCTACCGCGAGACGCAGAACTACGTGGCGAAGGTGCTCGACATCCTCGCCGGAGGTGCGTGATGGCCATCCCCCCCGTGTCCGTCGACCTGCCGCCGACGCCTCCCGCCGAACGCCCGGTGGCGGCCGCTGACGCCGAGGCCTTCGCCGGCCTGGTGGAGCGGGCCATCGACGAGCACCGCGAACCGGCCACATCGGGCCGAGAACGCCCCGCAGGCCGCCCGGGCCGGGCCGAGCAGGCCGACGACGACGGCTCTGGCCGAGCCGACAGCGTCGAGCGGGCCGACGGCGCCGGCGCCGCCGACCAGGCCGACGAAGCCGACCAGGCCGACGAAGCCGACCAGGCCGACGAAGCCGACCAGGCCGACGAAGCCGACCAGGCCGACGAAGCCGACTTCGCCGACGGGGCCGAGCGGGCTGAGAACGACGGCCCGGACGACGGCCCGGTCGAGGGCGCCGACGAGGTGGCGGGGGCGGCCGGCGGCGCCGCCGCCGCCCTGGCCCACAGCCTCGCAGTCAGCGCGGGCATCGCCGCGACCGCGGCCGCCGGGCTCACCGCCGCCGCCAGCGGGGCC
>WHTX01000436.1 GCA_009377505.1 Acidimicrobiia bacterium
CCGGCCGCAGAACCTGGCCGACCGGGTTGGTCACCTGCTCGACAACCGGGAACATCCGCGCGACCGCCGCGTTGACCGGCTCGACGATCGGCGCCGACGGATCCGCTGGCGGCGCAATGGGCTCGCTCGGCGACGCGGACGGTGGCGGGGACGCTGTACTTCACCGCCGTGCTGCCCTGGCACTGGGCGCCGCTGGGGCCTCTGGAATGGCTGCTGATGGTCGGCATGGGGGTGTTCGGCACGGGCGCCCACTTCGTCAACACCCTGGCCGACCTCGAGGACGACGAGCGTGCGGGCGTGCGCGGGCTGCCCCACCGCCTGGGCCGGACGGCGTCCATGCTGGTCGGCGCCGTGCTCCTGGCCTCGGCGGCCACCGTGGTCGCCCTCGGCCCACCCGGCGGCCCCGGGGTGACGGCCGCCGTCCTGGGAGCCACGGCGCTCGCCGCTGTGGCGGCGGTGCTCGCCCTGGCGCTCACCGGCCACCAACGCGGCGCCTGGAGCCTCACCCTGGTCGCCGCCGCGCTCACCGTGGCCGTGTTCCTCGCTCAGGGGAGCTCGCTGGCGCCGTAGTTGAGCGTCGCACCACTGGCGGGAGCGAGCGACGGCCGGCCCCGGCACAGCCGGGTGGGCTCGATGTCGGCTGGCGGGGCCACATGCGCCCGGGCGGCCGGTGGGGCCGACCGCGGCGGCCGCGGCGGCCCTGGCCGGCGGGCGGTGGATGCCAGCGTGACGGGCGGCCCCGGTGATCAGTCGTGCCCGGACTTCGCGCCTCGCCCCACATCCGGGCCGGGCAGGGGGGCGAACAGGTAGCGGAGGACAGACCGGGCGGCCTCGCCCTCGTCCTCGCCCAGCTCGGCGGGCAGCACGCCGTTGTGCCACAGCGTCGCCAGGCCGTGCACGAGGGACCAGGCGGCGACCCCCACCCGGGTCACGTCGTCGTCCGCTCCGACGAGCAGCGCCACCGGCCCGAAGAGCAGCTCGCTCGCGGCCGCCTGGGCCGCGCTGAGGTCGGCGTCGGAGGGGTCGTGCAGCTCGGGGCTGAACATCACCTCGTAGTGGCCCGGGTGCTCCACGGCGAAGAGCACGTAGGCCACGCCCACCTCGAGGAAGTCGCCGGTCTGCTCCCACGCCCCCCGCATCGCCGCGTCGAGCAGCCGGAAGCCCTCGGCGGCCACCGCGGTCAGGAGCCCGGTCTTGTCGCCGAAGTGGTGGGCCGGCGCGGCGTGCGAGACGCCGGCCCGGCGGGCAAGCTCGCGCAGGCTCAGGGTGCCGGGGCCCGACTCCGCGAGGGCGGCAACGGCGGCGTCGAGCAAGGCCCGGCGCAGGTCACCGTGGTGGTAGCCCCTGCCGGGGGAGGAGTCGCGCTCGTCCACACCGGCCATCCTAGCAGTAACTTGTCATTGACAAGATACCGATACGGCGCGATCTTGTCGGCAGCAAGACCGGGGCCTCGAAGGGCCCCGGCGCCGAGAGGGGACCGCATGACCGCCACCGAGCTGAACCCGTTCCTGGCCGGGAACTACGCACCCGTCACCGACGAGGCGACCGTGGTCGACCTCGAGACCCATGGGCGCATACCCGGGCACCTGGTCGGGCGCTACCTGCGTACCGGGCCGAACCCGATGGGGGAGGTCGGGCCCAACCACCACTGGTTCACGGGCGACGGGATGGTGCACGGCATCGAGCTGGCCGGTGGGCGAGCCCGCTGGTACCGCAACCGGTGGGTGCGTACCGACGCCGTGGCCGCAGCGCTCGGGGAGGAGGCCGTCGGTGGCCCGAGGCAGCCGATGTACGACAGCAGCAACACGAACGTGGTCGGCTTCGCCGGGCGCATCCTGTCCCTCACCGAGGGCTGCTACCCGTACGAGCTGTCGCCCGAGCTCGACACACGCCGCCGCCTCGACGTGGGCGGGCCCCTGCCCCACGGGCTCACCGCCCACCCCAAGGTCGACCCCGTAACCGGCGAACTGCACGCCTTCTCGTACTGGTGGGACGCGCCCGAGCTCATCTACCACGTGCTCGACCCGACGGGGCGCCTCACGACCACCGAGCCGATCCGCCTGCCGGCGCCGGTGTCCATGCACGACTTCGCCATCACCCGCGACCACGTCCTGTTCTTCGACCAGCCGGCGGTCTTCGACCTCGGTGCCGTCGAGCGCATCGGCTTCCCCTACTCGTGGCAGCCCGACAACGGCGCCCGGGTCGGCGTGCTGCCCCGCGGCGGGGGCGCGGCGGACATCTGTTGGTACGAGACGGAGATCTGCTACTCGTTCCACCCGATGAACGCCTACGACGACGGCGAGACGATCGTCGTGGACGTGCCCGCCCAGGCCAGCGTCTATACGACCGGCCAGGTCGGCGGGGCCGACGAGAGCCCACGCCTCGAACGGTGGAGGATCGAGCCGGCCACTGGCAAGGTCCGTTCCGAAGTCGTCGACGACACGGCGCAGGAGTTCTGCCGGGTCAACGAGGCACGCCTCGGCTCGGCCCATCGTTACGGCTACACCGTGGCCCTCGGGGCCGACCTGCCTTACGAGGACTCGCGGGTGTTCAAGCACGACTTCGCCGAGGGGCGGCGCGAGGTGCACGACTTCGGGGCCGGGCACCACCCCGGCGAGGTCATCTTCGTCGCCGACCCGGACCGGGGCGAGCGGGAGGACGGAGGCTGGCTCATGGGCCTCGTGCACCACGACGAGACGGCCACGACGAGCCTGTGCATCCTCGACGCCGAGGACGTGGCCGGTGACCCCGTGGCCACGGTGCACGTGCCCCGCCGCATCCCCTACGGCTTCCACGGCAACTGGGTGCCCGGGGCCTGACCGGCCCGACGCGCTAGCGCCGGGGGCGCGGCACTTCGGGGGCCGGCGCAGCGGTCAGCGGGCCGGCGCGGGCCGCTCGGCCAGGAGGTCTGCGGCCGCCCGGGACGAGCCGTGAAGGATCGTGCACCGCTACGGTGCGCGATCCTTTACGGCGCCGGGCTGCGGCCCACTGGCGGTGGGGCTCGGGGTGCTCGGCGCCCCCCCGTGGGCGCCGTACAGATCCTGCACGGCCACGGTGGAAGATCCTCCGCGGCGCCGCCGGCCACTCGCCGCCGCCGCCGGCCCCCTTCGCTGGGAAGGGAGGTGGCGTGCCCGTATGGCCCGGTCCACGGGGCCCCGTTGGCTACGGTGCTCGAGTGGCCATCGCCCTCGTCGTGTCCCTCGTCGTGGCCCTGGCCCTCCTCGTCGCTCTCGTCCTCGTGGACCGGCGCCGGCGGCGTGCGCTGGGGGCCGGCGCCAGGGCGACGCAGCGGGCCGACGCCGCCGAGCGGGACCGGGCCGCCGAGCAGGCTGAAGCCGGTCGTGCGGCCAGCTCGGCGGCACGGCGCACCGCCGAGCTGGAGGCGACCGTCGAGGCCCAGGCCAGCGACGCCGCCCGGCTGCGAGGGCTGCTCGAGGAGGCCGCGCCCGCCTCGAACGCCTGGGGGAGC
>WHTX01000057.1 GCA_009377505.1 Acidimicrobiia bacterium
GCCTGCTACCCGACGGTGTCGGTGTTCCTGGTGGCGCTCACCGCGCGCATCGCTGCCACCTCCGGGCGCCGGCCGAGCCCGGCGCAGCACCTGCTCCTCGCGGCCATGTCGGCCCTGCTCGTGGGGGACGTCGTCTACATGGTGGTCGACGCCCAGCTCGTCGACCTGCCGGAGCGCCTGGTCGACGTGCCCTACGCCCTCGCCTACCTGGCCTTCAGCCTCTGCGTGCTGCACCCTTCGATGCGTGAGCTGACCGTGCCGCTGCGCTCGGACGAGGCGGGCCCGACCCGGGGGCGGCTCGTGCTCGTCGCCGTCTCGCTCGGCATCCCGACCGTGGTGCTGCTGAGCCGGCGAGCGTTCAGCCCCGGCGACCGCGAGGTCCTCGCCCTCGTCGTCGGTGGGCTGACCACCGCCGCCGTTTGGCGGGTCTTCCGGGCACTGCGAGCGCACGCCGAGGCCGAGGCGCGCCTGGCCCACCAGGCCACCCACGACACGCTCACCGGGCTCCCCAACCGGGCGCTGCTCGCCGAGCACCTCGAGCGCCTCCTGCGCAGGACCACGGCCCCGGTGCCGCCCGTGGCCGTGCTCTTCCTCGATGTCGACCGGTTCAAGCTGGTGAACGACACCGGCGGGCACAACCTCGGGGACGAGTTGCTCGTGGCCATCGCCCGGCGGTTCTCCGAGGGCATCGGCCCCGGCGACCTGGTGGCCCGCATCGGCGGGGACGAGTTCGTGCTCGTCCTCGCGAGCGTGGCCGACGAGGCCGAGGCGCTCGCCGCAGCCGAGCAGGTGCGCCGGGGCTTCGAACGGCCCTTCCTCATCCGCGGCGCGGAGATCTACGCCTCGGCCAGCGTGGGGGTGGCCGTCGCCGGGCCGGGCAGCGACGCCGAGACCCTGGTGCGCGACGCGGACACGGCGATGTACCAGGCGAAGGCGGCCGGCCGGGACGGCTCGGCCCTCTTCGACCTGTCCATGCGGCACCGGGTGGCGGAGCGGCTCGGCCTCGAGCAGGACCTGCGCAACGCCCTCGCCGCCGGCGAGCTGCGCGTCGCCTACCAACCGGTCGTGCAGCTCGCCGACCGGCGGGTGCTCGGCTTCGAGGCCCTCGTGCGCTGGGAGCACCCCCGCGTCGGCTCGGTGCCGCCCTCGGTGTTCGTGCCCGTGGCCGAGGACACCGGGCTCATCGGCGAGATCGGCACCTGGGTAGTCGAGCAGGCCTGCCTCAGCCTGGCCGCCTGGCAGCGGGCGGTGCCTGGCGCCGCCGGGCTCTACGTGGGGGTGAACCTGTCGGCCCGCCAGCTGCGCGACCCGGGCCTCGGGCGCATGGTGACCGACGCCCTCGGCCGGCACGGGCTGGCACCGAGCACGTTGTGCCTCGAGCTGACCGAGTCCTTGCTCATGGACGACCCGGTGTCCGCCGCCGAGGTGCTGCGGGGGGTCCGCGATGCCGGTGTGCGGCTCGCCCTCGACGACTTCGGCACCGGCTATTCCTCCCTCGCCTACCTGCGGCGATTCCCGGTGGACGAGGTGAAGATCGACCGCTCCTTCGTCGAGAGCCTGGCCGGGCCGGACAGCGCGGGGGAGAGCCTGGTGACGGCCATCGTGGCCATGGCCGCCGCCCTGGGCGTGGCCACGGTCGCCGAAGGCGTCGAGACCGCGGGTGAGGCTCGCCGCCTGGCCGAGCTGGGCGTCGACCGCGGCCAGGGGTACTTCTACTGCCCGCCGGTGAGCCCTGAGCGGGTGCCCGAGGTGCTCACGGCGAGGGGCCCGGGCCGCTGCGCGCCGAGCCGTCCCTGACGGCGCCGGTCGCGGACCTGGGCCACGAGGTGGGGTACCCCTGCCCAGTCGGGGTGGGAGATCGCCGGCTCGAGGCCGCAACCCTCGAACAGGGTCTCGTGGAGCACCGGGTCCCGCTCGGCGAGGCGGCGCTCCCAGTCCTCGAGGTCGCTCGTGCACGGCACGCTGGCCGGCGAGTCGAGGTAGCGCAAGGGGCTGGTGCGGGGGACAGGGGCGAAGGGGTGGCCCAGGCGGGCCTGGAGCTGGCGCAGCACCACCACGTCGAGGATGGTCACGAACCACGCCGCCCCGCTCCGGCGCGCTGCCGTGCAGCAGGCCTGGTAGAGGGCGAGGCTGACGAGGCCACGGCGGTACTCGGGCGCCACGGCCAGGGTGGCGATGTCCCACGCGCGAGCCGGCTCGAGCGCGCGGCCCTCCTCACCGCCCAGGTCCTCGGGCGTGCGGCCCCAGACGCGGGCGAGATCGTCGAGGCTCTTGAGCCCGCACGCGCCGTGGGCCGCGGGGGCCGGCGGCGCGGTGCCGAGGGTGGCGGCATCGGCGGCGACCCGGGCGTGGGCACGCTCGTCGGCGTCGGCGTCGTCGGGCAGGACGAGGCGGATGCCGCCGACGGGCAGGCGCCGGCGGTGGTCGAGGACGCAGGCGAAGAGGCTCGCCCCTTCGTAGGGCCCGTACTCCGCGGCGAGCAGGCTCGGGCTGTTGCCGAACACCTCGCCGAAGACCTGGCGCTCGACGTGGCGGGCGAGCTCGGCGCCGGGGTCCCACCCGGCGAACAGGTACGTGCCGAAGGGAGTGTCCTTCCGGCCCTGGCGGGTGGCAGTGGCGTCGGCGAGGTCCTTGACCTCGAGGAGGGTGAGGTCGATCAGCACGTCGGGCATCAGCAGGTCGGCCATCAGAAGGACCGCGCCACGAGCTGGGACGCGCCGAAGAACCGCGACGTGTAGGCCATGGCGGCCGGCGGGGAGAACGGCTTGCAGGTGTAGACGTCGACGCTGAAGAAGAGCAGCGGGTCCTCCCAGGCGTAGAAGTGCGCGCCCGAGGTCTCCCAGTGGACCCAGCCCGCCCAGCCGAAGCGGTCCGAGCGGTGGGTGACCGGCTCGATGAGGACGTGCATCGCGCACACGTCGGACAAGCCGCGCAGGTAAGTACGGATCTGGGCGTCGTCGATGGCCGCTCGCGGCGTCCCCTCCATCACGAGGCGTTGCCGGTGGATCATCGGGGCCAGGTCCCGCAGCTCGCCCGCCGCCGGCTGGACGAGTTCGAGGCTGATCGCCATGCCGGCATCCTACGCCTCTGGGCGCTGGAGCCAGCGCGGAGAGTGGTGTGAATTTGGAACGGCGCGCCAGAACCTTCCCGGGGCGCCGCCGAGGGCGACCTCCGCGGGTCAGCCGATGGCGTCGCGCAGGCGACCGTGCAGCTTGGCGAGCTCGTCGACCATCGCCCCCACGCTCCGGGCGCCCGCCTGGAAGATTGCCGTGGCGTTGACGGCCGTCCAATGGAATCCCAGGTCGCGAATGGTCTCGGCCCGGCGCACGACGCGGTCGTGCTCGGCGTAGAACGTCTTGCCTGCCGCGTCGCGGGGCGGCGGGGCCAACATCAGCTGCAGCCCGATGGACGCGGGGTCACGTCCCGCCTCCTCGGCGTGGCGGTGGATCTCGCCGACCGCGGCCATCGTCTTCTCGTCGTCGGCGCCGGCCGAGCCCATCCACCCGTCACCGAGCCGGCCGGTGCGGCGCAGGGCCGCCCTGCTCAGCCCGCCGACCCAGATGGGCAGGCGCTCACCCTGGGGCGGCTTGGGCTCCATGGCGATGGCCGTCGAGCGGTAGTG
Source organism: Acidimicrobiia bacterium (assembly GCA_009377505.1). Classification (GTDB taxonomy): domain Bacteria; phylum Actinomycetota; class Acidimicrobiia; order Acidimicrobiales; family CAIXPF01; genus WHTX01. The sequence goes on from WHTX01000057.1 coordinate 3,623, forward strand.
AGGGCTGTCGACGTCGATGCGCTCGTCGCGCCAGTACGCCCGCAGCAGCTCGATGGCCTCGTCCATGCGCGTGCCCCGGTTGCCGAAGTCCTCGCCGAGGGCCTCGTACTCAGCCTCCTGCCAGCCGACGCCGACCCCGAGGCGCACCCTGCCGCCCGAGAGGCCGTCGAGCGTGCTCACCTGCTTGGCCACCAGCACCGGCTGGCGCTGGGGGAGGACGAGGACCTCGGTGGACAGGCCGACCCGGTCGGTGACGGCGGCGGCGAAGGCCAAGGTGACCAAAGCCTCGAGGATGGGCATCTGGGGCGGGTAGAGGGGGGCGGCCCGGGTCTCGGTCGGGTAGCCCATCACCACGTGGTCGAACACGGCGAGCTCGTCGTAGCCGATCTCCTCGATGGCCTTGGCCATCTCGACGACCTTGGCCGGGCCCTCCCGGAAGGCGACGCTCGGGAACTCGACGGCCAGCTTCATGCGATCCCCCTCGTGGCCGGCGCCCGCGGCGGCGCCCGACCGGCCTCTGTTTAGCCGCAATGCTTCATTCGGGCTCGTTCCGCCTGGTCAGCCCCACTCGGTACCCGCTGGTTCGAGTTCGATGGGGCGGGGTGGAGCGCTGCTCGAAGCGGGGTGGGTGTTCGGGCCCCGGTCTTGGGCATTGCTCCGGTGATGAAACAGCCCGTGCGGGGACGGCGTGCTTGGCGGGATGCGGGGCGCAGCCCGGACCGGGCCGGGCTGCGCCGATGGCAGCGCAGGCCGCGGCCCGGCGGTTTCGGGCTGCCCTGGGTGTCAGCGCGCGTCGCAGGTGGCAGCGAGCAACGCAGGTCGCCGCCTTCTCGGCCGCTTCTGCCTTCTTGGCGAGGTGGCCGTAGGTGGCTCGGGCGGGCCGGCCGGGGCGAGCCCGGCCACGCCCGGGGACACCACCGCGCCAGCGCGCCCCGCTCGCCATTTCGTCACCGGTCAGCAACGGCCAAGGGCACCGTTGGGCCCGTGTCTTGGCGAGGCGGCGAGCCGTCGAGGCAGAGTCGACCTGCGGTAGACAACGAGGGGACGAGGAGGCCACATGGGGGACGCAGAGGCGCTGGTGCTCGACGAGCCGAAGCGGTTGGCGCGACGGGCGTTCACGATGCCCGAGGTGGGCGAGGACGACGGCATCCTGCGCGTCGAGGCCTGCGGTCTGTGCGGGACCGACCATGAGCAGTGGTCCGGCCACATCGCCGCCGCCTACCCTTACATCCCCGGGCACGAGATCGTCGGCGTGGTCGACCAGGTCGGCCCGGCCGCCGCCGAGCGCTGGGGCGTGCAGGTGGGGGACCGCGTCGCCGTCGAGGTGTTCATGTCCTGTCGGACCTGCCCGGCGTGCGAGGCCGGGGAGTACCGGCGCTGCCAGCGCCACGGCGTCCGCCACTTCTACGGCTTCATCTCCTCCGAGGAGGCCCCGGGCCTGTGGGGCGGCTACGCCACCCATCTCTACCTGCACCCCGACGCCCTGCTCCTGCCCATCCCCGCCGGGCTCGACCCCGCGGTGGCCACGGCCTTCAACCCGCTCGGGGCCGGTATCCGCTGGGGGGTGACGGTGCCCCGGCTAGAGGCCGGGGAGGTGGTGGCCGTGCTCGGCCCGGGCATCAGGGGCCTGTCGGTGGCCGCCGCGGCCAAGGCGGCCGGCGCCGCCTTCGTGCTCATGACCGGGCTCGGGCCCCGGGACGCGCCGCGCCTCGAGCTCGCCTCGTCCTTCGGGGTGGACCTCGCCGTCGACGTCGCCACAACCGACCCTGTCCGCGCCCTGCGCCAGGCCGGCTACCGGGGCGCCGACGTGGTCGTCGACGTCACGGCCAAGGCGCCCGCCGCCTTTGCCCAGGCCGTCAAGCTGGCGGGCACGGGCGCCCGGGTGGTGCTGGCCGGCACCCGCGGCGCCGGGTCGGGCGCGCCGGGCTTCGAGCCCGACCACATCGTCTACAAGGAGCTGACGGTCCACGGCACGCTCGGCGTCGACTACCCCGCCTACCAGGAGGCGCTCCAGCTGTTGGCCTCGGGCCGGTTCCCCTTCGCCGAGCTCCCCCGTGAGACGGTCGGCCTCGGCGGTGCGCCCGACCTGATCGCCCGCCTGGCCGGGGAGGCGCCCGGCGACGTGCCCGTCCACGGCGTCGTCGCCCCCGGCCGCTAGGGTCCTGCGCCCATGGGGGAGCGCGTGACCTTCGAACGCTTCGACGAGGCCTGGACCGAGCGGGTGCTCGGCAAACGGGGCCGCAAGGGGATCGACGCCTACCTGGGCGTCGAGGCCACCGAGTTCACCGCCGGGCGGCTCGTGGCCGGCTTCGAGGTCACGGACGAGCTGATCACGATGATCGGCAACATGCACGGCGGCTGCATCAGCGCCCTCGTCGACCACGTGCTCGGCGTCGTTATGTACCCAATTATGCCGGAGGGCTACTGGGCGGCCACCACCGAGTTCAAGATCAACCTGCTGGCCCCCGTCAGCGGCGGCCGGGTGGAGGCCACGGCCCAGGTCATCTCCATGACCAGACGCCTCGCCGTCGTGCGCGTCGACGTCGAGAACGTCACGAGGGAAGATGCGGGCGAGCAGCGCCGCCTCGTCGCCGTGGCCCAGGGGACCTCGACGATCGTCGCCCCCAAGGGCGCTTGACCAGGACGGCAGCGTTGGCCAGCACGGCCGGCGCCCGCGTGCGTTCAGGGCGCGGCGGCGAGCAGCTTGTCCACCGCCTGGTGGAAGTAGACGAGGGGCGGCTCGATCCGCCCGTAGACGACCTCGGGCAGGGCACCTGAGTCCAGGTTCTGCTGGATGCGCTCCATGAGGGGGAAGTCCTCGCTGCTGACCACCTGGAGCAGCAGGTCGAGGTTCTTCCGCCAGTAGCCGACGGCCTTGTCCGTGGCCGGCGGCTCGGGGGCGAACATGGAGGTCACGGCGCGGGTGGTGCGCACGTCGACGGGCTCGAGCCGCCAGGTCTCCACGTGGTCGAGCTGGTGCACCACGAGCCCGCTCGGCACGAGGAAGTACTGGATGGTGCCGTAGGGGATGAGCGACTGGTCCTCAGGGGCCTTGCCGAGCTCGTCGAACACGTCCTTGCGCAGCCCGATGGAGGTGAAGTTGCGGCCGAATGCCTCGAAGATCGTGCAGTCCGAGTTGAACGCCGGGGCGATGCTGTCCTTGTGCAGCCAGCGGATGTGGTAGCTCTCGGTGAACGTGTCGAGCAGGAGCTTCCAGTTCATGTTCCACGTGTTCGTGCGGCTCTCGATGTGGGCGTAGCCGTCGAGGCCGAAGGCGCCGAGGTCGTCCTCCGCCCCACCGAGTAGGTCATCGATGTCGATGGGCGCCGTCCCCCCGGCACGGACGAACACGATCCCGTACCTCTCGGCCACAGCGACTCGGTGCAGGTCGCAGTTGAGGGCGACGTCGTCGAACGCGCCCTCGGACATGGGCCGGGCGGCCAGCCGGCCGTCGCGCTCGTAGGTCCAGGCGTGGTAGCCACAGGCGACGCGAGCGCCGATCGTTCCCCGGTCCCCCTCGAACAGCGGCGCCCCGCGGTGGCGGCAGGCGTTGACGAACCCGGACAGGCTGCCGTCGCCCTGGCGCACGACCACGACGGGGACACCGCCGAGGCGGGCGGATATGAAGGCCCCGGGCTCGGCGCACTCCGCGGAGAGGCCGAGGTAGGTCGGCCCGTCGCGGAAGAGCACCTGCTGCTCCCGGGCAAAGCGTGCTGGGTCGGTGTAGGCGTCGGCCGGCTGAACGAGGCTGGTCTCGCCGAACAACCCGGTGAGTCGCGGCCCGGCGTCGGCCACCCTCGCCAGTAGCTCGACCTGGCGCTCACGGCGCATGGGCGTCTCCTCCGCTGGTGGTGAGCTCGAAAAGTCGGGTGAGGTCGGGCGGCGGGCCATCGGCTCCGGCTCGGACCGGCTCGAGCCGGTCCGCGCCCGCGGGGGCAGGTTGTCGCGACGAGGGCCCCTCCGGCCAGCCGCACCCGAGGGGCCCCAGGGCCGACGCTCAGGGCGGCGAGTCGAGGTAGGCCTCGGTGAGCCAGCGACGGATGTCGTCGTCGAGGTCGCCCGGCCCCCGCAGGTTGGCCACGTGGTACCAGCGCGCCCCCTGGGCGATGGCCTTGCGGGCGATGCGGGGGTGCTGCACGCGGCGTGGCAGTGAGAATGACAGGGCGACCCACTGCTGCATGGGGCGGAGCTCGGCGAAGGTGCGGGCGCGCTTGAGGAAGATGCCGACCGAGACCGGCTCCACGTGTACGGGGCCGACGCCGTCGAGGTGGGCCATGACGGCGTCGAAGACGGGGCGCTCGTGGGCCGGCCCCGTCGAGAAGTACTCCTCGACCGACATGGCCGGCGCGCACTCGTGGCCCTGGTTGGCCCGCCCGAACTGGCGACGGCACTTGGGGCACGTCCACGCCGGCATGTCGCCATTCTTGCCGGCATCGGCTCCGGGGGCGGAGCCGGGCCAGGCCAGCGCCGTGGTGGAGGCTCAGGGCGGGTCGGGCGCGTCGGTCACGCGACCGCTCGTACGAAGACGGCGCCGATGAGGGCGGCCGAGAGGGAGAAGGTGAACGTCGCCAGCCAGGGCCTGACCCGGTCGAGGAGCGACGGCCGGCGGTCGGCACCATCGGGGCGGACGGTCGGGGAGGACATGGCGGGGGCCTCCATGGGGCTCGGCGTGTCGCGGGCGCAGTAGCGGTGGACCGCGCTGGCCGCTCCCTTGTTGAGACGCCCGGCGGGCGCCCCTGGTTCCCAGGATCGTCATGTTTCTTCACGCGTGTTACGGATGCACAGGGGACAGTGGCCGGCCGTGCCCCGGGAAGGAACTCCTCACGGCAGACGCCCAGGCCGGCGAGGATGCCGGGCCTGGGCGGCTAGGGGGGTGGAGCTTTCGTGGCTCGAACAGCCGGCCTTCAGCGAATCGGGCCCCGCACGCTCGCGACGCCTACGGGCGGGACCTCGCCCTGTTCGCCGGTTGGCTCGAGGCGCTCGACGTGCCATTGCCGTCGACTGGTTTCGCAGCAGGGCCGGGCAGGGCGAACCAGGTGGCCGAGGATTCGCGGGCGGTGAGGATCGACCAGGTCCTCGCAGCTGCGACGATCAGCCGGCGCTGCCCCTTCCTGTGCTCCGTCGCGACGTGTCCGCCGGGCCGAGCTCGTCGAGTCGCGCTCGACGTCGACCCGGTGCGGGCGCACTCGCACGAGGACACCGCTGGGCCGCAGGTGCTTGCCTGACCCGTCAGGCAACCTCATACACTCCGGCGCGAACTCGACGGACAGGGGTTGCAGAGTGGAGCTCGCAGAGTTGGTGCGACAGCGGCGCAGCATCCGGGGCTACCGGCGCGAGCCGGTGCCGAAGGCGCTGATCCGTGAGGTCATCGAGATCGCCAGCGCCGCGCCGTCGTCGATGAACACGCAGCCGTGGCACTTCCACGTCGTCACCGGCGAGCCGCTCGAGCGGATCCGGCAGGAGAACACCGAGCTGATGATGGCGGGTGCCCCGCTCCGTCGGGAGATCCGGCTCCACCGCAAGTACGAGGGCGTGCACCGCGACCGCCAGGTCGATATCGCGTACCAGCTGTTCGACGCGATGGGCATCTCCGACGACCGGGAGATGCGCCAGGACTGGATGATGCGCGGCTTCCGCCAGTTCGACGCCCCGGTGTCGATCGTCGCCACCATCGACCGCAGCCTGGAGGAGTCGACCGTCGCCTACCTCGACGTCGGCGCCGCCGTCCATGCGCTCGTGCTCGCTGCATGGGAGCGGGGGCTGGGCACCGTGATCAACGGCCAGGGCATCAGCCAGTCGCCGGTGGTCCGGGCGCACGCGGGCATCCCCGACGACGAGATCATCGTCACCTGCGTGGCGATGGGCTGGCCCGACGAGGCCTTCGCCGCCAACGACGTGAAGTCCACCCGTGTCCCCGTCGACCGGATCGCCAACTTTGTCGGCTTCGACGAGTGAGCTGATGCGATGAAGGAAGGGGCCTCCGCTCCCCGTGAGGACCCGGGTCGGGGAGAGTCGGGGCTTCTCACAGCAGGCTCCTGAGGATGAAGAGGCCCCGACCGAGGCCGACACTGCACGGTCAGCGTTGGCGGCGGGGCGGCCTCTGGACATCGTGGCCCTCGGGTGCGACCTCGAGGACGAGCTCGGCGTACGCGTCGACATCGGCACCGCCGTGTCGTTGCGACCGTTCCTCCGGGACGAGGTGCTGGCCGAGGCCGTGCCGTTGTGAGCCGCCTCGATGTCGCCCGGCTCACCGACATCCTGGCCGTGGCCGACGCATCGCCGAGTACCTGCGAACTGGCGACTTCAGCCAAGGCATCGTGTACGACGCGTGTCGCGCCTGGCTGATCGAGATCGGCGAAGCAGTCAAGGCGTTGGGCCCTGAGCTGCTCGCCAACCGCCCCGCAGGGGCGGGCGGCAGCATTCGCCGCCGTCTGCGCCCCTCGACCGGGAGCTCCAACCGGTGCCGCACCACCTACCCCGACGACGCCGGCAGGGGCGCCACCCCGCACAGCTGGGCGAACGCCGCCTCGGAACGCACCGGTGCGGATTGGTCACCGGCTGCGACGAGGAGGGCGCCGGCGGTGTCGGTGCCCACTGCGTGCTGCGCAAGGAGCGTCGGCGCGGCAGCGGCCACCGGAGCCTCGAGCTGCTCGTTGAGGTCCTCGGACTCGGCCTCGAGGCGGGTGATGCGCTGCGCCTACGGAGTGGAGCTACGGGGACTTGAACCCCGGACCTCTTGCATGCCATGCAAGCGCTCTTCCACCTGAGCTATAGCCCCGTGCGGGCTGCCACTGTAGCAGCCCCCGCGCCCGACCGGGAGCGCCGTGGAGGACCTCGTCGTTCACCGGGCCGCCGATGTCAGCCGTCGAGCGTGCTCGGGTAGACGGGTGGCCGCTTCTCCTTGATGGCCGCGGAGCCCTCCTTCACGTCGGGGCCGAAGAACCCCAGCATCTCGTAGCCCAGGGAGGCCTCGAAGGACGGCGACGCCTGCTCGAGCCAGAGGTTCAGCGCCCGCTTCGTCCAGCGGATCGCCCACTGCGCCCCCCCGGCGAGGTTCTCCGCCACCTCGGTGGCCTTGTCCAGCAGCTCGTCCCGCGGCACCGACAGGCTGACGAGCCCGATCCGCTCCGCCTCCTTGCCGTCGATGAAGTCGCAGGTCAGCAAGTAGTACTTGGCCTTGGCCATGCCGCACAGGAGCGGCCAGATGATCACGGCGTGGTCGCCGGCGGCGACGCCGAGGCGAGTGTGGCCGTCGGTGACACGGGCGTCCTCGGCCATGATCGAGATGTCGGCCAGCAAGGCCACCACCAGCCCCGCGCCGACGGCCACCCCGTTGATGGCGGAGATGATGGGCTTGGGGCAGCGCATCACGTTGTAGACCAGGTCAGCGGCCTCGCGGATGACGGGGACCATCTTGTCCCAGTTGCCGGCCTGGCGGTCGACCATGTCCTCGAGGTCGCCACCGGCGGAGAACGCACGACCCGCCCCGGTGATCACCGCCACCCGGACCTCGGGGTCGACACCGACGTCCTTCCAGACCTCGGTCAGCTCGGTGTGGAGGCGCCGGTTCGTCGCGTTCATGGCCTCGGGCCGGTTGATCGTGATCCACAGGATCCCGTTGTCCCGCTTCTCGAACAGCAGGTGCTGGTAGCGGCTGTAGTCCGGCACGTGGTCGATGGTCATCGACGTCCCCCTTCGAGCATCCGAGCGGCCCGCACCCTACCCGCAGGTCCCCGCGCAGGACCCAGCCCGCCGTGCTCGTCGGCAGCGATCCCCCGCGCCGCCCCGGCCCGCTCCGGGTGCGCATGAGCCCGCTGGCCGGCCATGAGCGCACCCGGACTGGAGTAGGACAGCGCGCCGGCGCTGCCCGGGTGCACCTGGTGCCACCGAGCGGGACGAAGTGCACCCGAACGCCTCGCCGTCGGCGACCGCTGGCGAGCGCCAGCGTCCCGGCCGCCAGCGCCCCGTCAGCGAGCGCCGCCGCCCGTCAGCCAGCGCCCCACCGCCGGCTCCGTGAGCGCTCCTATGCCACCACCTGGTCGGCGCTGAGCTTGTCGATCTCGGCCTCGGGCAGGCCCAGCTCGGAGAGCACCTCGCGGGTGTGCTGGCCCAGCTCGGGCGCCGGCCCCTGGGGCAGCACGTCGGTCCCGGCGATCTTGAAAGGCACGGTGACCGTGTCGAAGGTCGTCCCGTCGGCCGCCTCGATCGGGGCGAAGAAGCCGGCCGCCCGGGCCTGGGGGTCGTCGACCAGTTCGAACACCTGCTGGGCTGGGCCCCAGATCAGCCCGGCCAGGTCGAACGCCTCGCCCCACTCGTGCTGGGTACGGGTGCGGAAGACGTCGTCCAGCGCGTCCACCAGCGCGGCCATGTTGTCGAAGCGGGCCTTCGGGCTGGCGTAGCGCTCGTCGTCCGTCCACTCCGCCTTGCCGATGGCCTGGCAGAACTTGGGCCACCAGTGGGGCTCGGGCATGTTGAGGATGATCCAGCGGTCGTCCTTGCACGGGTAGCGGCCGGCCAGGGCGGCGAGGCCATCGCGCCTGCCCCGTGCCTTCGGCTGGTAGCGGTCCACGAGCGTCGGGGCAAGGTCGGTGGCCATCGTCCACGCCGCCGTGTGGAACAGGGAGGTCTCCACAGCCTGGCCCTGGCCGGTCTGGTCGACGAGCCGTAGGGCGGCGAGGATGGCCGTCACCAGCGCCAGGGCGACGGCGTGGTCGCCCTGAGCCGGCCGGGGCGCCGGCGGCTCGCTCCCGGGCACGATCGACGCCGCGGTCACCGCGCCCCGGCCGAAGAAGGCGGTCACGTCGTAGCCGGGACGCCACGCCTCGGGCCCCGTGGTGCCGTAACCGGTCAGGGTGGCGTGCACCAGGGTGGGGTTGTCGGCGAAGAGGCTGGGGGCGTCGAGCCCGAAGCGGGACTGGCGGTGGGGGAGCAGGTTCGTCACCAGCACCTGGCACTCCCGAGCCAGCTTGCGGACGAGCTCGGCACCCTCCGGCCGGTCCATGGCCACGGCGATGGAGCGCTTGCCCCGGTTGTCGAAGTGGAAGGAGGCGTCGAGGCCGGGTGCGTTCTTGGGCGCCCGGCCCATGCCCCGGGCGGCGTCACCCTTCAGCGGCTCGACCTTGACCACCTGGGCACCGAGGTCGGACAGGACGGCCGCCGCCGACGGCGCCGCCATCCAACTCGTCAGCTCGAGCACGCGGATCCCCGCGAGCGGTGCAGCCATGTCGTCTCCCTCCGGCCTGACGGCACGTCATGTCGGGCGGGAAGGCTAGTGCCATGGCCACCATGGCGGGCACGGCACCGCCCGAGGTGAGCGACGGGGCCCGCAGTGGGTAGTGCTCCTCCAACGCCCTCGAGCCGAGGGCATGGCACGGAGGTCAGCGATGATCGCTCTCGGGCTCCTCATACTCGTCGCCGCCGTCGTCGTGGGGGCAGTTGGCGTCCTCGGCAACGACGCCGGCGCAGATGCGCTCTCCCAGCCCTTCGAGGTGCTGGGCGTCGAGTTCACCGGCTCCGCCGGGCGTCTGTTCCTCTACGGCATCCTCGTCGGCATCGCCGGTACGGTCGGCATCGGGATGATGCTGGCCGGCTCCCGTCGCCGGGTGCGCCACCGCTTCGAGAACCGTCGGGAGCGCAAGGGCATCCAGGGCGAGGCCGAGACGCTGCAGCAGGAGCGCGACCGCATGGCCCGAGAGCTCGAGGACGAGCGCGAGAAGCAGCGGCGCGGCGGCGTCATCTCCGTGGCCGACTCAGACCGCGGCGTGCTCGTCCCGCCGAGTGGCACCCAGCCGGGCCGTCCGGCGGCGCCGGCGACCCCGCCCCCCGGGGCCCAGCCCGCCCAGCAGGGCCAGCCGGCGTGGGACGCGCCGCCGCCCAGCCAGCCGCCGCCCAGCCAGCCTCCGACGCCCCAGGCACAGCCCAGCCAGGCACAGCCCGGCCAGCCGCTGACGAACCGCCCGACGCCCACGCAGCAGCCGTCGCCCACAGAGGCGCCGGTCCAGGCGGGCGCGTCCGACGACCGCAGCGGGCGCAACGACTCCTTCGGCCGCCCGCGCTCTTGAGCCTGGCCCGCGCTCTTGAGCCTGGCCCGCGCTCTTGAGCCTGGCCCGCACCCGCAGCGCCTGGCCCGCACCCGCAGCGCCTGGCCCGCACCCGCAGCACCTGACCCTGGCCGCCCGACCTCAGGGGCCGGGGCGCAGGGGCCGGGGGCTCAGCCGAGCACGAAGTTGACGAGCCGGCCGGGGACGACGACGACCTTGCGGACCGTCCTACCGTCGAGCAGGGACGCCACCCGACCCTCCTTGCGGGCGGCAATTTCGTAGGCTGTCTCGTCGGCGCCCGCCGCCACCAGCACTTTCGCTCGCGGCTTGCCGTCCACCGAGACGCCGATCTCCACCTGGTCGTCGACCAGCTCGGCTGGGTCGGCCTCGGGGAAGGTTGCCCACGTCAGGGAGTCGGGGTGGCCGAGCAGCCGCCACAGCTCCTCGGCCAGGTGGGGGGCGAGGGGCGCCATCATCAGCACCATGGGCTCGGCCGCCTCACGCGGCGCGGGCGCTGCCCGGGCGGTCAGGTGGTTGACCAGCTCGGTCAGACGGGCGATGGCCACGTTGGCCCGCAGCCCGTCGAGGCTCTCCCGGACTGCGGCGATCGTGCGGTGCACGAATCGGCGGGTCTCGGGGCCCGCAGGCTCTTCGCCGACGGTCACGGCGCCGGTCGCCTCGTCCACCACCAGCCGCCAGGTGCGCTGCAGCAGGCGGTGGACGCCGACGATGTCCCGGGTGTTCCACGGACGGGACTGGTCGAGTGGCCCGCTCGACATCTCGTACAGCCGTAGCGTGTCAGCCCCGTAGGCGGCGTAGATCTCGTCGGGGGACACCGAGTTGCGCAGGGACTTGCCCATCTTCCCGTACTCGCGCGCCACGGGGCGGCCGTCGTGCAGGTACCGGCCATCGGCTTCGGTGACCTCGCCCGCCTCCACGTAGAAGCCGCGCTCGTCGCGGTAGGCGAAGGCCTGGATGTAGCCCTGGTTGAGGAGCCGGTGGAAAGGCTCCTCGGAGGAGACGTGGCCCAGGTCGTGCAACACCTTGTGCCAGAAGCGGGCGTAGAGGAGGTGCAGTACGGCGTGCTCCATACCGCCCACGTACAGGTCCACGCCGCCCGTGTCCCCCGGCCGGCGCGGGGCCAGCCAATACGCTTCGTTCGCCGGGTCGACCAGGGCGTCCGCGTTCGTCGGGTCGAGGTAGCGCAGGTAGTACCAGCAGCTCCCCGCCCACTGGGGCATGGTGTTCAGCTCGCGGCGGTAGCGCTTGGGCCCATCGCCCAGGTCGAGGTCGACCGTGCTCCAGTGCGCGACCCGGCCGAGGGGGGGCTCGGGCTCGGAGTCCTCGGCCGCGGGCCTCGGCGCCCAGTCGTCGAGGTCGGGCAGGGTCACCGGCAGGGTCGTCTCGGGCACGGCCAGGGGCACGTCACGCTCGTCGTACACGATGGGGAACGGCTCGCCCCAGTAGCGCTGCCGGCTGAACAGCCAGTCCCGCAGCTTGTAGGTCACGGTGCCCTTGCCGGCGCCGCGTTCCTCCAGCCAGGTGATGATGGCCGCCTTGGCCTCCTCGACGCCGAGCCCGTCGAGGAAGCCCGAGTTGATGGCCGGCCCGTCGCCCAGGTAGGCGCGGCCCTCGAAGTCCTGCGGAGGGGCCACCGTGCGCAGGATGGGCAGCTCGAAGCGCTCGGCGAAGTCCCAGTCCCGCTCGTCCTGGCCGGGCACGGCCATGATGGCTCCAGTGCCGTAGCCGACGAGCACGTAGTCGGCGATGAACACGGGGATGGCCTCGCCGTTGGCCGGGTTCGTGGCGAACGCGCCGACGAACACGCCGGTCTTGTCCCGGTCGCCGGCCGAACGCTGCAGCTCGCTCTTGCGCTCGGTCTCCTTGCGGTAGGCGGCGACGGCCTCGGCCGGGGTGGCGAAGCCGCCGGTCCACGCCGGGCTCGTGCTCGCGGGCCACGCCTCGGGCACGAGCTGGCCGACGAGGCCCTGCTCGGGGGCGAGCACCATGTAGGTGGCGCCGAAGATCGTGTCGGGGCGGGTGGTGAACACCGAGATGGCGGTACCGGGTGTGGCCGAGGGCACGGGGAAGTCGATGAGGGCGCCGGTCGAGCGGCCGATCCAGTTGCGCTGCATCACCTTGACCGCCTCGGGCCAGTCGAGGCGATCGAGGTCGGCCAGCAGCCGATCGGCGTACGCAGTGATGCGCATCATCCACTGCTTCATCGGCCGCCGGTACACGGGGTGGTCGCCCCGGTCCGAGCGCCCGTCTGCGCTGACCTCCTCGTTGGCCAGCACAGTGCCCAGCGCCGGGCACCAGTTCACCGTGGCCAGGTCGCGGTAGGCGAGCCGGTGCCCGTCGATGACCTGGCGCCGCTCCGCCTCGTCGAGCTCGGCCCACGGCCGCCCGTCCGGGGTGGGCCGTGCCCCAGATGCCAGCTCCGCCTCCAGCTCACGGATGGGGCGCGCCTTGTCGGCCGCCTCGTCGAACCAGGCGCCGAACACCTGCAGGAAGATCCACTGCGTCCAGCGGTAGTAGTCCGTGTCGGTGGTGGCGACCGAGCGGCGCGGGTCGTGCGCCAGGCCTAGGCGGCCCAGCTGGCGGCGCATGTTGGCGATGTTCGCCTCGGTCGTGACCCTCGGGTGCGTGCCCGTCTGCACGGCGTACTGCTCCGCCGGCAGCCCGAAGGCGTCATAGCCCATGGTCTGGAGCACGTTGTGGCCCGACATGCGCTTGAAGCGGGCGTAGACGTCGGTGCCGATGTAGCCGAGCGGGTGCCCGACGTGGAGCCCTGCCCCGGAGGGGTAGGGGAACATGTCCATGATGAAGAGCTTGGGCCGGTCCGCGACGCGCTCGAAACCCGTGCTCAACGGGCCGACGGGGTTCGGCGTGAGGAACGTGCCCTCGGCCGCCCAGCGCTGCTGCCAGTCGGCCTCGATGCGCTGGGCCAGCCCCGCCGTGTAGCGGTAGGCGGGCTGGTCGACCCCGCGTGAGGGCGCCTGGGACTCGCTCGACATGGCGCGAGACGCTACCGGCCTCCGGGGCGTCGTCCGAACTGGTACGCCCGGCCCGGCCCCGTCGAGCGACGGAGGCAGCCGGCGGCGGCCACGGGTAACCAGGACCGGCGCGCCGCGGTCTGAGCCGTCGTGGAGACTCTCGTCAGTCGGATCGAGCGCGCCGCGGTGACGGCGGGCTCCGTCACCTTCCTCGTCGGTGGCGGCAAGGACCAGGTGCCATGGAGCCAACTGCACAGCGAGGCCCTCGACCTCGCGGCCGAGCTGCAGGTCCTGGGCCTGCGCCCCGGTGGCCACCTGGCCATCCTCGGGCCCACCACCCGGGCCCTGGTCACCGCCATCCAGGCCACCTGGCTGGCCGGCGCCACCCTCGTGGTGCTGCCGCTCCCCATGCGGCTCGGCTCCCTCGAGGAGTTCACCGCCCAGACTCGTGACCGGGTGCGCAGCGCCGACGTCGACCTGCTGCTCGTCGACGCCGACCTCGCCCCCTTCATCGGCGAGCCGGTGGACGGCGACCCCCCCACCGCCCTGCTGCAGGACGTGGTCGCCGCCTCGGCCGACCCCTCGCCCCTGGTCCGCCCAGACGTCCGCCCCGACGACCTGGCGCTGCTGCAGTTCACCTCGGGCTCGACGTCCCAGCCCAAGGGCGTGATGCTGCCCCACCGCACCATCTGCGCCAACCATGACGCCATGATCGAGGTGGTGGGCATCTCCGCCGACGACGTGCTCGTCTCCTGGCTGCCCCTCTACCACGACATGGGCCTCGTCGGGATGCTGCTCGTGGGCATGACGACCGGTGTCGACCTGGTGCTGGCCTCGCCCCAGGACTTCCTCGGCGAACCGGCCCGGTGGATGGAGTGGGTCAGCGAGTACGGGGCCACGGTCACCGCCGGGCCCAACTTCTCCTGGGTGCTGGCCACCCGTGCCATGCGCACCCACACTTCGCGTGGGCTGGCGCCGCTCGACCTGTCCCGGCTGCGCATCGGCCTGAACGGCGCCGAGCCCGTCGACCCGGCCACCATGCGCGCCCTCATCGAGGCCGGCGAGCCCCACCGGCTCGACGCCGGTGCCGTCTTCCCCGCCTTCGGCATGGCCGAGGTGGCCATCGGCGGAACCTTCCCCGCCCCCCTGTCGGGGTTGCGGACCGACTGGGTGGACGTCACCGTCCTCGAGGGCGAGCGCTATGCCTCGCCGGCCAGCGCCGAAGCCGCCGGGGCGCGTGAGCTGGTCAAGCTCGGTGCGCCTGTCCCGGGCCTGGAGATGCGGATCGTCGACCCCGACAGCAGCGCAACCCTCGGCCCCAGGGAGGTCGGCGAGCTGCAGCTGCGGGGCACGTCGGTGACCACGGGCTACTACAAGGACCCGGCGGCGACGGCCGACCTGCTGCGGGACGGCTGGCTGTGCACGGGCGACCTGGCCTACGAGGTCGACGGGGACCTGGTGATCTGCGGCCGTATCAAGGACGTGATCATCGTCGGGGGCCGCAACGTCTTCCCCCAGGACGTCGAGCGCGTGGTGGGCGAGGTCGACGGCGTCCGGGCAGGCAACGTCATCGCCTTCGGCGTGCCCGGCCGGCACGGAAAGGAGTCCCTCGTCGTCGTGGCTGAGTCGCGGGGCGCCCTCGGGGACGAGGCGAGCTGCGGGGAGCTGCGGGGCGCGGTGGCCACGCGGGTGCGCGAGGCCGTCGGCCTGCCCGTGCGCGACGTGGTGCTCGTGCCGCCCTCCACCCTGCCCAAGACGTCGTCGGGCAAGCTGCAGCGCTCGCTGTGCAAGAGCCGCTACCTGGCCAAGGAGCTCGACCCCGTCAGCTGACCGGCAGAGGCGCCGCGTCAGCCCTGGTCGCGGAGGAACCGCTCGAGCTCGGCGGCGAGCTCGTCGGCGGAGGGGAGCGGCCCGGCGGGGAGCTGGGCGTCGACGAGGCGCTCGAGCTCCGTGACCATGCGAGCGTGCTCGGGGTTCTGCGCGACGAGCTGGTCGATCTTGGTGCCGGTCTCCGTCGCCGCCGCGGTCAGCTCGCTCGTGTCGTAGACGAGCCCGGTGAGGCGGCCGAGGCCCTCGAGCAGGGCCGCCGTGGCTGCGGGGTAGTGCAGGTTGGCGACGTAGTGGGGTACCTGCGCCCACAGGCCGATGGCGTCGAGCCCGGCGTCGCCGCAGATGGCCTCGAGGGCGGCGCCGATGCCGGCGGGCACCTCGAGCCGGCCGGCCACGAAGCCGACGCGGCCGGCCAGCGCCTCGCTCGTGGCCGTGGCCACCAGGCGGGTGGGGCGGGTGTGGGGCGCGGGCGCCGGGTAGGAGCCCAGCCCGACGACCAGCTCGACGCCGGCCCGGCCGGCGAGGTCGACGACGGCTGCCCCGAACCGCCGCCACAACCGGTCGGGCTCGTTGCCGGTGAGCAGGAGCACGGCCTGGCCGTCCGGGCCGGTGCCGGCGGCCAGCTCGAGGCTGGGCCAGCTCAGGCCCTCGTTGCGCCCGTCGGCGTAGGTGACCGTCGGGCGGCGGGCCTGGTGGTCGATGAGCAGGTCGACGTCGAAGCGGGCGACGGTGCGCCAGGTGCCCACGGCCGCCAGCCGCTTGGCCGCCGCCGCCCCGGCCAGGCCGGCGTCGATCCAGTTCTCCAACCCGCACACCAGGACCGCGGCCTGGGGGACGGTCGGTTCGAGCAGCTCGTAGAGGTCGTCGTCCATCGGCCTTGTGCCCCCTTCACCCCTGGTCCCGGTGGTACCCGGGCCTGTCAGCGTCGCGGGTGGGCGGTCAGGCTACCTTCGACGGGGTACGTGCACCGTGGGCCACGCAGCCGCGGCCACTGCGGCACCCCGAGCGCCCGACGCGGCGGAATGCAGGCCAGCAACAGCACGTTTGGGAGAGCGCATGATCATCGATGTCACTGACGAAAGCTTCGAGCAGGACGTGCTCGTCCGCTCCGAACAGGTCCCCGTCGTCGTCGACCTGTGGGCCCCGTGGTGCGGGCCGTGCAAGACGCTCAGCCCCATCATCGAGAAGGTCGTCGCCGAGACCGGCGGCAACGTGGTGCTGGCCAAGATCAACGTCGACGAGAACCCCCGGGCGTCGGCCACCTTCCAGGTCCAGGGCATCCCCGCCGTGTACGCCCTCGCCGAGCGGCGCATCGTGAACGGCTTCGTGGGCGCCCAGGGCGAGCAGTTCGTGCGCGAGTTCGTCGCCTCGCTCCTGCCCACCGAGGAGGAGACGGTTGTCTCCCGGCTGATCGCCGCCGGTGACGAGGCTTCGCTCCGCCAGGTGCTCGAGCTCGAGCCGGGCAACGAGGAGGCCGTCACCGGCCTCGCCGACCTCCTGGTGGAGGACGGGAAGGGCGAGGAGGCCCTGCAGCTCCTGGAGCGCATCCCCGAGTCGGCCGAGACGCGCCGCATCGCCGCCCTGGCCCGCACCGGTGGCGGGGTCCCCGAGGACGACATCGGGCCGCGCCTCGACGCCCTCTTGGACCGGGTGAAGGCCGACGAGACGGCCCGCCAGGAGTTCGTCGACCTGCTCGAGGTGCTGGGGCCCGACGACCCCCGCACCCCGCACTACCGCAAGCAGCTGACCTCCCGCCTGTTCTGAACCTCGCACCCCGCCAGGTGATCCGCTAGCCTTTCCTGTACTTCCCCTCCCTACTGAGCCATCGCGCCCTGGGAGGGACCCATGGACGAGCCGACGGGAGCGTTCCGCCCCGAACCTGCTCCATCGCTGACGTCCTGGTTGCGAGGCCAGCTGAGCGGGGGCGCCAGGAGCGCCGGGGCGCTTTCCGCCGGGCGGGCCTGGCCGGTGTTGCTCCTCGCCGGCGCCGCGCTCGGCGTCCTCGGCGGGCTCGTCGTGGTGGTCGGCCTGCGCTCCGGCGCCGAGCACGCCGTCGAGCTGCCCCAGGCCGTGCGCGTGGCCGTCACCACGGTGCCGACCACGGCGGCTCCGGCGATGGTGCACGTGGCCGGGGCGGTGGCCAGCCCCGGCGTCTACCCCCTCCTCCCCGGGGCGAGGGTCGACGACGTGGTCCGCCAGGCCGGCGGACCCCGCCCCGACGCCGACGTCGCCCGCCTCAACCTGGCCGCGCCCGTGGAGGACGGCAGCCGCGTCCACGTGCCCGCTGTCGGCGAAGCGCCCCTGCCGGCGCCGGTCGTCCCCGAGGGCGGGCCCGGTGGCCGCGGGGGAGGAGCCGGTAGCTCGGGGGGGCCGGGCGAGCCGGTCGACGTCAACGCCGCCACGGAGGCCGAGCTCGACGAGCTGCCCGGCGTCGGGCCGGCCACGGCCGCAGCCATCGTGGCCTACCGCGAGGAGCACGGCCCGTTCGCCTCCGTCGACGCGCTGGAGGACGTGCCCGGCATCGGGCCGGCCAAGGTGGCCGCCCTGCGGGAGCGGGCACGTGCCTGACGGCCACCGCTCGCTCGGCGACCTGGCCATGTCGGGGACGGC
>WHTX01000437.1 GCA_009377505.1 Acidimicrobiia bacterium
CTGGCCGTCGCCGCCCGCTCGGTCGCCAGCTCGGCACGGGCCGCCTCCGAGGGGGCCGCCCCGGCCGGCACTGCCTAGCTCTTGTCCAGCTCTGATGTTTGGTCGTGACAGGCGCGAAGGTTCGTGCACCGTGGCGGTGCAAGATCCTTCGCCGTTCCCTGGCCGGGGCGACGCCCGCGGCGGGCCGTCGAGGCAGAGACGGTCACGCCGGGCGGTGGGCGGGCGGGCCGGCCTCGGCGCCGGCTGGTGTGGCGGCGGGCGGCGGCGCCTCCCCGGAACGGGCCTTCTCGACCAGGGCGACGACCGCCTTGCGCATGGCCATGTCGTCCCCCACCGGCTCGGGGAACTCGAAGCGCGCCCAGACGTGCTGCCCGCCCAGGTCGATGGAGGCTTCGAGCCCGTAGCGGTCGATACCCGTCGCCGTCGCCGCCACCGCGGCGGGCCGGCCGGCCAGGACGTGCGCCAGGTCCAGCATGGCGTCGGCGTGGTCGTCGTTGAGGTGCTCCACGGCGCCGACCACCAGGGAGCGGATGGGGTCGGGCCGAGCGACGGCGTAGGCCTCAGCGGGCACCCAGCCCATGCGCCCGTAGCCCCCGACGTAGCGGACCGAGCTCACCTCGAGCCGCCACCAGCCGAAGTCGCCGTAGTCGACGAAGCTGGCGGCGTGGGGGTTGCGGGCCAGGTAGGGCCCGCGCCACGGCGCAGCCTCGGCCGCCCCGAGGCGGAGGAGGCGCCCCACGAGGGTCACACGCCCCGCGGCCAGCGGGTCCGAGCCCGCGTCCCTCGCCTCGGCCACCAACAAGCTGGCCCGGGCATCGCGGCCGGCGTTCGCCGTGTGCTCGGCGATGTCGGAGATACAGAGGACGGGACGGCCCTCGTCGTCGAGCCCGAAGCTCGTGACCGAGCCGAACGGCTCGCCCGCCTCCGTGAGCGTGGCCAGGTACCCCGTCGGGTTGTCCTCCACGATCCCCCTCGCCGCCTCGGCGTGGCGCACCTCGGTCGTCGCCATCAGCAACCCGTCCCCTCTGTCCGTCATAGCCGACCGTTCATCGCCGGTCGCTTCGGTCGCGACCACTCGTCATCCCGCGCTCGCCGCACTCGCCCCTCACCGTAGGCGGCGCTCGGCCGCCGCCGCCCCGCACAGCTCGGCCACGAGACAGGCGCCGAGCGAGCGCCGCGCCGCCTCCGTCGCCGAGACGGGCGCCGCCGGGCCGGTCTCGGGGCAGGTCACGACCACGACGTCGAGGGACCGGTCAATGAGGGCTCGCAGGTCGAGCGATGACAGGTCGTCCTCACCCGCGGGCATCCCCCGCTCGTCGAAGGCGGCGGCGAGCGCCTCGGCCACGACCTCGTGGGCGTCGACCGGGCACAGGGTCGTGGCGAATGACCAGGAGCGGCCGGCCTCGGCCTCGGCCCGGTACAGGCCGCCCCCCTCGTCCACCAGGCGGGGGCCGCCGAGCTCGAGGCCGACCACCTCGCCCAGCCAGTCGGTGGGGCCGCCCCCCCGGGCGCCGGCCACCAGCTGGCGAGCCTGGCACGGGTGCACATCGGGCTCCAGGCATCGGTCGTGGGCGCAGCGCAGCGAGCGCCCCCGGTCGAGGTGGATGGTCAGCAGGGCGCTCGGCACGGCGTGGGCGAAGGACACGCCCAGGCGGAGCTGGTCCACAGAGATGGTCACGCCATCGCCCCCTCGTGTGTCAGCACGGTGTGCCGTGCCTCGGCCGGCCCGGCTGGGCCACCCGTTCGTTAGGCACACTTAATTACACGAGAACAGGGCACCGCATCAACACGGAACGGACATCGGACCGTAAAGGCCCTGGCCCCGGGTGGGGCAACGCCGAGGGCCGGGTGCGGGACAGCGGGCGGGGGGCCCGACAGAATCGGGGCCGTGCTGACCGCTACCGAGGTCCTGCCCGAGGTCCGCCGCCAGGCGGTGGCGCGCCTGGGCGCGGCCCGGGGCCGGCTGCTCGTGGTCGGCGTCGGGGGCTCGGGCAAGACCGAGCTGGCCGAGGCGGTGGCGGCTGACCTGGCCGAGCGGGGCCTCGTGGTCGAGCGTCTGGAGGGGCGGGCCGCGCCGGCGCGCACCAGGGAGACGGCCCGGGGAGGGCTCGGGCCCCAGCGAATCGACGTCGAATCGACCGAGGCCTCGGGGCCGTCCTTGGTCGAGGCGCTGGCCGCCCGTCTCGGTGCCCCCGCCGGGCCTGACCCCGCTCGCCGCCTCCTCGGCGCCCTCGCCGAGCGGAGGTCGGCCCTGCTCGTGGACGACGCCCACCTGCTCGACGCCGCCTCGGCCGACGCCCTCGCCGTGCTCTGGTCCCTGGCCCCCGAGCGGCGCGTGCCGCTCCTGGTCACCCGCCGGCCGGGGCCCCGCCCCGAGGGCCTGGCCGACCTCGACGAGGCCAGCGCCGAGCACGAGCGGCTGTGGCTGGGGCCCCTCGACGCCGAGGCCGTCGCCCTGAGGGTGGCCGCCCGTGGCGGGCCCGACCTCGGCGAGGAGGAGGCCGCGGCGCTCGCCGAGTTCACCGCGGGCTCGGCCCGCCTCGTCGACCGGCTCGCCATCGGGGGTCGGTGGCCGTCCGAGGGCGGGCTCCCCGCCGCGGTGGTGGACGAGGTCGTCGGCGCCGTCGACGCGCTCGGCCCCGCTGTCGCTCGAGCCGCCCGCGTGCTGGCCGCCGCCGGGCCCGAGGGCCCAGCCCTCGAGCTGGCCCTGGTCAAGACGCTGGAGGGCGGGTCGACGCTCGGCGACGTGCTGGCCCGGGCGGGCCTGGCCACGGGGGCCCCGCCGGCGGTGTCGTTGGTCCCCGTCGTGGCCGCCGCCCTGCGGGCGGTCACCCCGGCCGCTCTCCTCCGCCCCGTCCTCGAGCAGGTGCTGAGGGGCCTCGACGCCGAGGCGGGCCCCGAACTGGTGGCGCGCCTGCACCGCCTCGCCGGCCACGACGGCGAGCAGGCCCGGGCGGCGTACCGGCGGGCAGCGGAAGCGGCACTGCCCACGCGCCCCGGTGACGCCGCCACCTGGGCGAAGACCGCCGCCGCCCGCCCGCACGGCGACGAGGGCGAGGGCGGCGAGGGCGCGGGCAGCCGATTCGGCGACCTCGGCGAGCTCAGCTGGATCGAGGCCCGGGCGGCGCTGGCCCTCGGCGACGTGGACGGAGCCCTGCGGGCCGCCGAGGCCGCGGGCACGCCGAGCGCCGCCCCCCTCGTCGCCGCCCTCCTCCCCCGCCTCGGGCGCTGGGCTGACGCCGCGGCACGCTACGAGGCCCTCGGGCCCGAGGCTGCGCCCCTCACCGACCTGGCCCGGCTGCGCGCCCTCGGCAGCACCAGCACTCTGTCGGGCGGTGGCGGGGACGGTTGTGTCGTGGCCCGGAGGAGGAGGCCGACGGCCGCTCCGAAGATGAAGCCGCCGATGTGGGCGGCGACGGCGACGCCGGTGTTGGGGT
>WHTX01000438.1 GCA_009377505.1 Acidimicrobiia bacterium
GACCTCGCCCCCGGGCAGCAATGGCGGGCCGAGTTCGCAGGCGTCGGCCAGGTGGAGGTGCAGGTCAGGTGAACGTGCTGGTCATCACGGGGCTCACGCTGCCGGCGGTGAGCGAGGAGGACGTCGCCCGCGTCCAGGACGCGGCCGGCCCCGGGGCGAAGGTCACCGTCGTGGGCCGCGTGCGCGAGGCGGTGGCCATCGCCGGCGACGTCGAGGTGGTGCTCGGGGTGGTGCCGCCGCCCCTGCTCGAGGCGGCGCCGAAGCTGCGCTGGGTCCACGCCACGGCCTCGGGAGTCGACGGCTTCCTCTACCCGGCGTTCCGCGACGGCGACGTCGTGCTCACCGGCGAGAAGGGCCTCGTCGGCGGGCACCTGGCCGACCACGCATTCGGCCTGCTGCTGGCCCTCACCCGCCGCATCGCCGCCGCCGTCCGCCTGGGGGCGGGCGGCTGGGACCACCGGGAGCGGATGCGCCAGGAGGAGCTGGAGCTCGAGAGCCTGGTGATGGGCATCGTCGGCTTCGGGGGCACGGGCCGGGCGATGGCTCGCCGGGCCCGCGCCTTCGGCATGACGTGCCTGGCGGTGGACGAGCCGGGCGCGACTCCGGGCGATGGGGTCGCCGAGGTGTGGCCGACCTCGCGCCTGCACGACCTGCTCGGCGCCTCCGACGTCGTGGCCGTGTGCTGCCCGCTCACCGACTCCACCCGGGGGCTGTTCGACGACGCCCGGTTCGCGGCGATGAAGCCGGGGGCGATCCTGCTGAACGTGACCCGGGGCGAGGTGGTCGACGGCGACGCGCTGGTGCGGGCGCTCTCCTCGGGGACGCTGGGAGGGGCCGGCCTCGACGTGGCCCCGCTCGAGCCGCTGCCCGCCGAGCACCCCCTGTGGGGGTTCGAGAACGTGGTGATGACCCCGCACACCGCGGGCGCCAGCCAGCACCGGGCCCGGCGCAACCTCGAGCGCTTCTGCGACAACCTCCGCCGCTATCGCAACGGGGACGAGCTCGTCGGCGTCGTCGACAAGCAGGCCGGCTTCTGAGCGGGCCGCGCCGCGCGAGCTGCCCAGGCTCCTGCGCCCTGAGCCCAGCTCAGGCCCCCTCGTCGGCTCGAGCGGGGAGGCTGCGCTGCCCGCACCCCGAGGTCGGGCTGGCCTGCTGGGTGGTGTGCAGTTCGACGCAGCGGCCGATGGTCGCGGCGGCGATGGCGGCGCCGGCCGCGCACAGCCCAGCGCAGACGAGCAGCGCCCTGCGGTACCCGGAGGAGAGGGCCTCGGGCGTGACGTCGCCCGACAGCCCGGCGGCGAAGGGCAGGACGGCCGTGGCCAGCAGCGAACCGGTGCGGGCCACGGCGTTGTTGACCGCCGAGCCGATGCCCACGTCGTCGGGCGTGACGGCGGCGAGGACGGAGGCGGTGAGGGGGGCGACCATGGTGGTGAGGCCCACCCCGACGAGCAGCACGGGCGGGAGGACGTCCGTCACGTAGTCGGCGCCGGCGTCGACCCGGGAGAGCCAGACCAGGCCGGCGCCGAGCACGAGCGGCCCGGCGGTCACGAGCCACCGCGGGCCGTAGGCCGCGGCCAGTGCCCCGGCCCGGGGCGAGCCCACGATCATCACGACGTTCATGGGCACGAGCGCGGCCCCCGCGGCCAGCGCCGAGTAGCCGACGACGGTCTGGAACTGCAGTGCGGTGAAGAAGAACGCCCCGCTGATGGCGAAGTAGATCAACAGGGTGGCGCCGTTGGCCCCGCTGAACTGCGCCACCTCGAAGAGCCGCAGCGGCAGCATGGGGTCGCGGTGGCGTCGCTGGCTCCCCACGAAGAGGGCCGCGGCGACGACCCCGACCACGCCACTGGCCAGCACCAACGGGCTCGACCACCCCCGGCCCGGGCCCTCGACCAGGGCGAAGACGACCCCGGCGACGGCGACGCAGGCCAGCGCCGCGCCGGTGAGGTCGAGGTGGCGGCCCGAGGCTCGGGCACGCGACTCGGGGACGTGGCGCACCACCGCCACCGCTGTCGCGGCGGCGAACGGCAGGATCAGGAAGAAGACCCAACGCCAGCTGAGCTGGTCGACGGCCCACCCGCCCACGAAGGGCCCCGTGGAGGAGGCGAGTGCCGACCCGCTCGCCCAGGCGGCGATGGCCCGGCTCTGGTCTTCGGGGTGGAACGAGGCGTCGATGATGGCGAGGCTCGCCGGGGTCATCAGGGCGGCTCCGAGCCCTTGCAGGAGGCGGCCGGCGACCAGCACCCCGAGCCCCGGGGCCAGGGCGCAGAGGACCGTGGCCGCGGCGAAGGTCGCCAAGCCGATGAGGAACACCGCCCGGCGGCCGAAGATGTCCCCGGCCGAGCCCCCCACGAGCACGAGCGACGCCAGGGTCAACAGGTAGCCGTTGGTGACCCACTGCAGCCCGGCGAGGTCGGCGTCGAGGTCCTGGGCGATGGAGGGCAGGGCCACGTTGACGACCGTCGCCGCCAGGTACGTGACGGCCGAGCCGAGCACCATGCCGGCCACGACCCAGCGCCCGGCCGCGCTCGACAGTCGCAGGCCGGGGCCTTCGACCACGTCCTCCACGATGCCCTCCTCTACGCGCGCCCGCTCCCCGATGCTGCCCTCAGCCGTGCGGCACCGGCTCGTCCGCCGCCGGCTCCTGGGCGCTCGGGCGGACGAGGGACAGCGCGGCGGCCCCGGCGCAGACCAGGGCGGCGGCCACGAGCACGTCGCGGAAGGCCAGGGTGAACAGCTCGGGCGAGGCCAGGTCGGCGACGTCGAGCGCCTCGGCGTGGGCGTCCCGGCGCACCACGAACAGGGTGTTGGCCGCAGCCACCCCGGTCACGACGCCCGCGGTGCGGACCATCTGGGTCATCGACCCCGCCACCCCCTGCTGGGAGCGGGGGATCGAGCCCATGACGTAGCTCATGTTCGGCACCTGGAAGAGCCCGAGGCCCACGCCCACGAGCCCGAACGCGGCGATGATGGCGACCGATGGCGTGGCGGCGCCCACCCGGCTGGCGGCGGCGAGGCCGATCGCCTCGAGCACCAGCCCGATCGTGGACAGCCTGCCCACGCCGAGGCGATCCGTGAGCCGACCGGCCAGAGGCGCGGCTACGGCGGTCCCCGCGGCGGTCACGGCCAGGAGGGCGCCGCCGGGGATCGTCCCGTGCCCCCGGACGGTGACCAGGAGCGTGGGCCCGAACAGCCAGATGGCGAACATCGTGGCGTTGGCCAGCCCGTTCAGCGCGTTGGCCACGAGGAAGGCCGGGTTGCGCAGCAACGAGAGGTCCACGAGGGGCGACGGCGCCCGCCCCTCGGCGAGCAGGAACGCGGCGAGGCAGGCGATGGCGAGGCCGAGCAGGCCGAGGGTGGCCGGCGACGCCCACCCGAGCGCCGAGCCCCGGCTGGCCACGAACAGCAGGGTGGACAGGCCGG
>WHTX01000439.1 GCA_009377505.1 Acidimicrobiia bacterium
CCGGCGACGCCCAGCGCGCCGCCGGGCGCGCAGGAGCCCCAGGAGCAAGCCCGGCCCGCCCCGTCGGGCGCTGGTGCCGAGGCTGGTACGCCGCCGGCGACCCCCTGGGCGATGCCGGCCCACTGGCCCGAGACCGCCGGCGCCCCGCCCGCGGCGCCCGACACCGCGCCTGTCGAGGCTGGGCCGGGGCCGGAGCCGGGGGCGCCCGGAGAGCCGACCGAGCCCGGCCTGCGCTTCCCCTGGATGCCCGAGCCGGGCGCCGAGCCCGAGGAGCCGCGGGACGAGGGGTGGAACCCGCCGACGATGGATCCCCTCGTCGAGGACGCCGAGGCCGCGACATCGGAGGAGGTCCCCCCGCCGGACGAGATCGTGGGCACGCCCGTGCCCGAGCCGTCGCCCGTCACCGACGCGCCAGGCACTCAGCCTGAAGGCCCGGCCCTGCCTGCCGTCGCCCCCTCGGCCATGCCGCCAGCGGACAGCCCACTAGCGGAGGGCCCCGCAGCTGAGGCCGCGCCCACGGCCGCGCAGGCAGCGCCGACCGGCCCGTCCACGACCGCCGGCACCGGCGCGCCCGGCCCCGAGGACGCGGGCCCCGGCGCCGGCGCCGGCCAGCAAGGCGACAGGGCAGATTGGCCCGCTGGCCAGCCGGTCTGGGACCCTGCTCGGGCCGCCTACATCTACTGGGACCCGGCCAAGGACGAGTGGCTGCAGTTCGACTACAGGACCGGCGCCTGGGGGCCGATCTCCCGAGCGGGCTGACCGCTCGCCCTCGAGGGGGCGAGGCCCGCTTCGCTCGCCACCCCTGGCGCCCGCAGGCGCCGCTCGAGGAACCGCTCGGTTGCCATGACGGCGACCTGCTCCGCACCGCGGGTCGCCGGCGACTCGGCCTCGTCGAGGACCGAGCGCAAGCGGCCGGCGACGATGTGGCGCATGACCTCGAGGCTCCCGTCCGCGAGCACAAGCCCGGCTCGGCAACGGCGGCAGCGCACCCCGCCGCTGGCCGTGTCGTAGGTGACGAGGTCTTCGCGCTCGCCGCAACTCACGCACCCGTCGAGCGCGGGCTGCACCCCCTCCTGCGTGAGCAGCTTCAACAGGAAACCGGTGAGGACAAGGGGTCGGTCCGCGGCCTCGAGCGTGCGCAAAGCGCCGAGGAGCAGCTGGTAGAGGGCGACGTTCGGCTCGCGGTCGAGGCTCACGTGCTCGGTCACCTCGAGCATCACGGACGCCCGGCCCAGGCGGCCCAGGTCCGAGGCGATGGCGGTGAAGCCGTCCACCGTCTCGGCTTGCGTGACGGTGTCGAGGTCGCCTCGCCCGGCAAAGAGCTGGAGGGACAGGTGCCGGCTGGGCTGCAAGCGCGCCGCGAAGCGGCTCCTGGTCTTCCGCGCCCCCTTGGCCACGGCGCGCACCTTGCCGTGGTGCCGGGTGAGCACGCTGACGATGCGGTCGGCCTCGCCGAGCCGCCAGGTCCGCAGCACGATGCCGTGCTCGCGGTAGAGGCTCACCGGGCTTGCCGCTCCCGGCCGCTGAGGCCGCTCGCTGCGCTCACCGGGCTTGCCGCTCCCGGCCGCTGAGGCCGCTCGCTGCGCTCACCGGGCTTGCCGCTCCCGGCCGCTGGCTGCGCTCACCGGGCCACGCCGCCGAACCGGCGGTCACGCGACTGGAACTCGCGCACCGCCTCGACGAGGTGCTCGCGCCGGAAGTCGGGCCACAGCACCGGCGTGAAGACCAGCTCGGAGTAGGCCAGCTCCCACAGCAGGAAGTTGGAGATGCGGTACTCGCCCGAGGTGCGGATGACCAGGTCGGGGTCGGGCATGTCGGGGGCGTAGAGGTGTCGGCGGATCGCCTTCTCGGTGATCTTGCCCGCCGGCGTCCCGGCCTCGACGAGGGCGCGAACGGCGTCGACGATCTCGGCTCTGCCGCCGTAGTTGAACGCGAACGTGAGGGTGAGGTTGCGGTTGGCCCGGGTCCGCTCCATGCCGTCTTCCATGGAACGGAGGACGCCACGGGGCAGGCGCCAGTCCCGCCGGCCGATGAACCGAACCCGCACGCCCATCTCGTCGAGCTCGTCCCGGCGGCGGCGCATGAGCGTGCGGTTGAAGTTCATGAGGAAGCGCACCTCCTCCACCGGCCGGTTCCAGTTCTCCGTCGAGAAGGCGTAGACGGTCAACCAGGTGATGCCCATCTCGAGGGCACCGTGGACGGTGTCGAAGAGCGCGCGCTCGCCCTCGGTGTGCCCGTCCGTGCGCGCCAGCCCCCGAGCCTTGGCCCACCGGCCGTTGCCGTCCATGACGCACGCCACGTGGGCAGGCACGCGGCCCGGGTCGATGCCCTCGGCCTCGGCGCCCTCGACCGTTGTGCCCTCCCGCTCTCCGCCGCTCGGGCGGTTCGCTCCGCCCTCGCCCTCCCGCTCTCCGCCGCTCGGGCGGTTCGCTCCGCTCACGCCCTCCCGCTCTCCGCCGCTCGGGCGGTTCGCTCCGCTCACGGCCCGCACGCTACCGGGTCGTCCCGGGGCCGCCGGTCAGCGGGCGAGGCGCGGAGGACTAACCTGCGAGCGATGAGCACGCTGGTCGGGGACACGCTCGTCGCCCTCGATCGCGTGACCGCATCGCTGCCCCGCGGCGAGGCCCGCGCCGGGCAGCGACGCATGGCCGAAGCCGTAGCCAGCGCCATCGAGCGGCGCCGCCACCTCGTCGTCCAGGCCGGTACGGGGACGGGCAAGACGCTCGCCTACCTCGTCCCCGCCGTGCTGTCGGGGCGCCGGGTGGTGGTGGCGACGGCAACCCTCGCCCTCCAGGACCAGCTCGTCGGCCAGGACCTGCCCGCCCTGGCCCTGGCCCTCGGCCGACCCTTCAGCTGGGCCGTGCTCAAGGGCCGCTCCAACTACTTCTGCCTACAACGGGCGGCCGAGCTGGCAGCGGGCGCGGCCGGCGGCGAGCAACTCCAGCTCGTGCGCGACCGAGGACGGCCGGAGGTGGCCCGCCTCGTCGCGTGGGCGCCCACGAGCCGCGCCGGCGACCGCGCCGAGCTCGACGTGGAGCCGTCGCCCTCGGCCTGGGCCTCGGTCAGCGTCTCCGCCCGTGACTGCCCCGGGGCGCACCGCTGCCCGGTGGGCCAGCTCTGCTTCGCCGAGAAGGCCCGCCAGGCGGCAGCCGACGCCGACGTGATCGTCGTGAACGCCCACCTGTACGCCGCTCACCTGGGCTCGGGGGGCGTGGTGCTGCCCGAGCACGACGTGGTCGTCCTCGACGAGGCCCACGTGGTCGAGGACGTGGTCGCCGCCGCAGCCGGGGTGGAGCTGACCCCGGGGCGGTTCCGCGGCGTGCGGTCCGCCGTCGGCTCGGTGGTCGCCACTGCCTCCTCCGACGCCGATGACGGCACCGACGACGTCGGCGGGGCGCTCCT
>WHTX01000440.1 GCA_009377505.1 Acidimicrobiia bacterium
CGGCGAGCAGGTGGAGGGCCGCCAGGCCGTACGCGAGCTGCTCGTGGCCGGGCGCCGCCGCGTGAAGGAGGTGCTGGTGGCGAACGACCTCGAGCCGGCCCCGATCCTCGAGGACATCCTCGAGCTGGCCGAGGCCCGCTGGGTGCCCGTCCGCCACATCGGCCGGGGCAAGCTGGACACGCTCACCGCCACGAGCGCTTCGCAAGGGGTGCTCGCCCGCGCCCAACAGCTCCCCGAGCACGACCTCGAGGAGCTGGCCCGCCGCCGGCGGCCTACCCCCGCCTTCCTCCTCGCCCTCGACGGGGTGACCGACCCGGGGAACCTCGGCGCCGTCGTGCGCTGCGCCGAGGGAGCCGGGGTCACCGGGGTCGTGCTGCCCCGCCACCGGGCCGTGCACGTCACCCCGGCGGTGGCCAAGGCTGCGGCCGGCGCCGTCGAGTACGTCCCCATGGCCCTCGTCGGCGGCCTGCCGGCAGCCCTCCAGAAGCTCGACCAGCTGGGCGTGTGGGTCGTCGGGCTCGACAGCGATGCCGAGCGCTCGGTCTTCGAGCTGCCCCTCGGCGACGAGCCCATCTGCCTGGTGCTCGGCGCCGAGGGCGCGGGACTGTCCCGCCTGGTGCGCCAACGCTGCCACGCCGTCGCCGGCATCCCCCTCACCGGCCAGCTGAACTCGCTGAACGTGGCCGCAGCCGGTGCCGTCGCCTGCTTTGCCGTGGCCCGGGGACGCGCCGAACGCGCGGAGCACGCCGCTCCCGGCACCTCCCCCGTGCCCGACGCCACCGAGTAGCGGCCCCGGGATTGGCTAGCATCGCGGGCGTCTGGCGGCTGCAGTCGTCGGCCCCGACGAGGGTCGCCCGTACCGGGACGTGCGAAGACGGGCGTTACGCGGAGGTCGACATGTCCTGGCTGCTCCTCGTCCTCGCTGGCCTGCTCGAGGTCCTGTGGGCGTCGATGCTGCCCCTCACGGATGGCTTCCGCCGCCCGGTGCCCTCCTTGGTCTTCGTCGCCGCGCTGGTGGCGAGCATGGTGCTGCTCGGCCTCGCCACACGGGAGATCCCCCTCGGTACCGCCTACGCCGTTTGGGTGGGCATCGGGGCCGTCGGGGCGGCCACCGTCGGCATCGTGGCCCACGGGGAGCCGGCGAGCTTCGGGCGCCTCGGCTTCCTCTCGCTGCTCATCGTGTCGATCGTCGGCCTGAAGGCCACGGGCAGCCACTGAGCAGACCCACCCGGGGCACCTGCCCGCGAGCCACCCAACCCTCACGTGACGGTAGGGTTGGGACCGGCGGGCGACGAGGAGGCGGCGAGTGGGCGAGTGGCGAGCGCCGGAGGCGAGGTCCCATGGTTGGGCCTTTCTGTTCGCGGCGGTGTTGGCGCTGCTCGTGGCCGAGGCGTGGTTCCCGTTCCGCCCTGAGCTGCCGGTGTCCGCTCGGTCGGCCCCGCAATGGATCGGACCGGGAACGGTCAGCTTCGACGGGTCGTCGTCGCTGGCGAGCGACGGGCCCATGGAGTGGGTGGCGTCGGCGCAGCGGGCGAGCGACCTTCGGGTGACGCTCGAGCTGCGGGCGGCGCGCACCGACCAGCGGGGGCCGTCGAGGGTGCTGGAGGTCGCCCAGGACCATCACCAGGGAGCGCTGATGGTGGGACAGGACGGGGCAGACCTCGTCGTCCGGCTCCACCGGCCGGGCTCGGACTCTTCGGGTGGGCCGATGCTGCGGGCCCCTGGCCTGCTCGCCGACCTCGACTGGCACCGCGTCGAGCTGGTGGTGCATGACGGCGTGGTGACCCTGTCGGCCGACGGCGTGGAGGCGGCACGGGAGGAGCTCGGCCCGGCACCGCTGGCCGGCTGGGGCCCCGGGCAGCGAGTGGCCCTCGGCGATGCCGTGGTCGGCGAGCGGGGCTGGGTGGGGGACGTGCGGGCCGCCGAGCCTGTGGTGGAGGGCCGGGCGACCGACCTGCTCGGGGGCAACGTGCTCGAGCCGGCGACGGGCGTCGTGGTGCAGGAGCGCGTGCGCGGGCTGTTCGAGCTGGGCAACGGCGACCCTTGGTTCGTGACCGCCCTCCGGGTGCTCGTCTTCCTGCCCCTCGGCGCGCTGGTGCACGTGCGCTGGCGGCGGTGGCGGCGCACCCTGGGGGCGGTCGCTCTCGCCTCCCTGGTCCTGCTGGTGGGCAAGGTCTTCGTGGCCGGCCGCCACCCGATCCTGGCCGACGCCGTAGTCGGCCTCGGCGGCGGCACGCTCGGCGCCCTCTGGGCCACGTGGCGGTGCCAGCGGCGCCCGACGGGCGGAAGCACGCCACCGGCGCAGGGCGAGGTGGCCGAGCTGGCCGCCGCCTCGCACTGAAGCCTGATCGCAGGCAGGCCGAGTGGCCTGGGACAATGCGCTGAGCCCGGGGAGGGAGTCGAACCCTCAACCCCCTGTTTACAAGACAGGTGCTCTGCCGTTGAGCTACCCGGGCGGACCGGCCAGCCATGGTACCCACGCCGGTGCTGGCGGACCTCGCCTGTCGCCGCTCCTGTGGTGGGGTGCTTGCGCCGGCCTCCGGGCAGGACGAAACTACACGCGTGGAACTTGCCGAGCGTGATCGGGCGATCCTCGATCTCGAGCGCACCTGGTGGCTCGACGGCGAGGTGAAGGGCACGGCGATCCGGCGACGACTCCAGGTCTCGCCCTCTCGCTACTATCGGCTCCTCCAGGTCGTGCTGGAGAACCCCGCGGCCATGGCGTACGACCCGCTCGTTGTCCGGCGGCTCCGGCGTGTGCGCTCGGCGCGGCGCCGGGCCCGGCTCGAGGGGTCCTGGGCCAGCACACCACCCCGGCGATGAGGTGAGCATGAGCGTCCCCCGACCGACCAGTGCCGTGAACGGAGGCGGGTTCGCCCGTTCCGCCGGCGCCGCGGCGGGCCGGGGCGCCCTGCTCGTGTGTTCGCCCTCGCCATCGGCGTGCTGCTGCTCGCCCGTGCCCTCGACGACGGCGGTGACGGTGCCCGGGTCGACGCCGGCCCGGGGGCGGAGACCAGCACGCCGGCCGAGACGGCCACCAGCCCGCCGCCCGCTGAGACCACCGCCCCGCCCCAGACCGCGCCCCCCGTGACCCACCCTCCGGCGCAGGTCAAGGTGCTGGTGCTGAACGGCCGGGCCATCCAGGGCATCGCCGGGGCCAACAACGAAGTCCTGCTCACCCAGAACTTCAACACCCTCTCCCCCGACAACACCCCCTCCCCGGTGGCCCCGACGACGGTCACCTACGTCGACCCGGCCTACGCCCCCGACGCCACCTCCATCGCCGGCATCCTCGGCATCCCGCCCGAGAGCGCGGTGCTGGCCGACACGGCCACCGAGCTGGGCGTCGACACCAAG
>WHTX01000441.1 GCA_009377505.1 Acidimicrobiia bacterium
CTCGGCGGCGACTACTTCGACAAGCGCCGCAACAGCGCCGCCCGTCAACGTCGCCTCGTCGCCCAGCTCGAAGCCATGGGCCACCGCGTCACCCTCGAACCCGCCGCCTGACTGACCACCACCTCGGGGCTCCGCCCCGAACGGGGGCTCCGCCCCCGCACCCCCACGCGCCCCAAGTTCCGTGGCGAAAGTGATTCACATCTCAGTGGGGGAGCCGGCTCCTTCAGTGTCATACCTCGCGGTCATGCTGCGGGGCGTCGGAAGGCGAACCGTCCGGGCGGACGGCGAGCCAGCGGCGGCGATGCGTCGGGTGCATCAGCGCGCCTCGTGGCCCGTGAGCGGGAGAGGAGACGGCGATGGCGCGGAACGAGCACGTGGCGGGGCAGGCCAACCAGGCGGTCATCGAGCTGGAGCAGGGGCGGGTCGACGCCGTGCACGTGGTCGTCGAGGACGAGCTGACGTGCATCGAGCAGAAGCTCAGCTGCCTGCACAGCGTGAACAAGGCCGAGCAGACGGGGATCATCAGTGGCTTGCGGGCCAAGAAGGCGGAGCTCGATGCGACCGACCCGCCGTTGTGCTTCGCCAGGTTCGACCGCGACGACACTGAGGGGAAGACCGAGACCTTCTACCTCGGTCGTCGCTACATCGAGGCCAGCGCCGATGACGCGGTCATCGTGGTCAACTGGCGGGCTGACGTCGCCCAGCGCTTCTACCAGGCGACGGCCGACAACCCGATGGGGCTGCTACTGCGGCGCCGGTTCGACCTCGACGACGACCGGCGCACGATCATGCGGGCGGCCGACGACCGCCTCGGGCGGGCGGCACCGGAGGGCGAGGCCTCTGGGCCGACCTTCGAGGACCTGCTGCTCGCCGACCTGGCGGCCGAGCGCACTGGTCACCTGGCCGACATCGTCGCCACCATCCAGGCCGAGCAGGATCGCATCATCCGCCTGCCCCACGACCGACCGGTGGTGGTGCAGGGGGGGCCGGGCACGGGTAAGACGGTTGTCGGCCTGCACCGGCTGTCGTACCTGCTCTACGCCCACGCCGAACGGTTGCGTGCCCAGGACGTGCTGGTGGTGGGGCCGAACGCCGTGTTCCTCCAGTACGCCGGGCGGGTGTTGCCGTCGTTGGGCGACGGCGACGTGCGGTTGGCGACGCCGTCGGAGCTGGCGCTCGGGGCGTTGACCCGCTCGGCTCGTGACCGGGTGAAGGTGGCCCGCTCGGAGGAGGGGGCGGTGGGCCGGCTGAAGGGCGACGCCCGCCTGGCCGAGGTGGTGCGGCGGGCGGTCCTGTCGGCGGTACGTCCGGGCGAGGCGCCGCTGCGCGTGGCTCTCCGGGGCGTGTCCGTCGAGCTGGCCGCCTCGGACCTGTCCGCCGAGGTGGCGCGGTCGATGGCTGCGGGCACGCCACTCCAGGAGGTTCGCCGAGAGCTGTTGGACGGCCGCCGCCAGCTCGAGACCGGCTGGGTCGAGGACCAGCTGTGGGCCGCCTACGTGGAGCAGCTGCCGGCGTGGGACCGGGTGTTCAGGGGTGAGCAGGGGCGGCGCGACTTCGTCGCCGCGCTCCGGGCGGACCGCCGCCTCGCGGCTCGTCTCGACGATGCCGCGCCGACCGTCGAGCCGGTGGCGCTCGTGCGGCGCTTGCTGTCCGATGCCGCGTTCCTCGCCGCCTGTTCCGATGGGGTCCTGGAGGAGGCCGAGCGCGACCTGCTCCGCCGCCGTCCTCCTCGGAAGGGGCGCCGGTTCGTGTGGTCGGCGTGCGATCTGCCGCTGATCGACGAGGCGGCCGCCCTGGCCAGGGGCGTGGAGGGCCGGTTCGGCCACGTGGTGGTGGACGAGGCCCAGGACCTGAGCCCCATGCAGGCCCGGGTCGTGGCCCGGCGAGTGCGGCGCGGGTCGCTGACGGTGCTGGGCGACGTGGCCCAGGGCACTGGGGCGGCGGCGACGCCGTCATGGGAGGCGCTGATGGCCCACCTGGCGCCGGGGGTAGAGCCGCGGCACGAGACGCTGGGCTTGACCTACCGGGTCCCGGCCGAGGTCCTGGAGTACGCCCGGCCTGTCGGCGAGGCGGCGGCGCCGGGAACGCTCGTCCCCGAGTCGGTGCGCCCCGGCGGCGAGGTGCTGGTCGGTGAGCGGGCCGACGACCTGGGCGTGGCGTTGGCCGAGGCGCTGAGCGGGGTCGACGAGGAGGACGGCCTTGTTGGCGTGGTGGCGGCGAGGTCGATGCTGGCGAAGGTGCGGGCTGCGCTGGTCGACGCCGGGGTGGCGTTCGCCGAGGCGCCGGCGCCGATGGCCGGCTCGTCCGTGTACCTGGTGCCCGCCGATCTGGCCAAGGGCCTCGAGTTCGACCACACCGTCGTCGTCGAGCCGAGGGCCATCGTCGAGGAGGGCGACCAGGGCCACGCACTGCTGTTCGTGGCGTTGACCAGGTCGACGAGGCGCCTGGCGCTCGTGCGGTCGCGAGAGCTGCCCGAGGTGCTCGGCGGCCCTGCGGTCGAGGAGGCAGACGAGCCCGCAGGCGCACCCGCCGGTGCGCCGATGGGCACGGACGAGGTGGCGGCACTGCGAGCCGAGAACGAGCGCCTGGAGCGCGAGCTCGTCGAACTGCGCCGCAGCTGGGCCGAGGAGAAGGCACAGCTCGCAGACGTGGTGGCGGCGCTGCAGCGGCTCGCCGCCTGACCTCGGGCTGCGGTTCTGCAGGAGCGGTGACGGCGCTCGTTGAGCGGCGGCAGCACGCTCAGGGGGTCACGTCGCTCGCGGTCGTTTGCCGGCGACGGCTTCCTGGGCGCTGCGGTACAGGCGACGCGCTTGCTCGACGCACGCTGCGGCGTCGCGATCGGAGAGGTCACGCGACTCGTAGGCGGCCTGCTGTTTGTGGTCGAGTGCTCGCCGAAGGTGGTTCGCCAGCTGTGCGTCGACTTGGCGGAGGAGGTCGACGGCTACGCGGTGGTTCCCGTCGTTGGAGCGTCGTCCCAGGCGCAAGCAGCAGATGACGTCAGCCGCGGCGATCGCCGCATGGATGGCGTTGGTGGCGACCACGTCCCCATACCCGGGCGCGGTCGTCCGCTCGGCGACCTCGAGGAACTGGCGCGCATCCTCGAGTCGGCGGGCGGCGTCCTCGGTGCCACATCGCTTCGTGCGGCCGGTCCCTCGGCTCATGCCGCTCGGCTGATCGCAGCCCACGAGCCGGGGACGACCTCTATGCCCTCTCGGTGGAGGTTGGCGGTGAGCGATGATCGCTCGGCCTCGAGCGCGAGAAACGACGCGGTGGTGTGCTCGACGACCTGCACGGGGTTCCCCGTCGCGGTCTCGACGTCGTGCGCTAGGCGGCCGACTTGGCGCTCC
>WHTX01000442.1:0-2319 GCA_009377505.1 Acidimicrobiia bacterium
CGCCCGCCGAGCCGGCCCCGCCCGCCGAGCCGGCCCCGCCCGCCGAGCGCGTCGAGCGCGTCGATTCGACGTCGATTCGACGCGATGCGCTCGAACCCGCCGACGGGGGCCGGCCGCACCCCCCGACGAGGGGCGACGCCCGAACGTCCCCTCGCCATTCGGCCCCGTGCCGAGGTCTGGGCCGGCACCGGGCTCCGGTAGCGTGCCGGCCCTGCAACAAGTGGTCACCCACCTCGGTGACCACGGTTGTAACATCCGCAACACCAGCAACAGGAGCAACGGCGCGCGTGAGCAGCATCAACCTGGTCAACGGTCGGGAGGTCCTCGACTCCCGCGGCAACCCGACCGTCGAGGTCGAGGTCGTCCTCGACAGCGGGGTGGTCGGGCGGGCCATCGTGCCGTCGGGCGCGTCCACCGGCCAGTTCGAGGCTGTCGAGCTGCGCGACGGTGGCGACCGCTACGGCGGCAAGGGCGTCGAGCGGGCCGTCGCCAACGTCAACGACGAGATCAGCGAGGCGCTCGAGGGCTTCGACGTCTACGAGCAGCGCGAGGTCGACCAGGCCCTCGTCGACCTCGACGGCACCGAGGCCAAGGGCCGCCTGGGGGCCAACGCCATCCTCGGCGCCTCCCTCGCCGTGGCCCACGCCGCCGCCTCCGAGCTCGATCAGCCCCTCTTCCGCTACGTCGGTGGGCCGAACGCCCACGTGCTGCCCGTGCCCATGCTCAACGTGCTGAACGGCGGCGCCCACGCCGACAACAACGTGGACTTCCAGGAGTTCATGTTGATGCCCCTCGGCGCGGCGAGCTTCAGCGAGGGGCTGCGATGGGGCGTGGAGACCTATCACACGCTCAAGGCCATCTTGCACGAGGAGGGCCTCGCCACCGCGCTCGGTGACGAGGGCGGCTTCGCCCCCGAGCTCTCCTCCAACGAGGCGGCCCTGGCCTTGCTGGTGCGGGCCATCGAGCGGGCGGGCTTCACGCCCGGCGAGGACATCTCCCTCGCTCTCGACGTCGCTTCCACCGAGTTCTTCGACGGCGGGAGCTACACCCTTGCTGGCGAACGCCGGTCCCTCGACGCCGCCGGCATGGTGGACCTGCTGGCCGACTGGTGCCGCCGCTACCCGATCGTCTCCATCGAGGACGGCATGGCCGAGGAGGACTGGGACGGGTGGGCGCTGCTCACCGAGCGCCTCGGCACCACGGTGCAGCTCGTCGGGGACGACCTGTTCGTGACGAACAGCGAGCGCCTCGCCCGGGGCATCGACGGTGGCGTGGCCAACGCCATCCTCGTCAAGGTCAACCAGATCGGCACGCTCACCGAGACCCTCGACGCCGTCGCCCTCGCCAACCGCAATGGCTACCGGGCGGTGATGTCGCACCGGTCGGGCGAGACCGAGGACGTCACCATCGCCGACCTCGCCGTGGCCACGAACTGCGGCCAGATCAAGACGGGGGCGCCGGCCCGCTCCGACCGGGTGGCCAAGTACAACCAGTTGCTGCGCATCGAGTCCCTCCTCGACGAGTCGGCCGCCTACTGGGGCCACGGGGCCCTGCGGTCCGCGCCGACCAGGAGGGGGTGACCGGGGGCGGTGCGGTTCCGGCGGGCGCTCTGGGGCGCGGCGATCACGTTGTGCGTGCTCGCCGCGCTGGCCGTGGTCGGCTCCTTCCCGGCCCGCCAGATCCTGGCCCAGCGCGAGGCCACCGCCGAGGCGGCCGAACGCAGCGCCGAGCTCGAGCACGAGATCGCCAGCCTCGAGGCCAGAGTGGAGGCGCTGCACGAGCCGGACACGGTCAAGCGCCTCGCCCGCGAGCACCTCGAGCTCGCCGAGCCCGGCCAGGAGTCCTACCGGGTCGTCTTCCCCCCGGCCGGCGGCGTGCCCCTACCCGAAGGCTGGCCCTTCCTCATCGACGGCTGACGTTCACACGGCCGACCGGCGTCGTTCGATTGGGTAGACGGGCTCAGGGCTCGACGCGCAGCTCGGGGCGGTCGAGGGCTTCGAGCACGGCGTTGAGCACGCGGGCGTCGTCGTCGAAGCCGATGCCGGGCTCGGAGTCGGGGTCGCCGTCGTGGTCGAGCACGAAGTACTCCACGGCGCCCCTCAGCAGGGCGCGCCCCGAGGCGTCGTAGCGGTCGGGCTCGGAGAGCAGCGCGTCGAGCACGTCGGCGACCTTCTGGGCCACGTCGACGTCCACACCGGCGTCGTTGGCCGCGGCCTTCTCGACCTCGGCCAGGTGGCGGCGGACGCGCCGGGCCAAGTCGGGGAGCTCGCTCGCCGCGGTGGCCGTCGCCCCGGCCACGAAGCGGTCGACCTCACCGGG
>WHTX01000442.1:2329-3341 GCA_009377505.1 Acidimicrobiia bacterium
ACGAGCAGGTCGAGTCGGGGGTGTTCGGCCATCGGCCGGAATCCTGCCACACGGCCGAGCGCGGCCTCGACGCATCCGCCACCAGGTGGGCTGTAGCGCTAAGGTCCCCGCGGACCACCCATTCTCCACGGACCGAGGGGGCCGTCACTCGTGAACATCTCCGTCGAGGTGAACGGGACGACGCACAGCGACGACGTCGAGCCGCGGCTGCTGCTCGTCCACTTCCTGCGCGAGAACTGCAAGTTGACGGGCACCAACGTGGGGTGCGACACCTCCTCGTGCGGTGCCTGCACGGTCCACTTCAACGGCGAGGCCGTGAAGTCCTGCACCATGCTCGCCGTCCAGGCCGACGGCCAGCGGGTGAAGACGATCGAAGGCCTGGCCAACGGCGACGTGCTCCATCCCATG
This sequence comes from Acidimicrobiia bacterium, assembly GCA_009377505.1. GTDB lineage: Bacteria > Actinomycetota > Acidimicrobiia > Acidimicrobiales > CAIXPF01 > WHTX01. The sequence continues at coordinate 2,738 of WHTX01000442.1, forward strand.
CAGCAGGCCTTCCACGAGAACCACGCCCTGCAGTGCGGCTACTGCACGCCGGGCATGGTCATGGCCGCCGTGTCCCTCCTCGACGAGGTGCCCGCGCCCTCCGAGGCCGAGGTGCGCGAAGGGCTCGAGGGCAACCTCTGCCGGTGCACCGGCTACCACAACATCGTCAAGGCCGTCCTCGCCTGCGCGGCGAGCGACGCAGGCAAGTAAGGGAGGCCCGACCATGATCCCGGTCGCCTTCGACTACCAGCGCGCCGGCTCCGCGGACGAAGCGCTCTCGCTGCTCGCCCAGCACGGCGACGAGGCCAAGCTGCTGGCCGGGGGGCACTCGCTCCTGCCCCTCATGAAGCTGCGCCTCGCCACCCCCTCCGTCCTCGTCGACATCGGCCGGCTCGACGACCTGTCCTACATCCGCGACAGCGGTGACCACGTGGCCATCGGGGCGCTCACCCGCCACCGGGACATCGAGATCAGCGACGTGCTGGGCCAGCACGTGCCGCTCCTCTCCCACGCCGCCTCCCACGTCGGGGACCCCCAGGTGCGCCACCGCGGCACGATCGGCGGCTCCGTGAGCCACGCCGACCCCGCGTCGGACCTCCCGGCG
>WHTX01000443.1 GCA_009377505.1 Acidimicrobiia bacterium
CGTAGCCGGCCGGCCGCCGCGACCCCTGCCCGCGAGCTGGCCGCCCGCCGCCAGCCGCACCCGCCAGGCACCCGCCACCCTGCCCGCACGCTGTCCGCCGCAGACAGCCGCCGGCCCGCCGGGCCGCACCCGGCAGCGCTGGGCGCCTCAGCGCCAAGCTCCCCCCGCCGCCGCCCCTCGACCGCCGACCGCCGACCGCCACCCCAGCGCTAGCCGAGAGCTTCGGAAGCCACGAGCTCGGCGATGCGATCGGCGTCGTAGCCCAGCAGCCCGTTGAGCACCTCCCAGGCGTGCTCGCCCTGGCCCGGGCCCAGCCGGTCCGGCCCTGTCGAGCTCCGTGAGAAGCGCACGCGCGGCCCCTCGATGGTGATGGCGCCCGTCTCGGGGAACGGCATCGTCACCCAGTGCCCACGGGCGACGAGGTGGGGATCGGACACCGCGGCCTCGCTGTTGAGGATGCGATGGGCGGGCACCCCTCGAGCCTGGAGCTTCTCCTGTGCCTCGTCTGCCGTGCGGTCCGCGCACCATGTCGCCACCAGCCTGTCGAGCGCGGCGCGGCGCGCCAGACGTTCCTCGACGCCCAGCCCGTCGAGGTCGCCCCGCCCCAGCTCGCCGCACAACGCCCGCCATTGCGCATCGTTCGCGCAGGCCACGGCCACCCAGTGCCCAGCGTCGTCCCGCCCCTCGGCGACCGCGTCGGCCTGCCCGGCGGTGGCGTACACCCCGTGGGGAGCCATGGCCGCGTCCTCGTTGCCCAGCCGGGTCGGCGCCCGGCCGTTGCGCTGCCAGTCGAGGAGCCCCGGCGTCAGGCACTGCAGGGCCGACTCCACGTGGGAGAAGTCCAGGTACTGGCCCTGCCCGGTGCGACGGGCGTGGTCGGCGGCGGCGAGCACGGCGACCTCGCCGAAGCGGGGGGACAGGTAGTCGAGGTACGCGGAGTACGGCCCGGTCGGCGGCCGGTCCGGCCAGCCGGTCAGCTCGTTGAACCCGCACATGGCCGTGGACAGGTTGCCGAAGCCGGCGTAGCGGGACAGCGGGCCCCACTGGCCCATGAGGCAGGTCGAGAACATGACCAGGCGCGGGTTGACCGCCGACAGGTCCTCCCAGCCCAAGCCCAGGCGGGCCATGACGCCGGGCGAGAAGGACTCGGTGACCACGTCGGCCCAGCGCACGAGGTCGAGCACCGCCTCGCGCCCCGCAGGGTTGGCGACGTCGAGGCAGAGGCCGAGCTTGCCGGCGTTCATGTTGTGGTACTGCGCCGAGCGGTCAGGCCCGCCGACGTCGTCGACGAAGGGGGTGAGCCCTCGCACGACGTCGAAATGGCCGGGGGACTCGAGGCGCACCACCGTGGCGCCCAGGTCGGCGAGGGCGCGGGTGACGGTCGGCCCGGCCACCGCCCACATGAAGTCGAGCACCTTGAGCCCGGCCAGGGGCTTGTCGGCCGTGGTCGCCGTCCCGGTCCGCCCGGAGACGCCACCCCCGCTGGGCGCCACCTCGGCACGCCCGGCGACGCCGCCCGGGCTGGGCGCCACCTCGGCACGCCCGGCGACGCCACCCCGGCTGGGGCTCGCCTCGCCTCCCGGGGCAGCAGCAGGGCCCCCGAGGAGGGCCTCCGTGTCGGCCCCCAGGGTCGGCGCCGGGCCGAGCACCGCCAGGGGCGTCCCCGAGGCCTTGACGAAGGCGCCGGGCACGAGGGCGCCGTCGAGCTCCTCCCAGTAGCCCCGCTCGGCGAGCTGGCCGAGCTCGAGCACCTCGGGCACGGTGAGCACCGGGGCGACCACCAGCTTGCGGGCGAGGGCCGCCTCGAGCAGCTCGGCCTTGGTCTTGGTGGCGGTCAGGGCGGCGATGGCCTCCTTGGCCCGCTCGAACTCCTCGAGGGGCTCGGCGCCGGTGGCCAGCAGGTTGCCGTACTCGACCCAGTCCTTGTCCCGCATGGCCTCGTCACAGAAGCCCTCCTCGTACACCCACTCCATGAGCCGGCGGGTGAAGGGGCCGACGGAGGCGCCGAAGACGTGGGTGATGGTCACGAAGCCGTCGGCCGCGGGGTAGCTGAAGCGCAGGTTGAGCGGGGGCAGGCGCGGGCCCGAGCCGGCCCGTCGGGTCATGGCGGCGCCGACGGCTGCGGCCAGCACCGAGGACTGGGTGCACGCCAACATGGCCTCCTGCGCCGAGGCGACGACGTGCTGGCCACGGCCTGAGCAGGCCCGCTCCCACAGCGCGGCCAGGGCGCCGCCCGTGGCCTCCACCGCGGCGTTGAGCATGGCCTGGGGCAGCGAGATCCGCACCGGCGCCCGGTCCTCGTCGCCCGAGATGGCCATCTGGCCCCCGGCGGCCTGGACCACGAGGTCGGTCGCCGCCCAGGTCGCCTTGGGGCCGTGCCAGCCGAAGGGCGTGATGGACACGTACACGAGCTCGGGGTTGACCTCGGCCAACGCCTCGGGGCCCAGGTCCAGGCGATCGAGCGCCCCTGGCCCCGCCGATTCGATGACCACGTCGACCCCGGTGGCGAGGTGGCGCAGGCCCTGTCGTCCGGCCTCGCTCTCGAGGTCCAGCACGACGGAGCGCTTGCCCCGAGCGTAGGCGTCCCACCACAGCGGGCCCCGGCGAGCGGGGGAGCCGCCGGGCGGCTCGACGAGGACGACGTCGGCGCCGAGCTGCGCCAGTAGGAAGCCTGCGAGCTGGCCCCGCTCGTCGGTGAGGTCGAGGACACGGTAGGGAGCGAGCATGCCGACCATGGCCGCACGGTAGGCGACGATCCGGGTCGTGGGCTGGGGCGCCGACCTGCTACAGATGAGCCGTGCGCATCGTGGTGCTCTACGAGAGCCTCCAGGGTCACACCCGCCAGGCTGCAGAGCTCATCGGCGGGGCCTGCCAGCAGGCGGGCGCCGAGGTGAGCGTGCGGGAGGTGACGAACCTCGACCTGCACGAGCTGGCCGAGGCCGACCTGCTGTTCGTCGGGACCTGGGTCGACGGGTTCGTCCTCTTCGCCCACCGGCCCGGTCGGGCCTACAAGTTCAACGCCCTGCCCCCCATCGACGGCATGGCGGTCGTCGCCTTCAACACCTACGCCATCTACCCCGGCGGGATGATGAAGAAGTTCGTCAAGCTGCTGCGGGGGAAGGGCGCCGACGTGATCATGACCCGCCAGCTCAAGCGCAACCGCCTCGAATCCGAGGTCGCCCCCTTCGTCAAGGAGGCGCTGGGGCTGCTCGTCAGCTGAGCGCTCGAGCCGGCTTCCTCGGCCGGGGTGGGCGCTCCGGCAGACGTCGTTTCGGGGCGATCGAGCCGCCGTTCGAAGCGACCGGGCCGACTCGTACGAACCGGGCCGACGTCGAG
>WHTX01000444.1:0-737 GCA_009377505.1 Acidimicrobiia bacterium
GCCCTCGACGCGTGTACGTTGCCCACCGACCTCGGCCCCTCCGAGCAGTACGTGGCCGAGGACGTCGCCGGGCCCGTCGTGGCCGACGCCTCCGGTCGCCTGGTCGTGCCCGCGGGGCCGGGGATCGGGGTCGAGGTCGACCTCGACCGCCTGCGGGCCACGGCGCAAGAGGTGCTGGAGCTGCGCCCTTGACCGCTCGGGCCTGGGCAGTGCACCGGTCCACGGGCTCGGCGTCCGAGTTCCACGAGCGGGCGCTCCCCGAGCCGCCCTCCCGTCAGGTCTGGCTCCTCCGGGTGAGCCGGCCCGCCCTCGTGCTCGGCTCCGCCCAGCCCCGCGCCCACGTCGCCGAAGCCGCCGCCCGCCTCGCCGGCGTGGAGGTGGTTCGCCGGCGCAGCGGCGGGGGCGGTGTGCTGCTCGTGCCGGGCGAGGCGGTGTGGGCCGACGTCTTCGTCCCTCGGGGCGACCCGCTATGGGACGACGACGTGGGCCGGGCGGCCTGGTGGCTGGGGGAGGCCTGGGCGACGGCGCTGCGCACGCTGGGCGTGGGGGCCGCCGAGGTGCACCGTGGGCGCCTGGTGCGCAGCCCCTGGTCGGACCGGGTCTGCTTTGCCGGCGTCGGCCCGGGGGAGGTGACGGTGGGGGGTCGCAAGCTGGTGGGGATCTCCCAACGTCGTGCTCGTGGCCAGGCCCGCTTCCAGTGCGCGACGTTGCTGCGCTGGCCGGCCGAGGCGGTTGCC
>WHTX01000444.1:747-3323 GCA_009377505.1 Acidimicrobiia bacterium
TGGGCCCCGGCGGGGCGGCTGCTGGTTGGCCGCACGACCTCGAGGGCCTCGCCGTGGGGCTCGACGAGCTGGTCGAGCCGGTGCCGACGGCGGGCGCCGTCGAAGACGCCCTCCTCGGCGCGCTCCGCGACCGCTGACCTCGGCGGGCCGGGCCCGTTGCGCAGCCACCCCCGTCGCAGGGACGAGGCCTCGAGGGGCCCGGACCTGCCCGAACACGAGGCCCGGAAGGGTGGCCGGGGGTGGCGCTGCGGGTGGTCGTGCCAGTCTGGGGGGCAGAGTGGGGGAGAGTGGTTGCATGTGGTGACATATGGAGTAGGGTGTCGTCTCGTGGGAAGCAGGAGCGGCGCAAGCCCACGGAACGCATGCCCACGGGATGTGGAGGCAGCGCACGGTGTTCGTCGGGACGTTCGAGCATTCGCTCGACGACAAGGGTCGGCTGGTGCTGCCGACCGCGTTCCGGGGGCGGCTCGCCGACGGCGGCTACCTCACCCTGTGGGAGTCGTGCCTGGCCCTGTTCGCCCCAGCCCAGTTCGAGGACTTCGTGGAGCGCCTGAACGAGAAGGTGCGCTCGACGGAGGCCAGCCCCAGCGCCCTGCGCGTCTTCATGGCCAACGCCTCCGAGGTACGGCCGGACAGCCAGGGCCGCTTTCCCGTCCCGACCCGCCTGCGGGAGTACGCCGGGCTCGAGTCGAGCGTGGTCCTGGCCGGCGTGCGCGACCACATCGAGTTGTGGGCGCCGCCTCGGTGGGCGGACGTCTCCACCCAGGGCGATGCCAGCCTCGCCGATGCCGTGGCCCGGCTCGGGATCTTCTGACCGTGGCCACCCGACCGACCGCCCCCACCACCGACGATCACGCCCCGACCCAGGATCGACCATCCGCTGCCTTCCGGCCGACGAGATGGAAGGCCCCAACTCCGCCCGCTTTGCCATCTTTCGCCCAGCCGGACCCGACATCCCGGCGGGCCAGTTGGCCGGAGGGCAGCCGATGGTCGATCCTGGGGACCGGGCGCCCATGCCGAGCCGAGGTGCGCCGTGGACCGACCCGGTGCCGCCGACATCCCGTCGCCGTCAGGTGACTTCCCGCACCGTCCCGTCCTGCTCGACGAGGTCGTGGCGCTCTTCGCCCCCGTCCCCGAGGGCTGGCTGATCGACGCCACCCTGGGTGGAGCCGGCCACGCCGCCGCCCTGCTCGAGCGCCACCGCCACCTGTCCGTCCTCGGGATCGACCAGGACCCCGACGCTGTCACCGCCGCCCGTGCCCGGCTCGCCCGCTTCGGTGGGCGGGTCGAGGTCGTCCACGCCCGCTTCGACCGCCTCGCCGAGGTCGCCCGCGAGCGGGGGCGGCTGCCGGCCTCGGGGGTGTTGTTCGACCTCGGAGTCAGCTCGCCCCAACTCGACCGGCCCGAACGTGGTTTCAGCTACCGAGCCGACGCACCCCTCGACATGCGCATGGACCCCACCCAGCCCCGCACCGCCGCCGACGTCGTGAACCGTTACGAGGAGCGGGACCTGGCGCGCCTCCTGCGCCGCTACGGGGACGAGGCCCACGCCCGGCGCATCGCCCGTGCCATCGTGCGCCAACGGCCGATCGAGGGCACGGCCGAGCTCGCCGAGGTCGTCCGCGACGCCATCCCCGCCCCGGCTCGTCGTCGCGGCGGGCACCCGGCGCGCCGTACCTTCCAGGCCCTGCGCATCGAGGTGAACGGCGAGCTCGAGGTGCTGCCGGTGGCGCTCGACGCCGCCCTCGGGGCCACCGCCCCCGGTGGGCGCGTGGCCGTGCTCAGCTACCACTCCGGCGAGGACCGCCTGGTGAAGGAGCGCTTCCGGTACGAGGAGACCGGCGGATGCGTGTGCCCGCCGCAGCTGCCCTGCCGGTGCGGAGCAGTACGGCGCGCCCGGCTGCTGCGGCGCGGCGCCACCAAGGCGGGAGCCGCCGAGGTCGCCGCCAACCCCCGTGCCGAGTCCGCCCGCCTGCGAGCCGTGGAGGTCCTCCCGTGACGCGCCAGCCCCGTACCTCCGCCGCCCCTGCCCCGAGCCGCGCCCCCGCCGCCGAGCCGCATCTCCGCCTGGTCCGCCGACAGCGACGCGCCCGGACCCGCCTGGTGGGCAGTGCAGCGCTCGGCGTGATCTTTGCCCTGCTCTTCGTGCTGGCCGCGCTCCAGGCGGTGCTGGTGCAGGGCCAGCTCGAGCTGGACCGGCTCGACCGGGACATGCAGGCGCGCGAGGTCACCCGAGACAAGCTCGCCCTCGAGGTAGCGACGCTCGAGTCGCCGTCGCGCATCGAGACGACCGCCCGTCAACTGGGCATGGTCGACCCGCCCGACGTGGTCTTCCTCGAGGCGCCCTCCTCGCCCGCTCTCACTTCGACCGCCGCAGCCCCCGGCGCCGACCTGGCCGCGCCGGCGACGCCTGGCCCCGGGCCCGCCGCCGGAGCGTCCGCCGGGGTCAGCCCATGAGCCTGCGTGGTGTCGGCGGGGAGCGGGCGAGCAGATGAGCGCAGCGAATGGCCCGAGCGGCCGGGAGCGGGCGAGCTGATGAGCGCAGCGAATGGCCCGAGCGGCCGGGAGCGGGCGAG
>WHTX01000058.1:0-14991 GCA_009377505.1 Acidimicrobiia bacterium
GCGCTCGTCGCCGGAGCGTGCGGAGGCGACGACGGAGGGGGCGAAGCGACGGGCCAGACCGTCGACCGGGGCGTCGCCGAGGGGGTGGGCGCCGCCCTCGGCGGGCCCTCGACGACGGCTGGGGGCACGGCCACCACCGAACTGCCCGACAGCATGGAGGCGTGGGAGGCGCTGGCCGACGCCGAGCGCGCCGCCATCGTGCAGATGATCCGGGACAACGGCTGGGGCAAGTCCGCGGACGGCACGACCGTCACTGGGCCCGAGGGCTTCACCATCGACCTCACCGCGTGCCCCCCGGGTTGGAGCGACACCGAGGGCCTCACCGAGAGCGAGATCAAGATCGGGCACACCGCGCCCCTGTCGGGGACGGCGGCCGACTTCGGCAACGGCGGCCGGGCCCTGGAGGCCGTCCTGGGCTACTACTCCGACCAGGGGGTCTTCACCGACGCGGCCACCGGGACGACGCGCCGCATCAACCTCATCCTCAAGGACGACGCCTACGACTCGGCGCGCACGATCCCCCTCGTCGACGAGTTGATCGACTCCGAGAAGGTGTTCGCCATGACCACCACGGGGTCGCCCACCACGTTGAAGGTGTACGACAAGCTCAACGAGCGCTGCATCGCCCACCCCCTCGGGGGCATCACCGGCCACCCCGCCTGGGCCGACCCCGTCAACCACCCGTGGACGACCGGGTTGCAGATGGCGTACAGCACCGAGGCCGTGCTCTGGGGCGCCTTCATCGAGCAGCGCATCGACGAGTTCCCGGGCGAGAAGATCAAGATCGCCTCGTTGGTGACCTCGAACGACTACGGCCAGGCCTACGACACGTCGTTCCGGGCCTACCTCGACCAGTCCGTGCACAACGACCGCTTCGAGTACGTCAGCGAGTCGATCGAGATCACCGCGCCGACCGTCACCGACCCGATGACCACGCTCGCCGCTGGGGAGCCGGACGTCTTCATCCTCATGGGCGGGGCCTCGCAGTGCACCCAGGTCGTGCACGAGGTGGCCCAGAACGGCATGCGCGACCGGGCGCAGTTCCTCATCACGAACCAGAACTGCAAGGGCTTCATGACCAGGGACAAGGTCGGCGGCGACGGCGAGGTCGCCAGTGGCTGGTGGATCATGGGCGGAGGCGTCCGTGACATCAACTCGCCGGCGGAGGACGGCAACCCCTACGTCCAGTGGGCCCGCGACGTGTTGACGTCGGCGGGCATCGACCACCGCACGTCGAGCAACTTCAGCCTGGGCATCGAGTACGCCTTCCCCCTCGTCCAGGGGCTGCGCATCGCCGGAGAGCTCGACGGCGGCCTCACCCGCACGAACCTGATGGTCGCGCTGCGGGCCATGGAGATGACCCATCCCATGCTGCTGCCCGGCATCCAGTTCAACCTGAGGGGCAACGCCGATGCCTACTTCATCGAGGGCTCGGACATCTCGCAGTACGACGCCGCTGGCCAGGAGTGGGTGCCCACCGGCGGCGTGATCGACCTGTCGGGCAAGTCGAAGAACTGCGCGTTCGACCAGTCGACCCAGACCTGCAACTGACCCGTCGCAGCGGGCGCCGAGCGAGGAGCCGGTTCAGCCGAGCGAGGCGAGGAACGGGGCGATCGCTTCCAAGAAGCCGGGCGTGTTGCCGCCGTGGACGTTGTGGCCGACGTTCGGCACCGTGACCAACTGGCCGATGGGGAGTGCCTGCACGAAGCGCTCGGCGGCATCGGGCAGCAGCACGTCGGACTCGCCGCCTCGGACCAACAGCACGGGGCACCGGATCGCCTCGACCTGGTCGAGTGCCAGTTTGCTCCCTGAACCGGGGAGGCGCCGGTGGTCTACCTTGCTGACGTAGGTGCCGTCTGCTCTGACCAGGAGGTTGTACTTGACGGTGCGGGCGATGTGCTCGCGGGAGCGGAAGCGGTCGTAACGCGCGACGTTGTCGAGGAAGACGTCGAGGTCGTCGAACTCGAGGTTGTGGGCGATGAAGTCGCTGACGACCTTCGTGCCCTTGGCCGACAACTCGGGCCCGACGTCGACGATCACGAGGGCGCGTGCCACATCAGGGGCTTCGAGGGCGGTGTTCATCGTGACGCGCCCGCCCATCGAGTGGCCGAAGATGACCGGCTGGTCGAGCGCCTGGTCGGCGATGAAGGCCAGCACGTCGGCGGCCATCGCCTCCATCGAGTAGTCGAGCTCACGGCTCCACTCGGTGTCGCCGTGCCCGCGCTGGTCGAGCGCGTACACGTGGTAACGGTCCGCCAGGTACAAGCTGACGAGGTCCCACGAGTGCGATGACTGGTTGCCGCCGTGGAGCAGCAGCACCGGGGGCGCGCCGGGGTCTCCCCATTCGGTGAAGTGGAATCGCATGCCCCTCACCACGGTCTGACGCGACAGGTACCGCACCGACGGTGCATGGGGGATGCCCAGGTCGGCGGCGCTCTCGAGCAAGCTGGCGAGCTCCCCTGAGCCGGCCATGTCCTTCGGCGTCAAGGCATCGGCGAACTCGTTCAGGTACATCGCCGGAGCCTAAACCCTCGGCCACCCGTCGGCCGATGGCCAGCCGGGCTCAGCTGCCGGCGACCCGCCGTTCGTGGCCGGACCAGTACGGCTCACGGAGCAGCTTGCGCATCAGCTTGCCGACGGGGCTGTGCGGCAGGGGGTCGGTGCTCAGCACCACCCCCGACGGCTTCTTGCAGGACCCGAGCGTGGTCGCGCACAGCTGGACCAGCTCGTCCTCGGTCACCGCTGTCGTGCCGTCGACCTGGCAGTGGGCGAAGGGGGTCTCGCCCCAACGCTGGTGGGGCACGCCGAACACGGCGGCCTCGACCACCGCGGGGTGGTCGGTCAGGACCGACTCCAGCTCCGCGGGCCAGATGTTGAACCCGCCGGAGATGATCATGTCGTCCTTGCGGTCGAGCACGTAGAGGTAGCCGTTCTCGTCGAGGCGGCCGATGTCCCCCGTCAGGACCCAGGGGCGGCCGTCGCCGCGGTCCAAGACGCGCGACGCGGTCAGCTCCGGCTCGTCCCAGAACCCGAGCATCTGGCCGTCCGTGCGCAGCACGATCTCGCCCTCCTCGCCGACCTCGAGGACCTTGTTCGTGTCGGGATCGCAGATCTCCAGCTCGGACCACGGCATCAGCCGTCCTGCGGCGCGCAGGGGCGTGGACCCCGGCCACTTGCCGAACCACTCGCTGGGGCTCATCGCCACGGCGGGCAGCGCCTCGGTCTCGCCGTAGAGCTGCCAGAGCCGCTCGCCGAACACCTCACGGGCGAGCAGGGCCGTGTCGTCGGTGATCGGTGAACCAGCGATGTTGAGGCACTTGAGGCGCGACCAGTCCCGGCCCGCTGCGCTCGGATGGCGCACCATGGCGTTGACCATGGTGGGCACCAGGAAGATGTGAGTGACGCCGTGGCGCTCCATCAGGTCGAGCACCTTCACAGGGTCGAACCCGTTGACCAACAGGTTCGCGGCACCGGCCATCCACCCGGGCAGGAAGAAGTAGCCCGACCCGTGCGAGATGGGCCCGGCGTGGCCGATCACGTCGAGCGTCTCGACGGGCGGGAAGGGGTAGAACCAGTCGCGGCTGGCGTTGATCCAGGTGCGATGGGTGTAGCCGACGCCCTTGGCCCGACCGGTGGTGCCCCCCGAATGGCGGATGATGAACCAGTCGTTCTCGTCGATGGCGGGGTTCGGGTCGGTGTCGGGGAACGACGCCAGCCAGTCCTCGTAGCTCTCGTCACGGACGATGATGTGGTGGAGGTCGGCCAGTTCGTGCTCCATGCCGCGCACCGCGTCGACGTAGGGCGGGTCGACCACCAGCACCTTGCACTGCGAGTGGTCGAGCATGTGCGCGTGCGCCTCGGGGGAGTTGCGAGGGTAGAGCGGGTTGCGCACGAACCCCCCGGCCGCGCAGCCGACGTAGAAGTCGGCCGCCGCCAGGTCGTTGTCCTCGAGCCCGCCGACCCGGTCGCCGGGGCGCACGCCGAGCGCCGCCAGCCCGTTGGCCAGGCGGCACCCCCGGGACCAGCTCTCGCCGAAGGTCACCGTCGTGGTCTCGGTGATGATGGCGGTGCGGTCGCGGTTGAACCGCGCCGAGCGCCGCATCTGGCTACGTACGTCCATAAGGCCCCCCTCGAGCTCCTGGCGCTACGAGCAGATGGCAGCGTAAGTGATGCCACCCGCTCCGATTGCCGCTGTTCCGATTGCCGCTGTCCCGATTGCCCTCCAGGCGCTTGCGCCCGTAGGGTAGTGAGCGCTAGCTACTCGGTGAAGGCCGACAGGTCCCGTCGCCGCGCCGGCGCACGCTGTGAGGGGGTTCGACATGGACGTGGGGATCTTCTACGAGATCCAGGTGGCCAGCCCCTTGAAGCACCGCGACCGGGAGCGGCAGGCTTTTTGGGACGTGATGGACCAGGTGGTGGCGGCTGAACAGGCCGGGTTCGACTCGTTCTGGTCGGTCGAGCACCACTTCCAGCCGGGGTTCTCGCACTCCTCCGCCCCCGAGGTCCTCTACGGGGCCATCAGCCAGCGAACGTCAGCCATGCGGATCGGCCACGGCGTGGTCCTCCTACCGTTCCCCTACAACCATCCCGTGCGCGTCGCCGAGCGGATCGCCACCTTGGACATCCTGTCCAACGGTCGCGTCGAGATGGGCACAGGCCGCTCGATCACGGTGCAGGAGCTGGGCGGGTTCGGCATCCGCCACTCCGAGACACGGCCCCGGTGGGAAGAAGCGCTCGACATCATCACCACGATCTGGAAGAGCCCCGACGGCACCTTCTCCTATCAGGGCGACTACTTCGACATCCCCGAGCGGACTGTTGTGCCCATGCCCGTCCAGCAGCCCCACCCGCCGATCTGGACGGCGTGCACCGCGGAGGACACCCATCGCATGGCGGGCGAGATGGGCCTCGGGCTGCTGTCCTTCACCGTGCTCGTCCGCCCCGAGGTCCTGGCCCGCCGGGTGGCGCTCTACCGCGACGGCCTCACCCGGGCCAAGCCCATGGGCGCGTTCGTCAACGACCGGGCCGGCGCCTTCGCCATGGTCCACTGCGCCGACACGGACGCCCAGGCCCAGGAGGAGGCCGAACGCGCCTTCATGTCCTACGTCGGGACCACTCTGGCGGTGACCACGCCGGTCCTCGAGGCCCGCAAGTCGGGGCGCTCGGCCGACGAGATCGCCGGCGACCCCGACCGCCAGGTGACCGAGTACGAGGGCCTCGACCCCCGCAAGGTCGACCTGCAGTACATGATCGACAACGGCATGTGCGTGGTCGGCAGCCCCGACACATGCATCCGGCAGATCGAACGGGTACAGGACGCCGCGAACCTCGACCTGTTCCTGTGCATGATGCAGTTCTGGGCCATCCCCCACGACAGGACCATGCACGCCATCGACCTGTTCGGGAAGCACGTCATCCCGCATTTCAAGAAGTCGCGCTGAGGCCCTCGCGGCGCCCCGCTTCGACATGCCCGGTCAGAGCATGCCGGGAACAGGCCCGACGTGTTCGGTCGTCTCAAGGAGGTACCGACACGTTGTGACCGTCTGCTGACGCGCGACCTCGCGGGGGCAGGTCGGTCGCTTCCAAGGGAAGAGAGCAGATCGTGCGACTGCGATCGACCCGGTGTACGTCCGCGGCACCATCCCCGATGTCGAACCGCCCCTGGGCTACGAGGTGGACGCGGCCGCCGTGCGCTGGAGCTCCGACGGCACCGTCACCGCGCTCCCCAACTTCGAGGACCTGACCGGCTACGTCGCCGCGGAGGACTACGCGGATCTGCCCGACAGCGCCCCGGCGTGCCAGGGCGACGACGAACCCGACGTGCTCGCCATCGTCGACTTCACCTGACGCGACGAGGCTCGACGCCCGTGATCGGGCGCCTACGGAGCGGAGGTGAGGAGCGCGATCGTGGCGGGGCCCGGTTCCAGGTCGAGGTCGGCGAGCACGGCGCGACAGTCCTCGAGCGCGCGCCGCGCGCCGGCCGAGTCCCCCGTCGCGATGCGGGCCCGCGCCAGGAGCCGGTAGGCCGGCTCGGAGGACGGTTCGGCCCGGATGGCGCACGCCGCCGCCTGGCCGGCCTCGGACGTCTCGCCGGCGGCGAGCAGGAGCTCGCCGGCCCGCACGGCAGCGGAGGCGTACCGGCTCCGCAGGCCGCTGCGGGCGACCTGGGCCCAATGCCCGTCCTGGACGTCGGCGTAGGGCTCGCCGCGCCACAGCGGCAGAGCCGCTCGATAGGCGGCGAGCGCCGTCCCCGGGTCGCGCCCGCGCTCGGCCGCGTCCGCTTCGTCGAGCCGGGCTTCGAGGTCCCAGGCGTCGACCACGAGCTGGGGATCGGTGATGAGCGTGAGCCAATCCCCTTCGGCCCGCAGGAAGTACGGCGGTTCGCCCTCGGCTCGGTCGGGCTGCAGGGCTCGCTGCAGGTAGTTGAGCGTCACCCGGAGGTTGTGCCCGCCGTCGTCGAGCTCGGGCCAGAACTCGGCAGCCACCTCCTCACGCCTCGCTCGTCGCATCGCGACCAGGTAGCACAGCAGCTCGCGGACCCGCCGACGGCGCAACTCGGGTGTTGTGGCCGCGGCACCGTCGCGCCAGAGCGCCAGGGGGCCGATCACGCTGATGCGCAAGTGGTCGGGCGGGACCGCGGGCAGCTCGGCGAGCAGCCGTTGGGCCGCGGCGACGACAGGGCGGTTGCTGCTCGTGGCCACCAGGGCGCGCAGCGCCTGTCGGGGCGAGCTGCCCACGGCACGGAGGAGCTCAATCGGCGGCGGGTTGCCGGCAGCCCGGCCGGCGGCTGCGAGCTCGACGATCCAGCGCACTGGCAGGTGGGCGCGGACGACGCCGAGGTCGGGCCAGGCCAGCGCTCCGACCGGCGACAGGTCACCGTCGCGGGCCGCGGCGAGGGCTTCGGCGAGGAGCACGCCCGGCGCGTGAGCGGGGCTGCGGGCCTCGTCGACCGACCTGGGGCGCAGCTCGGGGACGAGGACGTGGACGAGGGCGAGCGCGGCCCGGTCGCGCCAGTACCAGCCTTCAGGTCCACCGAGCTGGGTGACCGTGTGGGCTCGCACGACGTCAGCGGCCGTGCCCTCGTCACCCTCGGCGACGGCGAGCGCCGCCACGGCGATGCACCGCAGGACGCGGGCGAGGGCGCCGGGCACGTCCGCTGCGAGGTGCTCGGCGGCGGCGAGGAGATGGCGCGTCCTGTCTAGCTCACCGAACCAGGCCGTCTTGCACGCCAGCTCGAGCATCATCTCCCGAGCGAGGAACTGCTCGCCGGACCGCTCGTAGCTCTCCACGAAGTCCGGCAACCGGGCGCGGACGTGGTCGACGCGACCCTCGAGCCAGTCGATCCGAAGCTCGGCGACCTCGCGTTGGACGTCGTACAGGCCGATGGGGAGGCACTGCAGGGCGACGAGCTCCTCGCGGGCGCGCTGCAGCTCGCCGTCCCGCCGGTACGCCACGCTGCGCAACCAGTAGACAGCAGACAGCCAGCCGACCCAGTACTCGTCACCGACACTGGCCAACTCGCGGAGCACGGCCTCGGAGTCGCCGCCCAGATGGGCCATGGCCGCCATCCCTACGGCCCCGAGGAACCGCGCGCCGTCCGACCCCGCGGCGGCCAGCGCCGCCACGCGCTCGTAGAGCGCGAGAAGCTCGGGCAGGTCGCCCGTCCACCACCGCACCAACCCGTCGTGGGCGATGGCGGCGAGCTCGCCCTCGACGTCACCCCTCGCCCGGAAGCCGGAGGCGGCCGCCCGGAACGCCGCCAGCGCCTCCAGGGGCGCCCGAGCCTGGACCTCCAAGGCCGCCACGAGCACGGCCTCTGGCTCGTCCCGCCACCGTCGCGGCAGCAGGCGGTACCACCGGCCGATCTCGGCCGGGGGCACCGAGAGGTAAGGCTGGAGCGCCGCCGCCCGCATGACGGTGAGCACCTCGTCCCACGTCCCCGCTTCGGCGAGGAGGTCGACGGCGGCGGCGAACCGCGCCCGGCGGCGATGGACCTCGGCGACCCGCGCCCGTGCCTCGCTCGCTGCCTCGGCAGGGAGCACCCGGCGCAGCGCCGGGCCCCAGAGCGGGTGCAGCGCGACCCAGCCCGTGGCCGTGCGCTCCACCAAGGGCAGGGACGCAACGATGTCGTCGACGCCCACCGCGCGCCCCGCCAGCGCCGAGGCCACCTCGTCATCGCCACCGCCAGTGACCGACAGTTGGGCCAGGAGCCGGGCCCGATCGGCGCCGACGCGGGCGAGCACCTCCTCCCACAGGTAGTCGAACACCAGGTCCGCGCCTGCGCTCGCCGTCAGCTCCGCCAACGCCGGCCAGCCCCCGGTCGACGCGAGCAACGCGGCGTCGACGCCGCGGCCCTCGGCGAACGCGACCAGCTCGGCGTCGTCGAGCACGAGGTCGTCCTCGCCCAGGCGCACCAGTTGGCCGCTCGCCGCCAACCGAGCCGTCGGCAGCGGGACGGCCTCGCGCGACGCCAGCACGACGTGCCCGTTGCCGGGCAGGTCCGTGAGCAGCTGCGCCAACAGCGCGGCACCGCCTGAACCGGCAGGCACCTCGTGGACGTCGTCGAGTACGAAGCAGATCGTTGTCGGGGCTCGTGCCCACACCGCGTCGCAGATGGTGTCGAGGCCTGCCCCGAGTGGGATGTCGAGGGCCTCGGCCAGCCCAGCGAGCAGGTGGTCAGCGGACTCGTCTGCTGGCTCGCACGACAGCCAGACATCACGGCCCCCCGGCTGCGCTGCGCCCTCCGTGACGGCCGCGACGAGCAGCGCGGTCTTGCCGAACCCTGGACCGGCCACGACCGTGACCAACCGCCGGTCCCACCGCTGCGCCAGCCGCGCCAGCAGGCGCGATCGGGCGACGAGGCGATCGGGTAGCGCCGGGAGCTGGTACCGGAAGGGGCGGGCCACCGGCCGCTGATGGTACTGACCAACCTCCGCTGACGTGCCGCTGACGGCGGTTCGCGAATCGTGGGCCTGTGACCGGGACGTTGCTGTGATGCCGCAATTCCTGTTCGAGACGGGGCCCACCGGCGGACCGCACCTCGACGACGCCGGCGGTCTGGCGGCCCGGCGCTTCCCCGAGGTCGTCGTCGAGCACCGGTACGCGGTGCACGACGACGGTCGACGCGACGTGTGGGTGTGCCGGGCGCCCAGCAAGGCGCACATCGAACGGTGGGCCGCCGCGGCGCGCCTCGAACTGCGCTCACTGCACCAGGTCGACGCCGATGTCTCACCGCAAACCCGCGAGAGGAGAAGGCCATGAACCACCCACCTTCGACGATCGGTGCCGGGCGCCGGCGCCCACGCGTGCGCACGCTCGCCGTCGTGCTGGCGGTCGCGCCGCTGTGCCTCGGCGCGGTGGCATGCGGCGGCGACGACGCCGACGAGTCGGCCGCTCCAGCCTCCACGGGGGCTACCGCTCCTGGCGCCACCGAAGGCGCCCCAGCGGGTGATGTCGACGCCTTCTGCCAGGCCGAGGTCGCCGTGGAAGGCGCCATCTCAGCGGAGGACGACGATGCCATCGGCACGGCGATAGAGGCTCTCGTGGCCGCCGCGCCCGACGACATCGCGCCCACCGTCGAGACGGTGATCGCCGAGTTCGAGGCGAGCGGCGGCGAGTCGCCAGAGTTCGAGGCCGCCTACGGCGAGATGCTCGAGTACATGAAGGCGAACTGCGGGTTCACCGACCTCACCTTGACGGCGACGGAGTACGCCTTCGACGGCATCCCCGAAGAGGTCCCGGAGGGGCCCGTCATCCTCACGCTCGAGAACAACGGCGCCGAAGTGCACGAGGTGGCCGTCATGCGGGTCAACGACGGGGTCGACGAGACCGCCGAGCAGCTGCTCGGCCTGCCCGAGGAGGAGGCGATGGCGAAGGCGACGTTCGCCGGCGCCGCCTTCGCCTTCCCAGGCTCGAGCTCCTACGGCGTCGCCGATCTGACGGCGGGCCGGTACATCGCCGTGTGCTTCCTCCCGATCGGAGCCACGCCCGAGCTGATGAGCCAGATGGAGGGGCCGGACAGCAGCCTGCCCGCGGGCGCAGGGCCCCCGCACTTCACGGCGGGCATGGTGAACGAGTTCGAGGTGGCGTGACCGGCGACGGCCCGCGCCGCGCTGGTGCGGGCCGTCCGCGGCGCAGTCGCTACGGTCGGCACGCGCGCGACGCGACGTGGTGAGCGCACAGGGAGGTTCGAGATGGGCGACCGCAACGTGCTGGGCGGCGAGCTGGAGCCGTGCGGCAGCGACCCTGTCACCGGCTTCTACCGGGACGGCGGCTGCACGACGGGGCCCGAGGACCTGGGCAGCCACACCATCTGCGCCGTGGTCACCAAGGAGTTCCTCGAGCACCAGCGTCGCATCGGCAACGACCTCGTCACCCCGGTGCCCCAGTTCCGCTTCCCCGGCCTCGTTCCCGGCGACCGCTGGTGCGTCACCGCGGTGAACTGGCTGCGGGCCCACCACGACGGGGCCGCCTCCCACGTCGTGCTCGCCTCCACCCACGAGCGGGCGCTCGACATCGTGCCCTTGGCTGCGCTGCAGGAGCACGCCGTCGACGTCCCCGCCAACCCCGGCGCCCTCGAGGACTGACGCACGCCGCGAGGCCCGGGCCGCCGAGGCGGCTCAGCCCCAGCGGGCTGCTCGTCGGGGTTGATGCCCCTGGCGTGGCGTGAATCGTGGGCAACGTGTCCTTGCTGCCAACTGGGCGCCGGGCGACGATCGTCGGTAGCGAGCTACCCGTGCTCGCCCGATGCCTCAGGAGCCCGACATGCAGATCGCCTTCCCCCTCTTCGAAGGGTTCACCGCCCTCGACGCCATCGGCCCCTACACCGTGCTGGCCAGGCTGCGGGGCGCGGAGGCGATCTTCGTCGCCGAGCAGCGGGGCCCGGTCCGCGACGACCTGGCGCTCACCGCGCAAGCCGATGCGTCCTTCGACGAGGTCACCCGGCCCGACATCATCCTCGTCCCTGGCGGGCTCGTCACGCGGCGCATGGCGCGCGACGGCCACCCCGCCATCGACTGGATCCGCCAGGTGCACCCCACCACGACCTGGACCACCTCGGTCTGCACCGGTGCGGTCCTGCTGGCCGCGGCCGGCGTGCTCGAGGGCCTCGAGGCCACCACCCACTGGGTCGCCTACGACCAGCTCAACGCCCTCGGCGCCCGCCCCACAGCCGAGCGCGTCGTCGTCAGTGGAAAGGTCGTCACCGGTGCCGGCGTGTCGGCCGGGATCGACATGGCGCTGACCCTGGCCGGCATCATCGCCGGCCCAGAGGTCGCCCAGGCCACGCAGCTCGTCATCGAGTACGACCCCCAGCCCCCCTATGACTCCGGCTCGCCGGCCAAGGCGCCCGCGGCCCTGTTCGCCGACGTCTCCAGCCGGATGCGCGAGGCGGAGGAGCGCACGCTCGCCTGACACGCGGGGCAGACTCAGGACGTGACCTAAGGGGGGAACCATGACCGCTCTCGTCGAGATCTCGGCGCAGGACAGCGTGCCCGGGGACATCGTCCGCCTGCTCGACCGCGACGGCGCGCTGATCGCGGGCGACCTGCTGCCCGCGGAGCAGATCGACCAGATCATCGCCGAGACCGCTCCCGTCATCGACCGCTCCGCCGAGGGCCGAGACGACTTCACGGGCCGGCTCACCAAGCGGACGGGCGCCCTGGTGGCTCGTTCGCCGGCCAGCCACGCCGCCATCGCCCACGCCGTGGTCCTCGCCGCGGCTACCGAATACCTCACCCGTCACTGCGCCCGGATCCAGCTCCACCTCACTCAGACGATCACGATCCTGCCCGGGCAAGGCGCGCAGCCGCTGCACCGCGACCGGCTGGCCTGGGGTGGCTACCTGCCCGACAGCATCGAGCCACAGTTCAACACCCTCTGGGCGCTGACCGACTTCACCGCGGCCAACGGCGCCACCAACGTCGTCCCCGGCAGCCACCGCTGGCCCCCCGACCGCCGAGCCGAGCCGGCCGAGGCCGTCCAGGCCGAGATGCCGAAGGGCTCGGTGCTCGTCTACTCGGGCACCGTCGTCCACGGGGGTGGCGAGAACCGTTCGGGCCAGCCGCGCACGGGCATGAACCTCACGTACTGCCTGAGCTGGTTGCGCCAGGAGGAGAACCAGTTCCTCTCCTGCCCGCCCGAGATCGCCAAGGCACTGCCGAGCGAGCTGACCGACCTGTTGGGCTACACCATGGCCAACTACGCCCTCGGCTACTACTCGAGCCCCGAGCTGATCGAGGGCACCCCGGACACGATGGCTCCCGAGGCGGCGCTGGGCCGCCGCCGGGGCACCAAGCTCGACAGCGCGGTGCTGACCGGCAGCGGCTGACCGTTCGGCGCACCGGCCCCGGTCGCGCCCCGCGGGCACAGGCGACCAGCACTTCACCGGCGACGCTGACAAGCCGATACCTCGGGCGTGCGGAGACCTCCTCGTCCAGGGCGCCACCTCGGCAGCTCGCCCCCGCCCGGGCGTCTCGCCACCTTCGTGCTCGTGCTCTACGCGGCCTCGGTGACCGCCGCCCTCACCGCGCTGGTCCCGGACGCGCCCGCCTCCGTCCCAGCCCGCCTGGCGGCACGCGTGGTGCGGGACGTGACCGCGTTCGGCGCCACCGGCGACGGCGCCACCGACGACACGGCAGCCATCCAGCGCGCCGTCGACAGCCTCGAGCCCGGTGACACCCTCGCCTTCCCGGCCGGGACCTACCTCCACGCCGACCTGATCACCGTCGAGCGCGCCGGCGTGCGCCTCGAGGGCCTGCCCGGCGCCACCCTCGAGGCGACCGCCCCCGACCGGGTCGCCATCGTGCTACGGGGCGACGGTGTGGCCCTGAGCGGCTTCACGCTCACAGCGCCCAACGCCACCCGGCGCCTCGGCGCCCTCGAGCACCACCGCATCGTGCTCGATCGTGGGTCGGGCCAGGTGGTGGAGGGCAACCACGTCGAGGGTGGGCCCGCGGCCGGCATCTTCGCCTTCGGCGCCAGCGACTTCGCCATCTCGGGCAACACCGTGGAGAACACCATGGCGGACGGCATCCACCTCACGTTCGGCGCCCGGGACGGCACCGTCACCGACAACGCCGTGCGCCACAGCGGGGACGACTGCATCGCCGTCGTGAGCTACGTGGGGGACGGCGCCATCGTCTCGGGCATCAGCGAGATCGGCAACTCCTGCGTGGACAGCTACAACGCCCGGGGCTTCAGCGTGGTCGGCGGCCAGGACATCGAGATCCGTGGCGGGCGGGTCGACCTGACCCGGGCCGCGGGGATCTACCTCGCCAGCGAGGGCTCCTTCGACACCTACGCCGCGCACCGCGTTCAAGTGGTGGACAACCACATCACCCGGGCGAACACCGACCGGTCGATCGACCACGCCGCGATCTTCAGCTACGCGAGGCCGGGCACGGCTCGAGCGGCCGGCCGCGACGTGAGCCTGCAGAACGAGGACGTCCTGCTGTCGGGGAACGTGATCGACGGCACGGTCGCCAGCTGGGCCAACATCCTGTTCAACAACCCGCACCACCGGCGCGTCGTGATCGAGCACCAACGAATCACGGGTGACCCCGGCAAGGCCGCCGTCGGGATGGGGGGCACGCCCACCGCCGAGTACCGCACGCGGTCCAACACCCTCAACGGCGCGGCCGTGCCGGAGGAGGGCGGCCTGGCACCGGCCGCGCCACCCGCGCCACCCGCGCCACCCACCACCGCCCCGACCCCGACCACCGCCCCGGAGGGAGAAACGGCCGGCCCCGCCGGCACGAGGTACACCGCCCTGGCCCCCGCCCGCCTGCTCGACACCCGGGTGAGCGGCCACGAGCTCGGCCCGGCACAGCCTCGCCCGGTGGCGATCCGGGGCCGTGGAGGCGTCCCCGCCGAGGCGACCTCCGTCGTGCTCAACGCCACCGTCGTCGAGCCGACGATGGCGACCTTCGTCGCCATCTACCCGTCCGACGTGGACTTCCCCGGCGTGTCCAACGTCAACGCCAGGGCCGGCGACACCGTGCCGAACCTCGTGGCCGTGCCCCTCGGCAATGACGGCGAGGTCATGGTGCTCAACGGGGCCGGCCACACCGACCTGGTCCTCGACGTGGTCGGCTACTTCTCGCCCCAGAGCGGTGGCGGCTTCCACCCCTCGAGCCCGACACGGGTGCTCGACACCCGGGCCCTCGACACCCCCCTCGCCCCGGGCGAGGAGCGCTCGGTGAACCTGGCCGGGGTCGACGGCATCAAGCCCGCCCACCTCCGGGCGGCGTCCCTCAACGTCACGGTGACGGGCTCGACCACAGGAGGCTACCTCACCGTCTTCCCGGAGGGCACCGAGCGCCCGGAGGCCTCGAACTTGAACTTCGCCGCCCGGCAGACGGTGCCGAACGCAGTGGTGTCAGGGGTGGACGCCGAAGGCGACCTCGTCGTGTACAACCCGCTCGGCCACAGCCACGTGATCATCGACATCACCGGCTGGTACGACGACGGCACCCTCGTCGACGGGCTCCGCTTCCACCCGCTCCGCCCCACCCGCATCCTCGACACTCGAGGCGGCCCGCCGGTCCACGAGGGCGGACAACGAGCCTGGAGCCGGGCCGAGCACGAGGCCGTCGCACCCGAGGCCAGGGCCCTCGCCCTCAACGTCACGGTCACCGACTCGACCGGCGCCGGATTCGTGACGATCTTCCCCGGGGGCCCTCGCCCTTGGGCCTCGACCCAGAACACGTCGCCCGGCGTGACCCGAGCCAGCCACGTCCTCGTCGCCCTCTCGCCCGCAGGCGCGCTCGTCGCCTACAACAGCACCGCGTCGACCCACCTCGTCTACGACGTGGCAGGCTGGTTCGGCTGAGCGGAACCAGCCGCGGCCGGGCCCGCTGGTCAGGCGGGTGGCCCATCCGAGACGGGCGGTGCGACGGAGGAGATGCGACAGCGCGGGAGCCGGCGGGCAGGCACGGGACCTCGGCGCCGCACCGGGCGTCCAGGCACCAGAGCCCCGTCGCGCCCTGCTCC
>WHTX01000058.1:15001-20361 GCA_009377505.1 Acidimicrobiia bacterium
CTCCCCGGGGGCGCTCAGCGCGCCGACGCGGGCTGGCCTGGCCACTGGCCGCCGTCGCCGCCCTCACCGCCTGCGCACCGACGTCGTCGCGCCTCGGGCGCGAACCTCCGACCGCCGTCGAGGTCACGACCCTCGGTGTGGTGGGCGACGACGCCACCGACGACACCGAAGCCATCCAAGCGGCCATCGACGGCCTCCCCCCAGGCGGCACGCTGCTGTTCCCCGCCGGCACCTACCTGCAGTCCGACGTGATCGTCGTCGACCGTCCCGGCGTCCGGCTGCAGGGTGCGTCCGGCGCCACCATCGAGGCCACCTCAACGGACCGCGTCGCCATCCTCCTGCGCGGTGGAGGTGCGACGATCAGTGGGCTCACGCTGACCGCGCCGGCTGCGACGCAGCGGCTCGGCGAGCTCGAGCACCATCGCATCGTGCTCGATGGCGCCGCCGGCCAGTCGGTCACCGGCAACCACATCGAGGGCGGGCCGGGGGTCGGCATCTTCGTGTACGGCAGCACCGGGTTCACCGTCTCGGGGAACAGCGTCGCCGGCACGCTCGCCGACGGCGTGCACCTCACTGCCGGCGCCAGTGAGGGAACCGTGTCCGACAACTCGATCACCCATCCCGGCGACGACTGCATCGCCGTGGTGAGCTACATCGACGACGGCAGCATGGTGAGCGACATCACGCAGGAGGGGAACGCCTGCGCCGACAGCTACAGGGCGCGCGGGTTCAGCGTGGTCGGCGGTCGCGACATCGTCATGCGGGACGGCCGCGTCGACCTCACCCGCGGCGCCGGCATCTACCTGGCCAGTGAGGGGTCGTACGAGACCTACGCCGCCCAGCGGGTGCACGTCGTTGGCAACGAGATCAGCCGGGCGAACACCGACTCCTCGCTCGACCACGGCGCCATCTTCAGCACCGGGAGGCCGGGAACGGCCCGGGCCGACGGCCGGCTCGTCACGCTGCAGAACGAGGACATCCTGCTCTCCGACAACGTCATCGGCGCCACGGTATCGAGCCGGGCGCACATCGTCTTCAACGACCGCCACCACCGACGTGTCGTCATAGAAGGCTCCCGCATCTCGGGCGACCTCGACATCGCACCAATCGACGTGAGCCGTCTGGCTGGGGAGGACTACGAGCTGAGCGCCAACTCGTCCAACGGCACCGCCGTCCCCGATCACCCTTCGCGCCGCTCGAGGCCCGGCCGCTGACCTGGGCGGGCGCGCCCCTAGACTTGTCGGTGCAGGTCACCGGCAGCGGAGGACGAGCGTGCGGGTCGTGATCGCCCACGAGTGGTTCACGGTGATCGGCGGGAGCGACAAGACGTTCCTCGCCCTGGCCGAGCTCTTCCCCGAGGCCGAGCTGGTCACCGCGGTGGCCGACCCCGAGGCGCTCGAGCGCCACCTGCCCGGGCGAGCGGTGACCCGGCTCGTCACCGACCGGCTACCCGGCGCCCGCCACCACTGGAGGCGCCTGGCCCCCGCCGTCATGGCCGCCTGGGCGGCGTACCGGCCCGAGGCCGACCTCCTCGTGACCAGCTCGCACTTCGCCGCCACGGCGGCCGGCTGGCGCTTCGGCGGCCGTCACGTCGCCTACTGCCACACCCCGTTGCGCCTGGCGTGGCGCCCCGACCTCGAGCACGGCCGGCTGCCGGGCATCTCCGAGGCCGTCACGTCCCGGGCCATCGCGCCGCTCCTGCGCACCTGGGACCGGGCCGCGTCGCGGAGCGTCGACGAGTTCGTGGCCAACTCCACCGCCGTGGCCGACCGCATCGCGCGGGCCTACGGCCGCGAGGCGACGGTCATCCACCCGCCCGTCGACATCGAGCCGTTCCTGCGTGCCGAGCGCACCCCCGGCGACCACCTGTTGGCCTTCGGGCGCCTCGTCCCCTACAAGCGCTTCGACCTGGCCGTCTCTGCGGCAGCCCGCCTCGGCCTCCCCCTCGTCGTCGCCGGAGACGGACCCGAAGCCGACCGGCTGCGGGCCGCGGCCGGGCCGGGGGTCACCTTCCTCGGCCGGGTGAGCGACGAGGAGTACATCGCCCTGCTCGCCGGCGCCCGCGCCCTGCTCTTCGCCGGCGAGGAGGACTTCGGCCTCGTGCCCGTCGAGGCCCTGGCCGCCGGGTGCCCCGTGGTCGCCTACGCCGCCGGCGGGGCACTCGACACCGTGCGCCCCGGCCTGACCGGCGAGCTCTTCGACGAGCAGACCCCGGGATCGCTGGCCTCGGCGGTCGAGCGGTGCCTCGACCGAGCCTGGGATCCCGAGGCGTTGCGCCACGCCGCCCTCCCCTACTGCACTGCCCGCTTCCTCCGGGACTTCGCCTTCCACGTCGGCGTCCCGGTCCCAGCCACCGCGGCGCCCCGGCCGGCCCGCGCCTGAGCCGTCACCGGCCGGGGACCTGCTCAGATCGCCGGGGCGGCACCCCGGTCGACGTCGGTGAAGCTGGCAGCTGGCGCGTCGCCCGCCGCCGCGCCGGCCCGGCCTGGGGGCGCCGGCGCCGCGCTCAGCTCGTAGGGGCCATCGATGAGCACGAGGCCGCCCACCCGGGCGCTCACGCGCCCGAGCGCATCGAGGGCGGCCCGGACCTCGTGGAGGGTGGAGCGGCCAGGCGTGGTCGCGACCAGGCTCGTGTCGACGAACAGGGAGACGATGGCGGCGTCGGCGTGGTCGAGGACGGCCGGTGTGTCGATGACCAGCACGTCGCAGCTGTCCGCCAGCTCCGCGAGCAGGGCGGCGAGCTGCCCGCCGCCGAGGAGCTCGCCCGCAGTTGGGCCGGGCCGGCCGGCGGGGAGGGCGCCGAGGGGGCGGTCGCGGGCGGCGAGCACCACCTCCGCGACCGTCCGCTCGCCCCGCAGCAACTCGGTGAGCCCCGGGGCGCGACCGAGCCCGAGGACGGCGCCGAGCTGCGGGTCGCGCAGGTTGGCGTCCACGACCAGGGCTCGGAGGCCGATGTCGGCGAAGCTGCTCGCCAGGTCGGCGGCGAGCCCGGCCGTGTTCACGCCGGGACTGGCGCTGGTCAGCTGCACCCGGCGTGGCGGCCCCGAGTCGCCTGCCCGGGCCAGGGCGGAGCGAAGTTCCCGCACCTGGTCGGCAGGACCAGCACCCGCCTTGTCCCCTCGGGAGCGCCTGGTGCCCCGGGCCGAGATCTCCGCCAGCACGGGCGCTTCGGGCACGGCCCGTCGCAGGTCCTTCGCCGTGCGGACCCGTGGTGAGGCCCGATCGGTGAGGAGGGCGAGCACCACGCCGACCACGAGGCCGATCGCCAGGGCGAACGCCACGGTGCGCACCGGCGTCGGCGCGACCGGCGTGTCGTGCGCCTCGGCCGGGGCCAGCTGTCGGGCGCCGTCGGCGGCGAGGCTCGAGCCCACGGTCCAGTCGTCGAGCCGGGTGCGGAGCTCCCCTCGTGCGTCGATGAGCGATGCACGGCGCTCGTCGAGGCCCGCGGTCCCAGCCGAGGAGGCCGCGCCAGTCGCGAGTTCGGCGTCGAGCGCGGCGATCTCCGCGTCGAGCTGCGCGATGCGGGCGCTCAGTTGAGGGGCGGCCGCGGGCGATTCGCCTCGGGCGAGCGCCACGCGCAACTGCAGCCGCTCGTTGATGAGCGCGGCGCGCTGCTGGGAGAGCGCCTCGGCGGTCGCCGCCGCGGGCGCCGCCGCGGCGAGTTGCCCGTCGATGGCGGCGATCTCGTCGTCGATGGCGGCGATCTGGCTGGTGAGCTCCTCGGTCGCCGCTTCGAGCTCCGCCGCGGACTGGTCGCCCCGCTGCGCGAGGTACGCGTCCACGACGGCGTTCGCCGTCGTCGCGGCACGCTCGGGCGTGCCCGCCTCGGCCCGGACCTCGAGGAGGTCGGTCTCGAACACGGGCTCGACCGTGTAGTCGGCCTCGATGCCGGTGCTCGCCTCCGCGGCGTCGCGCACCGGTGCGCTCAGCATCAGTTCTGCCTGGGTCCGCAGGTAACGGTCGGGCTGGGAGGCCAGCTCCCCGTCGCTCGAGGGGTCGCCGTCCGACGTGGCGGTGAAGAGGAGCGACGTCGAGGAGGCGTAGACCTTGGGCTGGCCGGCCACGATGCCCAGGGCGATCGCCACGGCGGCGGCCGCCGACAGCAGGACCAGCCACCAACGCCGTCGCAGGGCCCGCCCGAGCGCTCCCATGTCGAGGACCGAGACGTCCTCCTCGAGATCGTGGGGCGGCCCGACATGCCACGCACCCGCCTGGACGAGGCCGTTTCCCGAGGTCACAGTGCTCCGAGCCTATCTCGGCGGGGGGCAGTGCGTACGCCCCGCTCGTGGTCCGTCGGATGGTGGCGTGCTACGGACGCCAGAGCCCGAGCCTGCAGGGCGCTTCGAGCCGCGGCGACCGTCTCCTCCGCCACCTGGTCCCAGGACCTGGCCTCGGCGGGCCTGGTGCTGGCGGGTCGCGGCGCGGCGAGCGCGGTGACGATGGCCGCCACCCAGGCAGCCTCGTCCCCGATGGGGATCGCGGTCGCCCGGCCGGCGGAGGCCTCAGCGAGGGCGGGGTCCGTCGAGGTCAGCACCGGGCTCGAGAAGGTGACGGCCTCGAGGGCGGGGAGCCCGAAGCCCTCGACCAGGCTCGGGCAGATCGTCACCTGGGCCCGCTCGTAGAGCCAGCGGAGCTGGGCGTCGCTGACGTGGCCGAGGTGCACGACCCCGCCCGCGATGTCGCGCCGGGCGACGGTGAGCGCTCGCGCCCCCGGTGAGCCCGGCCGGGGCGGCGGCCCCACGATGGCGAGCGTCGCCCCCTCCCGCGCCGCCTGCACCTGTGGCCAGCAGCGGAGGATGAAGGGCAGGTTCTTGCGGGGGGAGAAGTCCGACACGACGAGCGCGGCGCGCGACGGGTCGAGGCCGGGAACCGGCACCGGCGTGGCCGTCAGCAGGGCAGGCGCCACCGCGAGCGGCACGACCTCGGTCTTCGCTGGCGCAGCCGGGAGGTGGGCGGCGACCTGGCCGGCGGCGGCCCGGCTGACGGCGACGAGCACGTCGGCACATCGAAGCGAGGCCAGGTACGGCCGGGCCAGCAGGTGGCGCTTCAGGGGGGCGAAGTCCCTGGGCCGCTCGACGAGGGTCATGTCGTGCACGGTGAGGAGCGTCGTCGCCGTGGTCGAGGCGGGGAGGAGGTGCTTGGTGCCGTGCACGATGTCGAAGCCCCGTCGCAGGGCGGGGATGCCGAGACCGGTCCGCTCGCACAGCGAGTTAGCAAGCGTGCGGCGGGTGGGCGCGACCACGATGCGCCCGGCCGGGAGGCCCAGCTCGCCGCGGGCATAGTCGACGGCTGTCGGCCGGACGAGCAGCGTCAGCTCGACGTCCTCGCGACGCAGGAGGGCGCGTGCCAGCTCGACCACG
>WHTX01000445.1 GCA_009377505.1 Acidimicrobiia bacterium
AGCACCGTCTCGGTCAGCTCGATGAGCTTCGGCGCCACGGCCCGCACGGTCTCGCGCACCGGGGGAGGAGGAGGCTCGCCCATCACAGGTCCCTTCTGTCGCTCGACTCGGCCCTTCGACCCGGGCGGCACCCTATCCCTCGGCGCCTCTCGCGTCGCCGGGCTCGCCAAAGGGCGGGGCGGGCGCTACGCCACAAGAGCCGTCGCGACCTGCCAGGATCCCAGCCGTCGCAGGGAGCGCGCTGGGGGTGCCACGTGCATTTCGGGATCTTCGACCACATGGAGCAGCGGGGCACGCCCCTCCACCAGCTCTACGCCGAGCGCCTCGACTACCTCGGGCGCGCCGACGAGGCCGGCTTCTGGGCCTACTTCAAGTCCGAGCACCACCTGACCCCCCTCGACGCGGCGCCGTGCCAGAGCGTGTTCCTCGCCGCCGCCGCGCAGCGGACGCGGCGCATCCGGCTCGTCCCCCTCGTCTACCTGCTGCCCTTCCACCACCCGGTGCGCCTCGTGGAGGAGATCTCCATGCTCGACCACCTCTGCACGGGGCGGCTCGAGGTCGGTGTCGGCCGAGGCATCGCCCCTCCCGAGCACGACATGTGGGGCCTCGACCCCGCCACCTCGAGGGAGCGCGCCGAAGAGGCGCTCGAGGTCGTGCTGCGCGGCCTCACCTCGGACCGCCTCGACCACGAAGGGCGCTTCTACACCTTCCGGGACGTCCCCATGGAGCTGCACCCCTACCAGCAGCCCTATCCGCCCCTGTGGTACCCGGGCACGCTCGAGATCGCCGCCCGACGGGGCTTCCACACGGTGGTCGGGGGCACCGTGGCTCACGTGGCCAAGCTGGTGGCCCGCTACCGGGCGGCCGCCGAAGCGCACCGCCGCGACCCGGGCCGGGTCAACCCCCACGTGGCGAATCCCATCGTGGCCGGGGCGACCCGCGTCTTCGTGGCGCGGACCGACGCCGCCGCCGAGCGCCGTGCCCGCCGGGCCTGGGCGGCGTACACGCGCAACATCACCTCCTGTGGCGGCGGGCCGGCCTGTCCCTCTCGGACCTGCCCAGCGACCCTTCGGCTGGCGGTGACGTCGAGCGGGCCATCGCCGTGGGCGCGGCCGTGGTGGGGTCACCGGGGCGCGTCCGGGACCACGTGGCTGCCTACGCCGAGGGCAGCGGGACCGACCACCTCGTGGTGTCCTTCGCCTGGGGCGACCTCTCCCACGACGAGGTCATGCGCTCCCTCGACCTCTTCGTCGAGCACGCCATGGCCCCGGCGCCCGAGAGCTGAGCTGATGCCCCTCGACGGGGCGGGCGGGGCCCCTTCGCCGGACGCGACGAGCGGCGCCCCGGGGGGGTGGGGCGCCGCTCGGAAGATGCGCCGAGGGGGGATCGGCGCCGGGACCACGGTAGTGCTCGGGTAGCAGCTGACGGGTGTTGTCGGGCGGTGACGTCGGTCTCCCGCCACCGCGCTCGCCGCCGCGTTGCCCGGGGCGATCGAGGGGGCGTTCAACTCGATCGCCCGAGCGGCCGACAACACCGGGTGATGGACGCCATTCGCGCTGTGCAGGCGCGCGTCGCCCACCTCGAGCGCCAGCTGAGCGTGGCCTCGCCCCCGGCAACCCCGCCGGCCGATGCCCCGACGGGCGGCGCCCGCGTCGCCGAATCGGACGTGGCGTCGGACTTCTCCGCGCTGATGCGCTCTGCGGTGCTCTCCTCGGCTGGGCTCACTGCGCCTGGGCGCCCGCCCTGGGCCTCCGGCACCGGCGTCGCCGGCGCGGCCACGCTCACCCCCGCTGAGCAGCTCCTCCCCGGCCAGTACGGCGCCCTCGCACCGCCGGCCGAGCTCACCCGATTCGGCAACGGGCGCATCCCGCCCGAGGCGCTCGCCCCCATCGGCACCACCGGCGACCACCTGTGGGCGCCGGCCGCGGCCGCGTTCGAGCAGCTGAGCGCTGACGCGGCCGCCGCCGGGGTGGGGATCGGCGTCAACGACGCCTACCGGGACTACGCCTCCCAGGAGCGCCTGGCCGCCGAGCTCGGGCTGTACTCCCAGGGCGGGCTCGCCGCCGTGCCCGGCTCGAGCACGCACGGTTGGGGGCTCTCGGTCGACCTCGAGCTCGACCCCGCGGCGCAGGCCTGGATGCGCCAGAACGCCGCCGGCTACGGCTTCGTCGAGGACGTCGCCCGGGAGCCCTGGCACTGGACCTACCGCCCGGCGAGCTGAGCGACGCACGCCGCGTGGCGCAACACTAACGTGACGAGCGCCACGCGAGGGGAGGCCGTCATGGGGGATGCGACGTTCAACGTCGGCGACGTGCAGGTCACACGGATCGAGGAGGCTTACGGCCCCACGTTCCCTCTGGACATGATGTTCGTCGGGTTCAGCCAGGACATCGTGGACGACCACGGCGGGGGCGCCGAGTTCTCCAAGTTCTACGAGGTGGACACCGGCATGGTCCTCTGCTCGATCCACTCCTGGCTGGTGCGCACGCCCCAGTCGGTGGTGCTCATCGACACCTGCTGCGGGAACGGCAAGGACCGACCGGCCATGCCGACCATGCACCAGCTCGACACGCCGTTCATCGACCGCCTGGCCGCGGCCGGCGTCGCCCCCGAGGACGTGGACTACGTGGTGTGCACCCACCTCCACGTCGACCACGTGGGCTGGAACACCCACCTCGTGGACGGGGAGTGGGTGCCGACCTTCCCCAACGCCACCTATGTCATGAACAGCACCGAGTTCGACTTCTGGAAGCCGGGGAACCCCGCCTCCGCCGCCATCGAGATCAACGCCGGCGTCTTCGAGGACAGCGTGCTCCCCGCTTTCGACCGCGACCAGGTCGACCTCTGGGACGGCGACCGCGAGATCGACGGTGTGCTCCACCTCGAGACGGCCACGGGGCACACGCCGGGCCACGCCGTCGCCTGGCTCGAGTCCAAGGGCGAGAGGGCGGTCTTCGCCGGGGACTCCATGCACAGCCCCATGCAGGTCTACGAGCCCAGCCTCGGCTGCGCCTTCGACATCGACGCCGCCGCCGCCACCGCGGCGCGGCGCGGGCTGCTCGAGACCTGCGTCGAGCGGGGGGCGCTGTTGCTCCCCGCCCACTTCGCCTCGCCCCACGCCTGGAACGTCGTCCAGAAGGGCGACGGCCTCGCCCCCGTGGCCGCAGGCTGAGCCCGCGCCGCGGCGGGGGCCAGCGAGCTTCGGGTTGGGGCCCGGGGCGCAGCCCCGCTGCCTGTCACACCTCGCCCGTAGGGTCCGGCCCATGTTCCTGCCCGCCTCCTGCGGTGGCTGCGGGCGCCGGGGCTGGGCGGT
>WHTX01000446.1 GCA_009377505.1 Acidimicrobiia bacterium
CTCGACGTCGCCTGCGGCCAGGCCGGTGGCTGCGGCGAGCAGCTCGGGCGGGGTGCCCGGGCCCGTGGCGGCCAGGGCACGGAGCACCGCCTGCACGACTTCGGGCAGCTCCTCCACGCGGCCGGCCAAGAGGTCGCCCACGGCGGCAGGCAGCTCGTCGTGGCCCGCGAGCCGGGCGGCGAGCAGCTGCTCGGTGAAGAACGGGTTGCCCTCGCCCCGGGCGAGGAGCGCGTCGAGCGCCGCTTCCCCGAGGGGCCCGCCGACCCAGGCGGCGGCCAGCGCCCCGATCGGCCCCCGTCCCAGGGGCGCCAGGTCGATCTCGGCCACGCCGGGGAGGCGGATGAGCTCGGCCACGGTTCGGCGGAGCGGGTGGCGGCGGTGGAGCTCGCGGTCGCGATAGGTCGCCACCAGGAGCAGCCGCTCGTCCTCCGCCGCCCTGGCCAGGAAGGACAGGAGAGCCAGCGTGGCCGGGTCCGCCCAGTGCACGTCTTCCACGACGAGCACCAGCAGGTTGTCGGCGCTGAGCTCGATGACGAGGTCGAGCACGGTGCCGTAGAGGGGCTCGCCCGCGCCTGCTGGCGCCACGAGAGGCGGTGGTGGAGCGCTGCCGCCCTCGCCGTCCTCCCCGAGCCCGAGGGACCGGGCCAGCGGGGGAAGGCCGCGCAGCAGGTCGCGGGCGCGGTCCCGGCCGGCCAGCTTCGGCACCTGGCGCAGGACGGTGACGAGGGGGAGGAGGGGCATGGCCTGGTCGCCGCCGTCGACGCAGAACCCGCGGAGCTGGCGGGCCCCGGCGCCGAGGCGGGCGAGCGACTCGGTCACGAGCCGGCTCTTGCCGATCCCGGCGTCGCCGCGGACGAGCACGACCTGGGCGCGGCCAGTGTCGGCTCGGTCGGCGGCTGCGTGCAGGCGCGCCACCTCCTCGTCCCGTCCGACGAAGGGCGTGCCCCTGCTCGCCACGGCCGGCATCATCCCAGACGGGGCGGCCGGCGCGCCGGCACGACGCGGGACAGCGCAGGGTCGTCAGGTGGCGAGCGGGAGGTCGAGGCCGAGGGCGATGGCCCCCGGCAGGTCGATGCTGAAACGGTCGACGTCCGTGAACCCGAGCCCGCGGTACAGGGCGATGGCCGTGTCCATCTCGCCGGGCATCGTCTCGAGCACGAGGCGGCCGAAGCCGAGCTCGGCGGCGGTGGCGAGCGCCGCGTGCAGCAGGGCACGCCCAGCCCCCGAGCCACGGGCGCTGGGCAAGACGAACATGCGCTTCAGCTCGGCGCAGGCCCCGGCGATCCTGTGGAGGCCGACGAGGCCCACCGGGCGCCCGCCGGCCCGGGCGAGGAGCAGGGCGCCGTCGGGTGGTCGGTAGTAGTCGAGCGGGCCCGCGTACTCCCCCTCGGCCTCGGGCTGCAGCCTGGTGACGGGCATCCCCACAGCGCCGGCGAGCCAGGCCCGCTGCTCGGCGAGGAGGTAGGCCGCGTCCTGCTCGTCGACTCCGTCGTCTCCGTCGACTCCGTCGTGACCCGCCCCGGGGCCGACGGCGACGGCGACGGTCACGGCGAGGGGCGCTCCGGCGTGCGGGCGAGCGGGTGCCGGGGAGTGGCGATGGTGGGTTCCGTGGCGGTGCGTCGTCGCGGCCATGGCGCCACCCTCGGCCTAAGACGCCGCTCGCGCATCGGGCGCGACGCCCGATGCGCGTCTGGCTGGTACCGGGGCTGCGCCCAGCAGCAGCCTCTAAGCTCCGGGCGAGCCCGAGAGGAGGTACCCGATGGAGCTGTCCCACGCCATCGGCCCCACCACGCCACCGCTCATCGAGCAGACGATCGGCGAGAACCTCCGCCAGACCGTCGCCCGCCACGGCGGACGCGAGGCGCTCGTCGCCTGCCACCAGGGCATCCGCTGGACCTACCTGGAGCTCGACCAGCACGTCGACCAGCTCGCCCGGGCCCTGCTCGCCCTCGGGCTCGAGAAGGGCGACCGGGTCGGCATCTGGTCGCCGAACTACGCCGAGTGGGTGCTGGTCCAGCTGGCCACGGCGCGCATCGGCGTCATCCTCGTCACCCTCAACCCCGCGTACCGCACCCACGAGGTCGCCTTCGCCCTCGACCAGTCGGGCTGCCGGATGCTGGTCGCCGCCCCGTCCTTCAAGACCTCCGACTACCGGGCCATGGTCGACGAGGTGCGGGGAGACCTGGCCACCCTGGAGACGGTCGTCTACTTCTGGTCGCCCGAGTGGGAGGCGCTGTGGCAGCCCGAGAACTGGGCCACGGCCGAGGCGCTGGCCGAGCGGGAGGCCGGCCTCGACCGCAACGACCCCGTCAACATCCAGTACACGTCGGGCACCACGGGCTTCCCCAAGGGCGCCACGCTCTCCCACCGCAACATCCTCAACAACGGCTACTTCGTCGGCGCCCGCTGCGACTACACCGAAGCCGACCGGGTCTGCCTCCCCGTGCCCTTCTACCACTGCTTCGGCATGGTCATGGGCAACCTGGGGTGCACG
Source organism: Acidimicrobiia bacterium (assembly GCA_009377505.1). Taxonomy (GTDB): domain Bacteria; phylum Actinomycetota; class Acidimicrobiia; order Acidimicrobiales; family CAIXPF01; genus WHTX01. Next base: position 2,495 of record WHTX01000446.1, read on the forward strand.
ACGTACGGCGCCTGCATGGTGATCCCCAGTGACGCCTTCGAGCCCGGCGCCGTCCTCGAGGCCTGCCAGCGCGAGCGCTGCACCTCGCTCTACGGGGTGCCGACGATGTTCATCGCCGAGCTCGGCCACCCGGACTTCGACCGCTACGACCTCGAATCGCTGCGCACGGGCATCATGGCCGGCTCCCCTTGCCCGGTCGAGGTGATGAAGCAGTGCGTGGACCGCATGCACATGTCGGCCGTCACCATCTGCTACGGCATGACCGAGACGTCACCAGTGTCCACCCAGACCGAGGCCACCGACTCCCTCGACCACCGCACCTCCACCGTGGGCCGCGTCCACCCCCACGTGGAGATCAAGATCGTCGACCCCGAGAGCGGCGAGACCGTCCCCCGCGGCGTGACCGGGGAGTTCTGCACCCGGGGCTACTCGGTGATGAGCGGCTACTGGGAGGACCCCGAGCGCACCGCCGAGGCCATCGACGGCGAGGGCTTCATGCACACGGGCGACCTGGCCACGATGGACGCCGACGACTACGTCAACATCGTGGGCCGCAGCAAGGACATGGTGATCCGAGGCGGCGAGAACGTGTACCCACGCGAGGTCGAGGAGTTCCTCTACGGCCATCCTGCCGTGCAGGACGTGCAGGTCATCGGTGTCCCTGACCCCCGCTACGGCGAGGAGCTCATGGCTTGTGTGGTCCTGCGGGAGGGGGCGGCGGCCACCGAGGAGGACCTGCGGGAGTTCTGCCGCGGGCGCATCGCCCACTACAAGGTGCCCCGCTACGTGAAGTTCGTGGAGAGCTTCCC
>WHTX01000059.1:0-6008 GCA_009377505.1 Acidimicrobiia bacterium
AGGCTATGCCCTCGCGCCGGCCCAACGAACCTATGCCCTCGGCCCGCTTGCCCTTGACGGTCACGGGCGCGCCGACCGCGGTGGAGAGCCGCCCCTGGATCTCGTCCCGCAGGGGCGCCAGCTTGGGCGCCTCGCACACGACCGTGCAGTCCACGTTGGCCGGGCGCCACCCTGCCGCGCCGAGCAGGGCCACTGCCTCGGCCAGGAGCCCGATGCTGTCCGCGCCGGCGTAGCGGGAGTCGGTGTCGGGGAAGAGCTGGCCGATATCGCCGAGGCCGGCGGCACCGAGCAGGGCGTCGGTGCAGGCGTGGGCGACGGCGTCGGCGTCGCTGTGGCCCCTCAGGCCGCGCTGGCCCGGGAAGGCCACCCCGCCGAGCACCAGGGGCCGGGCAGGGTCGTCGTCGAAGGCGTGGACGTCGAAACCCTGCCCGACCCGTAACTCCATGGCCTGCTCCTCGCCGTCGGCGTCCCGTCCCCGGCCCTCGGCGGCGACCCGCCGCCGCGCCAGCAGCGTGGCGGCCACGGCGAGGTCCTCGGGGTTCGTGATCTTCAGGTTGGCCGGGTCGCCTGGCACCACCGCCACCCGGCCGCCGCTCGCCTCCACCAGGCCGGCGTCGTCGGTCGCCTCTGCTCCCCCCGCATGGGCGCGTCGCAGGGCGGCGGCGGCGAAGGCCTGGGGGGTCTGCACCGCCACCAGCTCGGCCCGGTCCACCGTGCCCCCGCCCCGTCGGCGGATCGTGTCGCTGAGGGCCACGCCGGGGAGGGCGGCGTCAGCGCCGCCGCGCACGGCGGCCACCACGGCGACGAAGAGCGCGGGCCGGGCGAGCGGGCGGGCCGCGTCGTGCACGACGACGACCTCGGCCTGCTCGGGCACGAGGCGGAGGCCGTGGCGGACCGAGGCCGACCGGGTGGCGCCACCGGTGGCGACGAGGACCTCGGGGGGCACCTCGGCCCGCGCCCCCGGGGGCAGGACGGCCACCACGCCGTCGCTGACGTCGGCGGCCGCGCTGAGTGACCAGTCCAGCACGCGCCGACCTGCCAGGTCGGCGAACTGTTTGAGGTCTCCGAACCGGCTACCTGTGCCCCCCGCCACCACGATGCTCCAGACGCTCACCGTGGCCTCCTGGGGTGCGGGGCCCCCCGTGGGATGAGCCGGTTCGGTAGGGTTCGCCCAATGGTCGACCCCACCCTGCTGCGCAACACCGATCTCTTCCGGGACCTCGACCCCGATGCACTCGAGGAACTGCGCCAGGTGGCGATGCCCCGTCGCGTCCACCGGGGGGACGTGCTCTTCATGGAGGCCGACGAGGCCGCCGAGCTGTTCATCGTGGTCTCGGGCCGCATCGCCATCGCCAACCGCTCCGTCGACGGCCGCGAGTCCCTCGTCGCCCTCATGGAGAGCGGCGACCTGTTCGGGGAGATGCCCCTCTTCGACGAGGGCGGCCGGTCAGCCGACGCCCGCGCCCTGACCACCTCGGAGATCATCGCCATCGCCTACGCCCCCATCCGGGCGCTGTACGACCGCCAGCCCGAGCTGCTGTGGCACGTGGTCGAGCTGTTCGCCCGGCGCATCAGGGCGACCGACGAGGCGCTGGCCGACGCCGTGTTCCTCGACGTCACCGGGCGTACGGCGAAACGGCTGCTGGAGCTGGCGGGCGACGCCGACGAGTTCACCCTCCCCGTCACCCAGGAGGAGCTCGCCGGCATGGTCGGCGCCTCTCGTGAGCGGGTGAACAAGGCCATCGCCAGCTTCGTGCGGCTCGGCTGGGTCGAACAGGGCGACCGGCGGTACGTGATCACCGATCGCGAGCAGCTCGGCCGCAGGGCACGCTGAGCACGCCAGGCCGGGCCAGCTGGGCCGGCGTGCTCGATGGCGGGGTGGTGCGCACGGCGGAGGTCGGGCCCGGGCTCAGGCGTAGTGGTCGAGGATGCTGGTCTCGGCCAGGCGGCCGAGGCTCTCCTTGATGGCGCGGGCGCGCGACTCGTCGAGCCCGGCCACCTCGGCGATCTCCTGGGGCGTGGCCCGGAGCACCTTCTGCAGGAAACCGAAGCGGTCCACGATGCGCTCGACCAGGGGCTCGGGCAGGCGGGGCACGCGGGCGAGGAGCCGGTAGCCCCGGGGCTCGAGGCTCTCGTCGAGGTCGGCGGAGACGCCGGCCAGGCGCATCCGGCTGGCGACGAGGCGCAGGTCGAGCAGCTCCTCGTCCCGGAAGGAGTCGAGGACGTCGATGGCGTCGTCGAGGCCCCAGTCGGCGTCGTCGCGCAGGTAGTCGCGCAGGACGAGGCGGAGGTCGTCGGTGGCCCCACCGAGCAGCTCCTCGAGCTGGAGGCGCACCAGCCGCCCGTCGGTGCCGAGCTCGATGATCGCCACCTCGATCTCCTCGGCGATGCGGCGGACCATCTCGGCCCGTTGCAGCAGGCTCACAGCGTCGCGCAGGGTGACCAGGTCTTCGACCTCGAGGGCCGCCAGCTCGGCCGAGGTGGCGTCGAGGCGCTTGCGGTACTGCTCGAGCGTCTGGAGGGCCTGGTTGGCCCGGGCCAACAGCATGGAGGAGGGCACGAGGGGCCGCTGCTCGTCCTCCAGGTAGACGGTGATGGCGTCACGCGACTCTGACACCGAGGTCACCGGCACCCCCAGGGAGCGGGCCACCCGTTCCGCCGTGCGGTGCCGGGTCCCCGTCTCCGAGGTGGGCACCGTCGGGTCGGGGACCAGGTGGACGTTGGCCCGGGCGATGCGGCTGGCGTCGTTGGCCAGGATGATGGCGCCGTCCATCTTGGCCAGCTCGGAGAGGCGCTGGGGGGTGAACGCGGCGTCGAGCAGGAAGCCGCCCGAGCAGATGGCCAGCACGGCGGGGTCGTCGCTGACCACGATCAGGGCCCCGAGGCCGGCCTCCCGGATCCGCTCGAGGCCCTCCCGCAACGGCTGGCCGGGCGCCACGGCCGCCAGAGCCGCCAGCATCTGGAGACTGGGGGAAGCGCCCACGCGCCCATAGTAGTGAACCGAGTAGGAGCGCTTCTCGCCGAGTGCGCCGCGCCCGTAGTGAAAGGCTCGCCATCACGGCCTCGACCCCTTTGGAACGTTCGCCGCGGGGAGGCCGGCCGCGGCCAGGGCCTCGGTGAGCGTGCGCACGCCGACCACCCCGGCGCCCACGTCGGCGGGCGCCGATGCCGGCACGAGCACCCGGTCGAAGCCGAGGCGACGGGCCTCGGCCGCCCGGCGGCCGAGGTCGGCCACGATGCGCACCTCGCCCCCGAGGCCCAGCTCGCCGCAAGCGACGAGCCCGGGCGGCAGGGCCACGTCCAGCGCCGCGCTGGCCACGGCCAGGGCCAGGGGCAGGTCGGCTGCGGGCTCGCTGGCGCGAACGCCCCCTACGGCCACGCCGAGCACGTCGCGGCCCGCCACCTGCACCCCGGCCCGCTGCTCGAGCACGGCGAGCACGAGGGCGAGGCGGCCGCCGTCGATGCCCTCGGCCGAGCGACGGGCCGAACTGGACACCGGTGGGGAGACCAGGGCCTGGAGCTCGACGAGCAAGGGCCGGCGCCCCTCGAGGAGCGGGAGCACGACCGAGCCGGGCACGCCGACGAGCCGGTCGGCGAGGAAGAGCCCCGACGGGTCGTCGACCGTCACGAGCCCGTCCTCGCCCATCTCGAAGAGGCCCAGTTCATGGGTGGGGCCGTAGCGGTGCTTGACCGCCCGCAGCCGGCGCAGGGCGTGGTGGCGGTCGCCGTCGAAGGCGAGCACCGTGTCGACCAGGTGCTCGAGCTGGCGGGGGCCGGCGAGGGAGCCGTCCTTGGTCACGTGGCCGACGAGCACGACGGCCACGTTCTCCTCGCGGGCCACCTCGGCCAGGCGGTGCGCCACCTCGCGCACCTGGGTGACGGCGCCGGGCGGGGCCTGGTGCTGGCTGCTGTGCACGGCCTGGACCGAGTCGACCACCACGACGTCGGGCCGCACGGCGAGGACGTGGCCGACCACGGCGTCGAGGGAGGTCTCGGCAGCCAGCCAGAGCTCAGGCCGCAGGCAGCCCAGGCGGGCGGCCCGGGCCTGCACCTGGTGGGCGGCCTCCTCGGCCGTCACGTACAGGGCGCGGCCGCCCCGGGCCACGAGGGAAGCCAGGGCTTGGAGCAGCAGCGTCGACTTGCCCACGCCGGGCTCGCCCCCGACGAGGGTGACCGAGCCGGCGACCAGGCCACCCGCCAGCACGCGGTCGAGCTCGGCGAGGCCTGTCGGGCGCGCCCGGGAGCGGTCGGCGGGTACCTCGGTGATCCGTCGCGCCCCGCCGACGGGGGACGCCGCCACCAGGCGTGGCGCCCGCTGCTCCTCGACCTGGTTCCACGCCCCACAGCCCGAGCACCGCCCCGTCCACCGGACGGAGGTGGCCCCACACGCCGCGCACCGGAAGCCCAACCGTGCCGCAGCCGCCTGACCGTTCCTTGCCATGGGCGCAGTGTGGCGGCGTGGTGTGACACCGAAAGGGGGGGCGGCACGGGCGGGGCCTGTGACACCGAACGCAGACGCGGGCGCCGGGCGCCCTCGTAACCTGGCGACCGTGCGCATCGAGGTGGTCGTCGAGATCCCCAAGGGATCACGGAACAAGTACGAGCAGGACCACGAGAGCGGCGCCGTGTGGCTCGACCGGCTCCTGTTCACCGCCATGTCCTATCCGGCGGACTACGGGTTCATCCCCGACACGCTGGCCGGGGACGGCGACCCCCTCGACGTGCTGGTGCTCCTGGATGAGCCGACCTTCCCCGGCTGTCACATCTGGGCCAGGCCCATCGGTGTCTTCTGGATGCGCGACGAGGCCGGCCCGGACGCCAAGGTGCTCTGCGTGCCGGACGGTGACCCCCGCTGGGACCACATCACGGACGTCGACGACCTGCGCCCCCACCTCCGAGCCGAGATCCACCACTTCTTCGAGGCCTACAAGGAGCTCGAGCCCGGCAAGAGCACAGAGGTCCGTGGTTGGGAGGGCCTCGCCTCGGCCATGGCCGCCATCGACGACGCCCGCAGCCGCTTCACCGCCACCCACTGACGCACGCCTCTGGCGCCCCGTGGCGCCAGGGCCCACACCAGCGGGTCAGGCCCCCACGCTGGCGAAGCTGCGCAACACCGGGTGCTCGCTCGTCGGCGTGTCGTCGTCCGGCGCGTACTGCACGGTGCGCGAGCCGCGCTCGCGGGCCAGGTCCAACATGGTGGTCGAACGGGCGATCACCATGGTGGCCTCGGGCGGCGTGGCCGTCGTGCGGGCCACGGCCTGCAGCAGCGCGGCGTGGGGCGGGCGCACGCCCACGTCGGCGCCGCTGACCCACGAGGTGATCACGTCGTCGAGCCCGAAGCGCTGGCGGAAGACCTGCACCCACTCGGCCACCTCCTCCCCTACGGCCGCCACCTCGAGGCCCCGGCCCTGGGCCTGGTGGAGGAACTCCACGATGTCGGGCGCCAACTCGTAGCGGCGGGCGTAGCCGTCGTCGAGCAGGACGGGGTCGCCGGGCACGCCCAGCCCGAGCCAGAAGTCGGCCGCCGGCAGGCCCCCGACGATGCGGGCCACGTACCAGTCGTTGATCTGGCTCGTCGCTTGCGTTGAGCCCCGCGCCCGGGCAAACGGGGCCAGCAGGTCGGCGACGGGGTCGGGCGAGGAGAACAGCACCCCGGCCGTCTCGATGACGAGCAGGCGCAGCCCTCCGCCCGCCCGCCGGGGTGGCCGGGGCGCCTCGTCGCGGGAGGGACGCGCCGCGGGCGCGGCGATCGGGCCCGCGACCATGGCCACGGAGCTGGTGTCGATGAGCCCATCGGGGTCGACCCGGGGCCGCACCGTGCCGGCCCCGTCCACCGCCACCCCGTCGAGGGGTCGGGTGACGAGGTCGATCTCGGGCTCGGGCTCAGCGGGCAGCCGTGGGGGCAGGGGCTGTCGGGCCACGCGCCGCTCCACCCGGCGACGTTCCCGGCTCCGTTCGAGCAGACCGAAACCGACCTGGTAGAGCAAGGCGGAGAGCCCGAGCACGAG
>WHTX01000059.1:6018-12154 GCA_009377505.1 Acidimicrobiia bacterium
AGCACGAGGGCGCCGACGCCGAGCCAGCGCCACAACCGGGGCACGAGCTGGGACTCGCTCGACTCCACCCGGACGTTGGTGGGGTTGGGATCGGCGAAGGTCGGCTGCCAGGCCACGAGGTCGCGGGGCTGGGGCACCTCGGTCGTGGTCGCCAAGGGGTCGCTGCCGACCGCCGAGGTGGTCGTGGCCGGTGGCTGCTCGATCACGTTGCCGCTCGTGCTGCCGAGCTCGCCGGGCAGGGTAGCGGCGAAGTTCACCCCGACGATGGACTCGAGGGGCTGGCCCCCCAGCATCTGGGTGATCGACTCGGGCGGGTAGCCGAACGGGAAGCCGCCGAGCAGCCCGGTGAGCTCGGGATCGCTCAGGAAGCCCATCCCGCCGCGCAGGTCGATCGTGCCGTCGAGCTCCCAGGACTCGCTGGCGAAGGACTTGGTCCGGGTGAGCGTGAAGTCGCGCAGCGGCCCGGCCGGTCCGGCCACCTCGCCGAGCACGCCGGTGAGCTGGTCCGCCTGGCTGAAGGGCTTCGTCGCCGTGATGACGGCGCCGCCGTCCTCACGGCGGACCGGCCCGGTGAGCGTCCAGCCCGTCTGGCTCAGGTCGTCGAAGGGCAGCGCCCGGTCGCGCCACACCGTGGCCGCTGCGGCCGCGGGGTCGAGGGCGACGATCACCGTGACCAGGCCGCCGCCGTCCTCGTCCACGTCGACCCGCATGCCGACGTCGGCCCGACAGCCGGCCAGCACGGCCACCAGGGCGAGGACGACGAGTGCCCGCCCCGCTCGGGCGAGACGACGAGAGGGAACGGGAGCGACCGCCGGCATCGCAGGCTGACGCTAGACGATGCGCCGGCTCGGGCCGTTCCACCGGCCACGGGCCAGGACGCGAGTCGCCCCGCCACGAGGGCGGGGCGACTCGTCTCGTTCTGTCGGGCGGGGGCGTGGCCCCCGCCGCTCACTCGGCCGGGCCGGCGGCCGCGAGCTCCGTGGCCGGGGGGACGAAGCCCTCGACCGAACGGAAGGTGATGTGCAACTGGTTGCCGGGCGACTCGGGGTCGGGCTCGGCGTCGACGATGACCTTCTCCCCCGCCCGGAACTCCTTCCAGAGCAGGCGCTCGGAGAGGGGGTCCTCGACGTAGCGCTGGATGGCACGGCGCAGCGGCCGGGCGCCGAGCGTGGGGTCGTAGCCCACGTCGGCGAGGAACGCCTTCGCCGCATCGGACAGCTCGATGCCCAGGCCCTGGCTCTCGAGCTGGCCGGCCACCCGGCGGATCATCAGGTCGACGATGCTCGTGACCTCGAGCTTGGAGAGCTCGTGGAACACGATCGTCTCGTCGATCCGGTTGAGGAACTCCGGCCGGAAGTGGGTCTTGAGGGCGTCGTTCACCTTCTCCTTCATCCTGGAGTAGCTGACCGCTTCCTCGGACCGGGAGAAGCCGAGCGCCGCCTTGCGCAGGTCCTGGGTGCCCAGGTTCGAGGTCATGATCAGCACGGTGTTGCGGAAGTCGACGGAGCGGCCCTGGCTGTCGGTGAGCCGGCCCTCCTCCAGGATCTGCAGCAGGGTGTTGAACACGTCGGGGTGGGCCTTCTCGATCTCGTCGAAGAGGACCACCGAGAAAGGCTTGCGGCGGACGGCCTCGGTGAGCTGGCCGCCCTCTTCGTAGCCCACGTAGCCCGGGGGCGAGCCGACGAGGCGGCTGACCGTGTGCTTCTCCATGTACTCGGACATGTCGAGGGCGATGAGCGACTGCTCGTCCCCGAAGAGGAACTCGGCGAGCGCCTTGGCCAGCTCGGTCTTGCCCACGCCCGAGGGCCCGAGGAAGATGAACGAGCCCGAGGGCCGCTTGGGGTCCTTGAGCCCGGCACGGGTCCGGCGGATGGCCTGGGAGACGGCGTGGATGGCGTCCACCTGGCCGATGACCCGCTTGTGCAGCTCGTCCTCCATGCGGAGGAGCTTGGCCGTCTCCTCCTCGGTGAGCTTGTACACGGGGATGCCCGTCCAGATGGACAGGACCTCGGCGATGGCCTCCTCGTCGACCTCGTCGAAGAGGTCGATGCCCTTGCCCTTCATGTCGGACTCGAGCTGCTCCTTGCGGCCCAGGTGCTCCTTCTCCTGGTCGCGCAGGCGGCCGGCCTCCTCGAAGCGCTGCGCCTCGACCGCTTCCTTCTTCTTGCGGACGATCTCGGCGAGGCTGCCCTCGAGCTCCTTGTACTCGGGCGGGGTCTGCATGCGCTTGATGCGGAGCCGCGAGCCGGCCTCGTCGATGAGGTCGATGGCCTTGTCGGGCAGGTGCCGGTCGGAGATGTAGCGGTCGGCGAGGTTGGCCGACGCCACGAGCGCCTGGTCGGTGATGGTGACCCGGTGGTGCTGCTCGTAGCGGTCGCGCAGGCCCTTGAGGATCTCGATCGTGTGGGCCACCGTGGGCTCGTCGACCTTGATGGGCTGGAAGCGCCGCTCGAGGGCGGCGTCCTTCTCGAGGTGCTTGCGGTACTCGTCGAGGGTGGTGGCGCCGATGGTCTGCAGCTCGCCCCGGGCCAGCATGGGCTTGAGGATCGACGCGGCGTCGATGGCGCCCTCGGCGGCCCCAGCGCCGACGAGCGTGTGCAGCTCGTCGATGAAGAGGATGATGTCGCCGCGGGTCTTGATCTCCTTGAGCACCTTCTTGAGGCGCTCCTCGAAGTCACCCCGGTAGCGGGAGCCGGCCACGAGGGCGCCGAGGTCCAGCGTGTAGAGCTGCTTGCCGTGCAGCGTCTCGGGCACCTGGCCCTTGGCGATGGACTGGGCGAGGCCCTCGACGATTGCCGTCTTGCCGACCCCGGGCTCGCCGATGAGGACGGGGTTGTTCTTGGTGCGCCGCGAGAGCACCTGCATGACGCGCTCGGTCTCGCGCTCTCGCCCGATGACGGGGTCGAGCCCGGCCTCGCGGGCGAGCTGGGTGAGGTTGCGCCCGAACTGGTCGAGCACCAGGGAGCCCGTGGGCTGGGACTCGCCCGACGCCGTGGTCGACGGGCCACCCGTCTTCTCGGGCTGGCCCGGGCCGCTGTAGCCCGACAGCAACTGGATGACCTGCTGGCGCACCCGGGACAGATCGGCCCCGAGCTTGACGAGCACCTGGGCGGCGACGCCCTCGCCCTCGCGGATGAGCCCGAGCAGGATGTGCTCGGTGCCGATGTAGTTGTGGCCGAGCTGGAGGGCCTCTCGGAGCGAGAGCTCGAGGACCTTCTTGGCACGGGGCGTGAAGGGGATGTGCCCGCTGGGCGAGGAACCGCCCTGGCCGATGATCTCCTCCACCTGGTGGCGGACGGCCTCGAGGGAGATGCCGAGCGACTCGAGTGCCTTCGCCGCGACGCCTTCCCCCTCATGGATCAGTCCCAGGAGGATGTGCTCAGTGCCGATGTAGTTGTGGTTCAGGAGGCGAGCTTCCTCCTGAGCCAGAACGACGACTCGGCGAGCTCTGTCGGTGAACCGTTCGAACAAGGCGGCGCCTCCCACGGGGGGGTGGACTCGTGGGGCCGATTGTACCTGGGGGGGTCCCCTTCGCACGATCGGCCCGCACACGGGCTACTGCGGCTGCAACACCGGAGCCCGTCATTTTCGTCCCGTCATGGGCCTGACGTGGCCGGGGCCGGCAGGTGGCACGACGCGACGAGCGAATCTCCCGATGCTGGGCTCCGAGGCTACTGTCGTGCGGTGGCGACGAACCCGCTGCTGCAGCTGCCCTCGATCATGGACGACCTCGAGCGGGTTGAAGAGGGCCTCCGGGTCGCGACACGGACCGACGACGACCTGCTGACCGACATCGCCGGGCACTTGGTGCTGGCCGGGGGCAAACGGCTCCGCCCCGGGTTCTGCATCGCCGCCGCGGCCTGCCACGAGCGGGGCGAAGCCGCGGCGACGGACGACGTGGTGCTCGGCGGGGTCTCCGTCGAGCTCGTCCACCTGGGGTCGCTCTACCACGACGACGTCATGGACGAGGCGGCCACGCGACGCAACGTGGTCAGCGTGAACGCCCGCTGGGGCAACCTCAAGGCCATCCTCGGGGGCGACTTCCTGCTGGCCAAGGCCTCGGAGATCGCGGCCGGGCTCGGCACCGAGGTGGCCGGCCTGCTCGCCGCCACCATCGGCCGGCTGTGCGAGGGCCAGGTGCGCGAGCTGCGCAACGTCTTCGACGTGGCCCGCAGCGAGGACGCCTACCTGTCGGCCATCCGGGGCAAGACCGCGGCGCTGTTCGCCTCGTCCTGCCGGATCGGCGCCCTGGTGGCCGGCCACCCCCGACCGCTCGTCGACCGGCTCACGACCTTCGGCGAGCTCTACGGGATGGCGTTCCAGGTGGTGGACGACGTGCTCGACGTGGTGGCCACCGAAGAGCAGCTGGGCAAGCCCGTCGGCAACGACCTGGTGACCGGCGTCTACACGCTGCCCGTCATCCGCATGCTCTCCACTGAGCACGGCGGCGGGCTGCGCCGGGTCCTCGGCCAGCCGCTCGACCCCGCGCAGATGGAGTCCGCCCGGGGGATGGTGCGGGCGAACGGGGCGGTGGCCGGAGCGGTCGACACGGCCCGCGACTACGTCGAGGAAGCCCTGGTCGCCCTCGAGCCCGTGGCTGTCACCCCTGGTGGCCAGGCCCTTCGCTCCGCTGGCGAGCAGCTGCTGCTGAGCATCCCCGCCGCCGTCGCCTGACTCGGTGGGCGCCCGGCCCCAGCGAGGCAGCCAGATATCCATGCGCGCACCGGCGTATCCGTGCGCGCACGGATGCGGCGCCCCGGCGCCGGAGCCCACCATCGACCTCGTGACCCAGACAGGCCGACCAGGACAACCCTCCCCGGGGCCGAGCGCGCCCGCGAGCGAGCCAGCGCGACCGAGCCCTGCCCCAGCAGAGGGCCATACGAGGACCGGCACCTACGCGCTCGACCAGGAGTGGCCGGAGGAACGCAGGCGCCTCGCCGGGATGCAGGAGCTGTGGGACCCCGGCACGAAGACGGTGATCGAGTCGCTCGGCATCCGACCCGGCTGGCGCTGCCTCGAGGTCGGCGCCGGAGGCGGCTCGATCGCCGCGTGGCTCGCCGAGAGGGTCGGTCCGGGAGGAGAGGTGCTCGCCACCGACGTCAGCACCCGTCATCTCGACGCCCTGCAGCTGGCGAACCTCGAGGTCCGGGAGCACGACATCCTGGGCGACCCCCTTCCGGACGCGCACTTCGACCTTGTCCACGCCCGCCTCGTGGCCGAGCACCTCGGGCGCCGCTCCCTCGAGCGCATGGTGGGGCCGCTCCGGCCAGGCGGCTGGCTGGTCCTCGAGGACTGCGACTGGGGTGCGGCGTGCTCGTACCCCGACGACCGCGGCCAGCGGGCCGTCGATGCGGCGAACCGGCTCCTGTCCCGGTCCGGTCTCGACCCGCACTACGGGCGCGCCCTCGTCCACGAGCTAACACGAGCGGGCCTCGAAGACGTGAGCGCCGACGGGCGCGTGCGCGTCTACCGGGGCGGGAGCCTCGCGAGCGGCTGGATGCGGCTCACGCTCGAGTCGCTGGCCGCGGCGCTGGTCGAGTCGGGCGAGCTGACGCGCCAGGAGCTCGAGCTCGCCTGGGCGGACCTCGACGACCCGGGCTCCGTGTTCCTCAGCGCGTCCATGATCGCCGCTCGGGGCCGCAGGCCGCACTAGATGAGTAGTTCCAAGGGGTCGCGGGCTCCATCCGTCCTCGCTTGAGGGGGCGGGCGGCGGCCTCGCCCCGGCCAGGCGAACCCCGAAGGATCTTGCACCGCCACGGTGCAGGAACCTTCGGGCCTGGCCACGACCTTGCGAGCGGCCCGGGCCCCTCGCGGCGCAGGTGCGGGCGGGCCGGCCACGCCCGGGGACACCACCCGGCCAGCGCGCCCGCCAGGCATTTCGTCACCGGAGCAACGGCCAAGGACACCGCGAGGTCTCGTGTCCTTGCGCGAGGCGGCGGGCCGTCTCGATTGGCCGAGCCCGCCACCTGGTCCACCGGGCGAAGCCGGGCTATGACCGCTGGCAGCTCGGGCAGAAGGTCGCCGAGCGGGCGTCGTAGACGCGCCGGGCCAGCGGCGTCCCGCACCGGCGGCAGGGCTGGCCGGCGCGCCCGTAGCAGTCGAGGTGGAACTGGTTGGTGCCCGCCGTGCCCGACGG
>WHTX01000059.1:12164-20225 GCA_009377505.1 Acidimicrobiia bacterium
CGACCGGGGTGGATGCCCGCCCGCCACAGGGCCTCGTCGGCGTAGATGTTGCCGAGCCCGGCCACGGGCCGCTGGGACAGCAACTGGGTCTTGGCCCGGCGGTCGCTCCGGCGCATCGCTCGCCACAACCCGTCGGCGGTGAAGCCCTCGTCGAAGGGCTCGGGCCCCTGCTGGTGGAGGGTCGGGAGAGAGGCGTAGCAGCCGGCGGGGACCACGGCGACGCGACCGAAGCGGCGCACGTCGCGAAAGGTGAGCGCCCGCCCGTCGTCGAGCTGCCACCACGCCCGCAGGTGAGGGTCGCTGGGAAGGCCGGTGGGCCCCGTCGCCACACCCTCGGCCCGTACGAACAGGCCCCCGGTCATACCGAGGTGGACCACCAGCTCGCGGTCGTCGTCGAGGCCGGCGAGCAGGTACTTGCCCCGACGGCCGAGGGCGGTGATGCGCGCTCCCGCCGCCAAGGGGGCCTGGTCGAACTTGGCGGTGGCGGAGACGAACCCCCAGCCGCTCACGAGCCGCCTGCTGACGAGCTCGGGCGCGAGCTCGGCCCGCACGGTCTCGACCTCGGGGAGCTCAGGCACACGGCGCCGCCTGCGTCGGCCTCACGACCGCCTCACGCTCGGCCCACGACGTGCTCAGGAGGGCGCAGCGTCCACGGACGCGCCGTTCGCGCCGCGCAGCTCGAGGGCCACGCCGACGAGGTTCCGGCCCACGGGGCCGAGCTGGCGGTGGGTGATCTGCTCGATGATCGAGATGGCCCGGGGGCCGTTGGGGACCAGCCGGCTCCATGCCAGGTAGCCCGCCATCAGCCCGACCACGGGGTCACCCAGCTCGTTGCGGTGCACCACGACACGGCCACCGTCGGCCAGCATGTGGGCGAGCTCGGGGTAGAGGGCGGCGAGCACCTCGCGGCTCGACTCGCCGGGGCTGAAGGGCCGGTGCAGGCAGTTGACCCCGAGCTCCTCGTAGTTGTGCAGGTTGTGGGGCGACGGCAGTAGGGACAGCACGCAGGTGAAGCCCTGCTCACGGATCCAGATGATCTCCTCCTGCCGCCGCACGCGGCGGTGGTTGGAGCCATAGCCACCAGGGCGCTCGCACAAGGCGAGGCGCTCCTTGATGACCCAGGAGAAGTTCCTCGGCGTGATGCCCGCAGCCCATTTCCCCTTCGGCGCCATCGCCGGCAAGGCTACCTCGCCGGCGGGGCCGGGCAGAGGCGCCCACGGGCCCCGTCAGGGCCGCTCTGCAGGTGGGCAGGGCCGGTCGGTAGGGGGCTCGATGCGCAGGCGGCCGGCCCGGCGCGCCACCCGCGCCCCTCCGCCCACCTCCGTCGCCCGCGCCTCCCCACGAGCCACCTCGAGGACCCGGGCCAGGGCGGCCGAATCGGGAGGGTGGCCGCCGCCGGCGGGCCGTAGCCACCGCCGCAAGGCCGCGGCGGCCAGGGCCGGCGGGGCCGCGGCGACGGCCGCCGCGTCGGAGGGGTCGAGGCCCCCGGCCTGCTCCTCCAAGAGGTCGGCCGCGGCGCGTAGGTGGGCGGCCTGGCGGGACAGCACCGGCACGGGGTCACGGCCCGAGAGATCGGCGAGGAGGGGGAGCAGCTCGTGGCGAACCCGGTTGCGGGCGAAGCGAGGGTCGCGGTTCGTCGGGTCGGCCACCGTCTCGATGTGCAGGCTTCGGCACAGGTCGGTGGCCTCGGCCCGGCGCAGGGCGAGGATCGGGTGGGCCGGGCCTGCCCGGATGCCGGCGAGGCCGTCGAGGGCCGCCCCCCGCATCAGGTTGAGGAGGATCGTCTCGGCCTGGTCGTCGGCGGTGTGGCCGAAGCAGGTGCCCTCGGGCAGGGCGGCACGGCGCGCTCGGCGCGCCCGCTCCTCGAGGTTCGGGCCGCTCTGGACCACGGCTCGCACGGCCACGAAGGCGGCGCCGAGGCGGGCGGCCAGGCTGGCCACGACGTCGGCCTCCGCCGCCGAGCCTGGTCGGAGGCCGTGGTCGACGTGCACGGCCGTGGCCGGGCAGCCGGCCGCCACGGCGAGCACGAGCAGGGCGGAGGAGTCGGCACTGCCCGACACCGCGCAGGCGACGGCTTCACCGGGCGGCGGGAACGTGCAGCGGCGGACGAGGGCGGCGACGAGCGGGTCGTCGGCGAGGGCAGCGGGCGCCAGGTCGGCCACGCAGCACCTCCCGGGCCTCAGCGGTCGGCGAGCCCGAGCGGGCCGGGCACGTCGTTGCGCGCCCGGTCGACCCACTGCTCGGGATGACGGATCTCCTCGAGGGTGGGCAGCCACTCCGGGCCCTGCCAGACCTTGGCGAAGAGGGCCTCGCCACCGGCGGCTTCGACAGCGGTGATGAAGGAGGTGCCCTGCTCGTACTGGGCGAGCTTGGTGTCGAGCCCGACGAGTCGCTGGAACAGCTTCGCCATGCCCCGTGCTGACTGGCGCCGTGCCCGAAGCACACGCCCGAAGCGCTCGGCCGAGGGCACGAGGCCCTGGCCGGCCCGGTCCATCGTCACCTCGCCGTGCCCCTCGAGCAGGGCCATGAGCCCACCGAGCTGGTCGAGAACGCGACGCTGCTCCGGCGTGGCGACGAGCGCGGCGAGGCCGCCCCGGTCGAGCGGCTTGCCGCCGCTGCGGGCCTCGGCCACCGCGGCCTTTACCCCGGCCAGGAAGCGGCCCGGGTCGGGGTCGACGGAGCCGAGCAGGGTGTCGACGAGGCCCAGGAAGTGGGGGCGCAGCCACGGCACCCCGGTGAACTGCGCCCGGTGCGTGCACTCGTGCAGCGCGATCCACAGCCGGAACTCACGGGAGGGGAAGGCGAAGCGGCGCTCGAGGCCCACGATGTTCGGGCCGACGTAGTAGACGAGGTCCTGGTCCTCGGGGCGCTCGTCCTCGACGATGAGCAGGTCGTACTGGCCGAGCACCCGGGTCGACATCCACCCCAGCAGCACGCCGACCTCGGCGCCGGCCACCCGACGCCCGAGCGGCGCCACCCTGCCCCCGCTCAACCGCTCGCCGAAGCGGTCGGTGAGCGGCCGGAGGAGGCGCTGGAACGAGGCCAGGTTGGCGTCCACCCAGCCCGTTCTGTCAGCGACGCGGGCCCGGCCCGGGCCGGCGAGGCGGGGCAGGCCCGTCGTCTCGGCGACGAGGACCTCGGCCTGCGCGGTCAGCTCGTCGAAGCATGGTTGCAACGAGGCGACGGGGACGAGGTCACCGAACGGGTCGCGCCTGGCCAGGCGGGCTGCGACGGACGCGGCGACCCCCCAGTCGACCGCTGGCGGGGTCGGCTCCAAGTCAGCGCTGCCGTGGGTACTTGGGCGCCACGACCTTGAGCAGGTAACCCAGGACCGTCGCCAAGATCAGCAGGACGCCGGGGATCGTCAGCGCGACAGCGATCCAGAAATGCCACACCGGTGCTGCGGCAGTCAGCATGCGGGCCACTCTAGCCAGGACGCCTCACGGCAAGGGAAGCGAGGGCCGGGACCGGCGGCACGTCGTCGCACCGGTCCGCTCACGCGATCTTGACGCCCCTGGTCCGCATCGTGGTCATCGGCTCGTGGGCGGCGCAGAAGTCGCCGTCGTTGTAGATCGACAGCCGCGTCCCGCAGCTGTCGTGCGAGCAGACACGCCCTGTCGAGAAGTGTTTGACCGTGCCCTCCTCGGAGGAGAACCGGGAACCCGCGATGGAGGTCTCGTCCATGGTCGGTTCAACCGATCGTTTCAAGCGGGCTATTCCCAGCCTGGCTGGCTGCGGGCCCGCAGGAGTTGGTGCGTCGTGGCCCCTCAGGTGCCGGGCAGCCCGGGCATGCCGGGGCCTTTCGGCCCGAGGCGCCGGGGCTCGACACCAGGAGGGAGGTTCGCCGCGCCCGGCCCGGAAGCTCGTCCGAAGCCAGCCGGGCCTGAGGCGCCCGCCTCACGCTCGATGGTCTCGGCGATCCTGGTCAGCAGTTCGGGGGGGACCTGCGTCCGCACCCGCGAGCGAACCACGATCCGCAGCTCCGCCTCGAAGTCGAAGACGCTGAAGCAGTGCGGGCACCCGTCGAGGTGGCCAGCAATGTCCTGGCGGTTCTCGACGGTGAGCTCACCGTCGAGGAACTCGTAGAGCGCCAACAACGCTTTCGTGCAGTCCAGATCGTCCATCACGAGCTCACCGTTGGTTCACCGAGTCTTCGGGCCGGCCGTCGTACCGACCCTCTTGGTAGGGCCGGCGCCCGGGTCGGCGTCGCTGCCATCGCTTGCGTCGGCCCCGGCCGCGGCGGCCGGATCGGCTTCGGGCCGCTCGGCACCCGTCCTGCCACGACGGCGGGACCGGTTCCGACCGGCTCTCCCCAGCTCAGGCTCCTCCCCGGAACCATCTGCCGGCACCAGGCCTCGGGCGCTGGCAAACTCCCACAACCGCTTCTGCAGAGCCTTTCTTCCCCGGTGCAGTCGCGACATCACCGTGCCGATGGGGACGTCGAGGATCTCCGCGATCTCCTTGTAGGAGAATCCCTCCACGTCAGCGAGCAGGACGGCCATGCGGAACTGCTCGGGCAGGGCGTCGACCGCCTCGATCACCTCGGTCTCGGTGAAGTGGTCGAGGAGCTCGTCCTCGGCGGAGCGGCCGGCGGTCGCTCCCTCGAGCCCGCCGAGGCGCCGGTACAGGTAGAGGTCCTCGACGTCCTCGAGCTCGGTCTCCTCGGGCCGGCGCTTCCGCGCTCGATAGGTGTTGATGTAGGTGTTCGTGAGGATGCGGTAGAGCCAGGCCTTGAGGTTCGTGCCCTCCTCGAAGCCCCCGAAGCCGCGGTAGGCCCGGAGGTAGGTCTCCTGCACCAGGTCTTCGGCCTCGGCCTGGTTGTGCGTCATGCGCAGCGCGGCGGCGTACAGGGCGCCGGCGAACGGCATGGCGAGCTCCGCGAATCGAGCCTGGTCGGCCATCGCGACCACCCTAGCGGGGTGCTGCGAGCGCCTATTGGGCAGGGGTGGGCGGCGCCCGGTGCGAGAGCGGCAGGAGGACCACCAACGACGCGGCCGAGAGCACGATGGCACCGACGATGGCGACCGTGTAGGAGCCCGAGGCGTCGATGAGCTCGCCGGCGGCGAAGAGGCCGACGCCGCCGAGCCCCGCCGCCGTGTAGAGCGCGCCGAGCACCGCGCCGAGGCCCTGGGTGCCGAAGTGCTCGGCGGCCACGGCCGGGGCCAAGGCGATGAAGCCCCCGTAGGACACGCCGAAGGTGAGGGCGAAGACCACGAGCACGGCGTAGGAGCTGCCCGCCACGAGCCAGAGGCAGAGCGTCGCGGACATGAAGCCGAAACAGGCGGCGTAGAGGCGGGTGACGCCCATGCGCCCGCCGAGGGTGCCGAGGGCGAGGCGGCCGACGATGCTCGACCCCCCGATGAGCCCCACCAGGAACGCCGCCGGCCCGGAGTCGACGCCATGGTCCCGGGCGTAGGCGGGCAGGAACACGAAGGGCACGAACAGGGCCTGGGACATGACCAGCATCGAGATGTACAGGTACTTGAAGGCGGGGAGCCTGATGGCCGCCCCGAGCACTCCTTCGACGTTGGCCCCGCTGGTCGGGGGCCGCTCGCAGCACAGCGCTGCCACCAGCAGGAGCACCGCCCCCAGCAGGGCGTAAATGCGGTAGGTGCTCCGCCAACCGTGGGCGTCGATGAGCTCGGCCGAGACGTAGGTCGCCACGAGGTTCCCGAGGCCGATGCCGGCGACGGCCACGCCGAGGGCAGCCGTGCGCGAGCGGACGAACCAGCCGCCCACCATGGCGACCATGGGCACGTACCCGCAGGCCACGGCTCCGCCGACCCCGAGCCCGTAGGTGAGGTAACCGACCCACAGGTTCTCGACGAGCGAGGTGAGCAGCAACCCGACGGCGAGCAGGACGGCGGCGCCCATGGCGAGGGGCCGCGGGCCGATGCGGTCGGCCAGGCGGCCGGTGAAGACGCCCCCCGTGAAGTAGACGAAGTTGGCGAGCCCGAAGAGCAGCGCCGTCGAACCCTTGCTGGCGTCGAACTCCTCGCTCATGGCGGTGAAGAAGGCGCCGAAGCTGTACGCCACCCCGAAGACCGTGAACAGCGACAGCGTCGCCCCGGATGCCGCGACCCAGCCGCGCGCCGAGTCGGTCGCCGCCGGCGCCGCACCGCCGATCGTGCCCGTCACCCCAGTCGCCACCGACCACCACCCCCTGATCTCGGGACGATAGCCCGGCAGTCGAGGCCCGGCTGGCGGCGTTCGGGCGCGGTCATCGGGACTCAGCCCCAGTCGGGCGACGGCGATCGACGCGCCCGAACTTGTCACGAGTGAACGAGTTGGGGGACCGAGCACATCTAGCGTTGAGGTATCGACGCCACCCCCCCACAACCGTCGAGCGAGACACCGGCGCGCTCGCCGGCAGGGCGCGTGCCCGGCTCCGTGGAGCAGGGCGCGAGCCCCCGTCGCGTGCTCGTGGTCGGCCTCAGTCCTCGGGCCACCGACGCCCTCGCCACCTCGCTCGGTGGCGACGCCCTGCTGGCCCGCCTCGCGCCCGCCGACAAGGCCACGGGCGGGGGGCTCCTGTCGGGGCCCGGCCCGGGCGACGAAACCGAGGTGGTCGTGCTCGGCCCGGCGGTCGACGACGCCACCGGCGTCGCCACGACCCTGCTGGC
Source organism: Acidimicrobiia bacterium (assembly GCA_009377505.1). GTDB lineage: Bacteria > Actinomycetota > Acidimicrobiia > Acidimicrobiales > CAIXPF01 > WHTX01. Next base: position 18,788 of record WHTX01000059.1, read on the forward strand.
CGGGCACCGCCACCTCTCCGTCGTCGTCGTGGCCAACCCCGGTGAGGCGCCCTCCACGGCGGAGCGGGTGCTGCTGGGCGACGCCCTCGACTGGGTGGTGGACGAGCGGCCGGCCGAGCTCGAGGTCGCCGTCAGGCAGGGGCTGGGGCGGCACGTCCCCGCCGTGGCGCCTCCCGCCCCGACAGGCGAGGAGCGGGTCGACCCGACGGCCGCGGTCGTCACGGCGATGACCGATGCGCTCGCGGGCGACCCCGGCGTCCCCCTGCCCGACCGATTGTCGGCGGCGTCGGCGGCGCTGGCCGACCACCTCGGAGCGCCCTCGGCCGGCGTGTGGATGCCGGCCGAGGGCGCATTGGTGCTCGTCGCCGCGGGGCCTGGGGCCGGGGGGCTGCGCCGCGACTCACGCCTGCCGACCGTGTTGCCCCCGAGCTGGCTCATGTCACCGCACGCCACCCAGGCGACGGTGCAGCACACGGGCACCCTCGTGGCCTTTCCCCTGGTCGTGGACCGACGCTCACGCGGCTTCATGGGAGCGCGGTTGGACGGGGCCCCGACCACCGAGGCGCTCGACGGGGTGCAGCGCCTCGCCGCCGAGCTGGGACGCTCGTTGCGCAGGGAGCTACGTCACGGCCAGGCGGTGGCCCGGGCTGACGCCTGGCAGCGCCTGGCCACGGCGCTCTCGGCCGCGGTGACCGTCGCCGACGTGGCCCGGGTCGTCGCCGAGCACGCCGGCGCGACGGTGGACGCCACGAGCTGCGCCCTCGCCCTGCCCGGCCCGGGTCGGGCCGTTCTCCACGTCGGGGACCCCCGCCTCGGCCCCGGCCATGCCTCCTACGACGACCTCCTGCCCCTGGCCGAGGTCCTGCGCACGGGCAGGGTGGTCACGGCGGAATCACCGGCCGCGGTCGCCGAGCGCTACCCGGGCCTTGACGGCGGGGCGGGCGCCGACGCCCTGGCCAGCGTGATCGCTGCCCCTGTGCGCTCGCCCCGCGGGGTGGACGTCGCCGCCATCGCCTTCGGCTGGCCGACGGCCAGGCGCTTGGGCCCGACCGGGAGGGCCGAGCTCAGCACCCTCGCCGAGTTGTGCTCCCAGAGCCTCGAACGGGCCCGGTTGTTCCAGAAGGAGGCCCGTGAGCGGCGCAGCGCCGAGAGCGCGGTCGACCGGCTGCGCCGGCTGCAGCGGGCGACGGCGGCGCTGTCCGCGCCCCTCCCCTTCCCCGCCGCGGCCCGGGCTGTGCTGCGCGAGGCCGTGGCGCTCCTCGGCGGGGGCGGCGGCTTGGTCGCCGTTGCCGGCCCGACCGGCGACCTCGAGCTGCTGGCTCGCACGGGCAGCGTGCCCGGCGACGGGGCGTGGCGCGCCCCGGGGCCGGGCGGCCTGCCCGGAGGCGTCCGGGCCTGCTGGCTGTCGGGCGTGCCGGCTGGCCCGCCGGCCAGCCAG
>WHTX01000447.1 GCA_009377505.1 Acidimicrobiia bacterium
CGACCCGGCGCTGATGCCAGAGTCACGCAGGGTCGTCATAGCCGTGTCCGCGTCGTGTCACAGCTCGGTCATAACCGGCACTTTCACCTCGACCACCAGGCCGGCCCCGTCGTCGCGGTTGCGTGCGGTCACCTCGGCCCGCAGCAGTCGCGTGTGTTCCCGCACGATCGCGAGCCCGAGCCCGCTGCCGGTACCGGCGCGGGCGGCGTCGCCCATGGTGAACCGGTCGAAGATCCGATCCAGCTCTCCGGTGGCGACCCCGGGCCCCCGGTCGGCGACCTCGATCACCAGCCGGGACCCGTCGACGTCGGCGCGGATGGTCACGCATTGGCCGTCGGCGTGCACCCGCGCGTTGTCCACCAGGTTCGCCACGATCTGCTCCAGCCTCCTGCGGTCGGTGCGCACCCTGAGCTCCGCGGGCGCCCGCACCGTCGCAGCGGGCAGCCGTTGGGTGACGATGGCGTCCAGCAGTCGCGCCACGTCGACCTCGCCCAGCTCAAGGTCGGCGGTGTCGCTGGCGGCGTCCAAACGGGACAGTTCGAGCAGTTCCTCGACCAGGCCGCGCAACCGCCGGACGTCGCGGTCGAGCAGCTCCACCACCCGGCTCGTCCCGGCGGGCAGGGTGTCGAGCTCGCCGGCCAGCTCGGCTGCCTCGCCCACCAGCGCGGTCACCGGCGTGCGCAGCTCGTGGGACACATCGGCCACGAAGCGTCGTTCCCGATCGCGGGCGGCAGTGAGCTCGTCGACGGTGTCGGCCAACGAGCCCGCCAACCGAGCCATCCGCCACCCGGCCAGTCCACCCACCAGCACCAGCACCAGCGAGGCGCCGAGCAGCACGACGCGAAGCTGGCCCAGCGCGCTGTCGACGCCGCTGGTGTCGGTGACGAAGTAGAAGTCCGGGCCGGACGGCGGCTTGCGGGCAGCAACCACCAGATAGGGCGTGCCTTCGACCCACTCGGCGGCCACGTTGCCGGCCGCGAGGAGTCCGAGCACGTCGCGGGACACGATCTCCGGTGCCGCCGGCACGTCCAGGCCCGAGACGAAGTCCTCACCCCCGCCGAAGTCGATATAGACGTCGATGCCCCGACGTTCGAAGTCATCGGCCAGGCCCGACGCCTCGATGTCGTTCACAGTGGCGTGCTCGCCGAGCCGTTCCCCGGCGAGCACGCCGACGCTGAACTGCGCCTCATCGACCGCCCGGTCAAGCACCTCGGCGCGCAACGAACGCGACACGAGCGCGAAGGCCAGCGCCGACAGCGCTACCGCGGCGACCGTGACCACGCCCATCACAGTCAGCACCAGCCGAACCCGCACCCGGCGGGCGGTCACGGCGCGGCCGCGCGGTAGCCGAAGCCGCGCACCGTCTCGATCACCCGCGGCCGCGACGGCTCGGCCTCGATCTTGCTGCGCAACCGCTGCACCGTGGCGTCGACCAGCCGCGAGTCACCGAGGTAGCCGTAGCCCCACACCCGCTCCAGCAGCTGCTCACGCGACAGCACCTGACCGGCATGCCGCCCCAGCTCGACCAGCAGCCGGAACTCGGTAGCGGTCAGCTCGATCCGCTCGTCGCCCCGTGCCACGATGTGCGCCGCGACGTCCACCCGCACCGGCCCCAGCCGAAGCACGTCACCGGCCGGAGCGGACAGCGACGCCCGCCGCAACGCGGCCCGAACCCGCGCGATCAGTACCGGCATCTCGAACGGCTTGGTGACGTAGTCGTCGGCGCCCATCTCCAACCCGACAACCACGTCGACGGCGTCGGTCCGAGCGGTCAGCATCACCACCGGCACCACCGACGACGCCCGGATCGCCCGGCACACCTCAAGTCCATCCAGCCCCGGCAGCATCACATCCAGCACTACGAGGTCAGGATGATCGGCCCGGAACCGGCGCACGCCCTCATCGCCCGACGCCGCCGTGACCACCTCGAAGCCACCGCCGCGCAGGCCGCGTTCCGTCAGCTCACGAATCGACGGGTCGTCCTCGACCACCAGAATGCGCGCCTCCACGATTTCAGTATCCCGACCAATGACCGATTCGCGACGTTTCGCCATCGCGTCGCGGAGCAGTGCCCCGACGGGTACGAAGGGACGATGAGCTTTGACGACTACCAGCAGCTGACGTTCTCCCGCCGGGACAACGGTGTCCTGCTCATCACGCTCGACCGGCCGGAGAAGTACAACGCCGCCGACGAGCAGATGCACAGTGAGCTGGCTCGGGTGTGGCGGGACGTCGCCGCCGACCCGGAGACCCGCGTCGCGGTCATCACCGGCGCGGGCAAGGCGTTCTCGGCCGGCGGGGATCTGGCCATGGTCGAGCGGATGGCCGGCGACTACGACCGCGCCTCGCACATGCTCAGCGAGATGAGCGACCTCGTCTACAACATCATCAACTGCGACAAGCCGATCGTGTCGGCCATCAACGGCGCCGCCGTCGGCGCGGGCACCGTCGCCGCCCTGCTGGCCGATGTCGCCATCGCCGCCGAGGACGCCACGATCGGCGACGGGCACGTCAAGCTCCTCGGCCCTAACGTCGTCGAGGGCTACACCGCACTCCGCGAAAAACGCCCACCCGGATTCCCCTCGGCCCAATCCGGGCGCTGAGGGGCCGTCGTCACCGGTACAGGGTGGACTGGATCTCCGGGTTGTCGATGTTGGATTTGTCGTACCAGTAGTAGTCGGTGTGGATGACCGGCGGGACTTCCTTGCCGTTGATGACGGCGACGGCGGCTTTGACGGTTTGGTAGCCGATGTCGATCGGGTCCTGGGTGATGGCGCCGGTCATGAGCCCGCTCTTGATGGCGTTGATCTGTTCGGCGCCGGAGTCGAACCCGACGACGGAGAGGTCGCCGTCCTTGCCGAGTTCCTGGACGGCGTTGACGACGCCGATGGCCGAGCCTTCGTTGGTGCCGAAGATGCCGTCGAGTCCGGGGTGGGCTTGCAGGATGGACTTGGCCAGGTCGGTCGACTCGAGTGGGTCGCCGCCGCCGTACTGGATGTCGACGATCTCGACGCCGGGCGTGTGCTGCTTCATGTACTGCACGAAGCCGTCTCGCCGGTTGATGCCGCTGACGCTGGTCTGGTCGTGCGCGACGATCGCGACCTCGCCCTTGTCACCGATCTCCGCCGCCATCCGCTTGGCGGCCAGTGCGGCCGCTGCCTTGTTGTCGGTGGCCGCCGTGGTGACGGGGACGTCACTGTCCTCCACGCCGGAGTCGAAGGCGATCACCGGGATGTCGGCCTGCTCGGCCTGCATCATCAGTGGAATGGACGCCTGGCTG
>WHTX01000448.1 GCA_009377505.1 Acidimicrobiia bacterium
GGACGCCCCGGCGATGATGCAGTTCACTTCGGGCACCACCGGCGACCCGAAGGCGTGCTGCTGGCGCACCGGTCGCTGGTCAACAACGCACGGCTGCTGACCGCGCAGGTGCCCGACGGCGCGGTCGCCGTCGCGCCGCTGCCGACGTTCCACACCGCCGGCTGCGTGATCTCCACGCTGGGCCCGCTGTGGTGTGCCGGCACCATGGTCCTCATCGAGAAGTTCGAGCCGGGTGCGGTGCTGCGCGCGATCGGCGACGAGGGTGCCGGCGTGCTGATGAGCGTCCCGACGGTCCTCGGCGCGGTACTGTCGGCCGCCCAGAACGCCGACGCCCCGGCGCCGCGCCTCGACACGGTGCTGGTCGGCGCCTCGACGGTGCCGCGCACCATGATCGAGCAGGTGCAGCGGACGTTCGGAGCGTGGGTGCACAACCTGTACGGGCAGACGGAGCTGTCCCCGGTACTGACCCTCACCCGCCGCAGCGACACGGCCGAGGACCTCGTGACGGTGGTCGGGCGGCCGATCCCGCAGACCGCCGCCAAGATCGTCGATCCGGCGACCGGCACGGTGGCGCCGCTGGGCGTGCCCGGTGAGGTGTGCGCGCGGGGCCACTCGCAGATGATCGAGTACTACGGCGATCCCGAGGCGACCGCCGCCACCGTCGACGCCGACGGTTGGCTGCACACCGGCGACCTGGGCTCGATGGACTCCCGGGGGCTGATCACGCTGACCGGGCGGCTCACCGAACTCATCATCCGGGGCGGGGAGAACATCGCGCCCGCCGAGATCGAGGTCTGCCTCGCCGCACACCCCGCAGTGGCCGAATCCGCCGTCGTCGGAATGCCGGACGAGACGTGGGGCGAGATCGTCGCGGCGTTCGTCACGCCCCGCCCGCCCGCCTCCCCGGAACTGGAGGACTCACTGATCGCGCACTGCCGCGAGCACCTCACCCACTACAAGGTGCCCGTGCGGTGGTACTTCCGTGACGAGCTGCCGCACACCCCGTCGGGCAAGGTGCAGAAGTTCCTGCTGCACGAGCAGACCTCGTGAGCTGGGTGCTGGTGGCCGGCGGCTCCGGCGGCATCGGCGCTGCCGTGTGCCGCGCGCTGGCCGACGACGGCTGGGATGTCGCCCTGACCTACCGCGGCAACGCCGAGGCGGCGCAGGCGGTTGCCGGCGAGGTCACGGCGCGCGGACGGCAGGTTCGGGTCGGCCAGGTCGACCTCACCGACCAAGCGGCCACCGCGGCCGTCGTCGCCGACCTCGCGCCGGAGCCCGTGTCCGGGGTGGTCTACGCCGCCGGGCCGTCGATCACGATGCGCTACATCTCGCAGCTGCCCCCGGAGTGGTTCCGCGACCAGCTGCTCGGCGACGCGGTGGCCGCCTACAACCTGCTGCAGCCGAGCATCGAGCCGCTGCGGGCCACCCGCGGCGCGGCCGTCGCCGTGGTCACCCCCGCCGTCGAGCAGTACGCGAAGAAGGACCTGCTGTCCGCCGCGCCCAAGGCCGCCGTCCAGACCGTCATGCGGGGCATCGCGTCCGAGGAGGGCCGCAACGGCGTGCGGGCGAACTGCGTCGGCGTCGGGATCCTGGAAGGCGAGGGCATGTGGCGCGACCTCATCGCCCGGGGCGACTACACCGACGAGCTGCCGCGGCGCGACGAAACCTCGCGCTGCGCCGGTTCGGCGACGTGTCCGACGTCGCCGAGGCCGTGCGCTTCCTCATCTCCGACCGCGCGAAGTGGATCACCGGCCAGACCCTGCACGTCGACGGCGGCTACGCGGTCTGAGCGTCCTCACTTCACGGCCGCGGCAGCGTCCACCGGCAGCATCGCGCCCGACACGTACTGCGCCTCGTCGGAGGCCAGGAACAGCACCGCGTTGGACACGTGGACCGGGTCGATGAACGGCACCTCCATCGGGTTCAGCGTCGCGAACGAGGGGGCCGCGTCGTCGGCGGTGGGGTTGTCGAGGTCGGGGCGGAACAGCCGGTAGGTCGAGACATTCTTGATCATGGGGGTGTCGATGGCGTTCGGGTGGATGGTGTTGACCCGGATGCCGTGCGGGCCGAGCTCGTTGGCCAGCACCTTCATCAGGCCCACGATGCCGTGCTTGGTCGTGGTGTAGGCGGCCACGTTGGCCAGGCCCTTGAACCCCGCCAGCGAGCTGATGAGCGTGATCGACCCGCCCCGACCGCCGTCGATGAGGTGGGGGGTCGCCGCGGAGCAGGTGTGCCAGACCCCGGTGACGTTGATGTCCATGAGGTCGTGCCACGACTGCTCCGGGATCCGGTGCGTCTCGTGGCCGAACGTGAAGATGCCCGCGTTGGCGACCACGGCGTCGAGCCGTCCCAGCTGCGAGACGCCCTGGTCCACCGCCGCGGTGAGCGCCGCGGCGTCGCGCACGTCCGTCCTGGTCGCCACGATGCGCCGGTCGAGCGCCTCGACCTGACGCACGGTCTCGGCGAGGTCCTCCTCGGTGGCGAGGTGGTAGAAGCCCGTGACGCTGTCGACGTCGGCGGCCAGGTCGACGGTGATGATGTCAGCGCCCTCCTGCGCCAGCCGCACCGCGTGCGACCGCCCCTGGCCCCTGGCCCCGCCCGTGACGAAGGCGACCTTGCCCGCCATGCGCCCTCCGTTCGGTCCCGCCATGTGCTCCTCCTCGAACTCGTCGTCCCGCCGCGCGTGACAGGCTGGGGACGATGACAGCATCGACGGCGGCGGGCCGCGACCCGAGGCGCCACGTCGGCGATCGGGCGACGTGAGCAGCGGCTTGGTGCGGCCGTGGGGCAAGCGGGCCGCCAAGGACCGCACCGACAGTCCCACCAGGACGGGGCCGACGCGGTGCATCCCGGCTACGGGTTCCTCGCCGAGAATGCGGACTTCGCGCGCCGCTGCGAGCAGGCCGGGGTCGTGTTCGTCGGGCCTGCTGCCGAGACCCTCGCCGAGCTCGGCGACAAGGTCCGGGCACGGGCGCTGGCCGCCCGCGCCGACATCGCGATGGTCCCCGGCACCGAGAGCCCGACCGGATCGGGCCGAGGATCCCCGGTCGCTGCTCCCCAACCCGGGGCCGATCGACGAGCTGGCCATGCCGTGGCGTGTCGGGCTGCGGTTCGACTGCGGCGACGAGGCAGGCGACGAGGTCGGACCGCAGTACGACGGCCTGATCGGCAAGCTGATCGCGTGGGCGCCGACCCGCGACGTCGCGCTGCGGCGGCTCGCCGACGCCGTCGGTGCCCTGACGATCCGGGGCGTGGACACCACCGCTTCGC
>WHTX01000060.1 GCA_009377505.1 Acidimicrobiia bacterium
CGAGCAGGTAGACGTCGCGCCGGCTTCTCACCGCTCGGGCCCGTGGCGGCCACCGAGGTGGCGGTGCGGGCGCAGGAGCTGGGCTACCGCTCCTACTGGACGGCCGAGGCCAACGGCCCCGAGTCCTTCGCCGTGCTCGCCGCGGCCGGCGCGGCCGCCCCCGGGCTCGACCTCGGCACCGGCATCGTGCCCATCCAGGTGCGCTCCCCGCTGCTGGCCGCCATGGGCGCGGCGACGCTCCAGGCCCTGCACCCCGGGCGCCGCGTCCTGCTCGGCGTGGGCATCTCCTCCCCGGTCATCACCGGGCGCTGGCACGGCGTGCCCTACGGTGAGCACCCCCTGAGCCAGATGCGCGAGTACGTCGACGTCCTGCGCGCCCTGCTCGCCAGCGAGGCCGTCACCCACGACGGGCCGACCTACCAGCTCAAGGGCGCCCAGCTCGGCGTCCGCCTCGGCGAGCAGCGGCCCCTCGTCGTGCTCGCCGCCCTCAACCCCGGCATGCTGCGCCTCGCCGGAGAGGTCGCCGACGGCGTTCTGCTGAACTACCTGCCCTCGAGCTACGTCGGCGCCTCCGTGGCCTCGGTGCGGGAGGGCGAGGCGGCTGCGGGGCGGGCGCCGGGGTCGTGCCGGGTGTTCGCCTACGTGCACGTGGGCGTGGCCGAGCGGGGCGAAGAGGCCCGGGACCGGGCACGGCGGGACGTGTGGTCCTACGCGGTGGCCGACGGGTACGCCCGGATGTTCCGCAAGGCCGGCTACGCCGCCGAGATCGACGCCTTGCGGGCCGCCCGCGACGCCGGGGACCGCAAGGGCCAGGTGGCGGCCATCTCGGACCGCATGTGCGACGACATCGACTTCGTCGGCCCGGCCGAGGAGGTGGCGGCCTTCGTCCAGGCCTACGCCGACGCCGGTGTGGACGAGCCCGTCGTCATGCCCCTGCCCTGGGGCCCCGACCGCATGAAGGTCATCCAGGACACCATCGCCGCCGTCGCCTCCAGCTGACGACGCCGCCCGCGGACGCCGGCGGTCAGGGCCCGGGAGGCCCGGCTGCCGTGCCCGCGGTGACCGGCGTCCCCGCCGACGGGCTGGGGCATCGGGCCCGAGCGCCTGCAGGAGCGGCTCGACCGGGCCGAGGCCACGCTGTACGACGTCGACGTCACCCGCCTGTCCCTCGTGTGGCTCCCGGTCGGCCCAGGCCACCACGCCGGGTGAAGGGCCGACGGGCGGGGAACACCTCCACGCCCGTCGCCCGCACCGCCAGGCCCCACAGCCCGCCAGGCCCGGCGGCGCACTGCACGGCCAGGGCCACGGCCGCGCCGCCGAGCTGGAGCGCGGCCTCGTGATCGCCCACCACCTCGACGGCGAGCGCCCAGAGCAGGGCACCGACGAGAGGTCCCTCGACCGAGTTGACCCCGCCCACGCCGACGGCGACGAGGGCGGGCAGCGCCCACGCCGAGAGCGAGAAGGCCTGGCCCGACTCCACGGTGCCGTCCTGGAATGCCGCGACGGAGCCGGCGGCGCCGGCCACCGAGGCGGTGACCAGCCACGTGACCAACCGGGCACGGCGGAGGGGCAGGTCGAGCGCGGCGGCGGCCTCCGAGGCGCCCGAGGCCGCCCGCAACGCCAGCCCCGAGGGCGATCGTCGCAGGGCGTGCACGGCGAGGAGCGTGCCCACCCCGACCACGACGGCGAGCGAGGCGGCGAAGGTGTCACGAGAGGCGAGGGCGCTCACCCCCTCGATGGGATGGGAGCTGCCGCCCTCGAGCGGGCCGACGCGCCCGGCCAGCGCGGCCGCGCCCGCCGCCGCCACCCACGTGGCGAGCGAGGCCACCGCCGGGGGGAGGCGCAGGACGAGGGGTACGAGCAGGAGGCCCAGCACGGCGCTGGCCACGGCGGCAGCACCGACGGCCACGACGGGATTGAGCCCCAACCGCTCGTCGGCGAGGACGAGGGCGACAGCGCCGAAACCGGTGAGCCCGAAGAGGCCGATGAGCAGGACGCCGGCGCCGGCCATGGCCGCGACGACCTCGGCCAGGGCGACGGCGACGAGCAGGTCGGCGAACACCTCGGCCACCCCGGCCGACGCCCACAACGGGGTCGATACCACGAGCCCGAACAGGACCAGCCCAGCGGCGATCACCGAGGGCGACCTGCCCCGCACGCGCCGGGCCGTGGAGGAGGAGGAGGAGGAGGGCGACGACGTCACGGTCGATGCCTCCGCCTCGTGCCCGGTGTCCTCCCGCGCCCGGTCCCCGGGGCCGGTCGGGCCGGTCGGGCCGGTCGGGCCGCCGGCGGTGTCGCCGGCGGTTTCCTCCCGCCCAGGGTCTCCCGCGCCCGCCGGGCTGTTCGCGACGCCATCCCGCTCCCTGCCCCTCGCCCCCCGGGCGCGGCTCGCTCGGCTCACCAGACGACCCCGGCGAGGGTGCGGCGGCGGAACCTCCACGCCCGGCCCCAGGCCAGCGCGAGGGCGGCGGCGCACGCCGCAGGCGTGGCCCACCCTTCGGCGCCCCGCTCCAGCGCCGCCGACCCGGCCCCGAGCGCGATGCCGGCGAGGACCGGCGCCCATCGGGCGGACGGGCGGGAAATGCCCATGGGCGCCCGCACGCCGATGGCCACGAGCACGATGGCCACGGCGAGGCCGAGCCTCCAGGCGTGCTCGGGCGCGGTGCCCGAGGCGCTGGCGGCGGCGAGCCCGGTGGCTGCGCCTGCCGCTGCGCCGAGGGCACCGATGATGGCGAGCACGCGTCGAGGTTCGATCCCGCTAAGCACCAGGAGCTGGGGATCAGCCCGCCAAGCCCGCCAGGACCGGGCGAGCGGGCCGCGGCGCAGCAGCCAGGCGGCAGCGCCGACGACCACGATCGCGCCGACGGCGGCGACGAGCGCCACCCAGCTCACGAGGACGTCGCCGCGTAGGCGGGGCCCCTCCGGGCTGGCGCCGAACGCTCGAGGCCCGTCGGGCGACATCAGGCGCGCCCCGGCGTCGGCGCCCACCAGCACCAAGATCGTCGGCAGCACGGCCACAGCTCCCTGGGCCGGGGAGCGGGCAGCCGCGAACGCGCCCGGCGCGTCGGGGCCCGCCACCCAGGCGGCGAGCACGGCACCGGCGAGGCCGGCGGCGGGGAGGAGCGCGGCGCCGAGGGCCAGCGCGCCGAACCCGTCGTCGGGGCTGCCCGCCGCGGCGACGACGGCCACCACGACTGCGGCGGCCACGGGCACGAGGTCGAGCCGCCCTGTGGACCGCCACGCCTGGCGCACGACGGTGGCGGCCAGCCCGACGGCGAGCCCCTCGAGCGCAGCCCGCACGAGCAGCTGCGGCCAGCTCATGGCGCCGGCTCCGGGCCGGTCGCCGAGCTCTGCCCACCGCCGGCCGTCGGCTCCGAGCCGGCGCCTCCTGAGGGCCCGCCGGCGCCTCCCGGGGCGGCCTCGTGGGGGCCTGTCGGGTAGGCGGCCGTCGGCTCCGAGCCGGCGGCAGCGGTCGGCGTCGGAGGCCCCCCGGTGGGCGTGGCGTCGAGGTCGACCACGCGCGACGCCCGCCTGGCGAGCGGGCCGCCGGCCGGCCCCGAGACCAGCACGGGGGTGCGCCGGCTCACCTCGGCCAGGGCGTCGGCCACGACCGCCCCGGCCCGCTCGTCGAGGTCGGCGAGGGGGTCCTCCACCACGAGCACGATCGGGTTGCCAGCGAGCGCCCGAGCGATGGAGGCGAGCCGCCGTTCGAGGGCGACGAGCTCGCCGACGGCCTCGTCCCGCAGGGGCGCGAGCTCGGGCATGACCGTGAGCAGGGCCGAGGACGTCCACGGCCCCCGGCGGCCCGTACCCCGGCCCAGGGCGAGGTGGTCGGCCACCGTCGAGGCGGGGTCGACGCCTCCCGACCGGGGGACGAAGCCGAGGCCCTGCGCCGCCCGGGTGCGCGCCCGGCGCGAGGCGAGGTCGGCGCCGTCGAGGTCGAGGCCGCCCTCCCCGTGCTCGAGACCCGCCAAGCTGCGCACGAGCCCCCTCGGCCGGGCGGCCAGGGCGGAGCTGGCGAGCACGAGCTCACCCTCCCCGAGCACGAGGTCAGCCCCTGCACCCGGGGAACCGCCGTCCCAGCGCCAGCCTTCCAGCACCAGCACCGGCCGAGCGCTCGGGACGGGGGCCCGATGACGGCTCGCCGGCCCCTCGGGCCGTAACGCCAAGCCGCGCAGCTCGTCACCGGCGAGGACCTCGTGGCGAGGCCCGTCGGCCACGACGCGGCCCTGGGCGAGCACGACGAGGCGGTCCACCCCCGGGGGCGGCTGGTCCGCGGCGTCGGCCCACAGCACGGCGGCGCCTGCCGCGGCAACCTCGGCGAGGGCGAGGGCGAGCTCGGCCCGCACGCCGGGCTGGAGGCCCTCGGCCAGGTGGTCGACCGCCACCATCCGCCGAGGCGCTGTCACCACCCGCGCCACCTCGAGGCGGCAGCGACCTTCGGCGTCGAGCTCGTCGGCGGCCACGTCCGCCAGGTCGGCGAGGCCGAGGCGCAGCACGGCGCGGCGAGCGTGCGCCTCGGCGAAACGACGCCGCCAGCGCCGGTTGGCCAGCGCGGCGACCAGCACGTTCTCGTACACGCTGAGCCCGGAGAAGGGGTGTGGGGCGCGGCCGACCCAGCCGAGCCCGCCGGGGCGGTCCCCGACAGGGCGCCCGGTGACGTCGCGGCCCTCGCGCACGACCCGCCCGGCATCAGGCTCGGCGGTACCCACCACGAGGGGCACCACCGACGAAGCGCCCGAGCCGGCGAGCCCGACGACGCCCACCCGCTCGCCCGGCTCCACGCGCAGGTCGACGCCGCGCAGACCCCCACCGCGGACCTGCTGCAGTTCGACGACCGGCGGCACGCTGGGCCAGTAGGAGTGGGAGCTGGGGCTTCAGCGGGGGGCGAGGTCGCGGATGGCCTGGCGGGGGTCGACGTCGCCGAAGCGCATGATGGACAGCGCCGGGGTCGTAACGCCGGCCTCGACGTAGCGCCCGATGTGCTCGCGACACTCCTCGGGCGAGCCGTGCACGATGAGCTCGTCGACGAGGGAATCGGGGATGGCGGCGAGCGCCCCCTTGCGATCGCCCTCCTTCCAGCACTTCCACATCGGGCCCAGCACCTCGCCGCGGCCCAGCCAGTCGTGGAACTGGGCGTACACGGGCACGTTGAGGTAGGCGGCGATGGCGAAGCGGGCCTGCGTGTAGAGCGCCTCGCGGTCCGTCGTCGGGGCCACGAAGATGCGGGCGATGATCTCCTTGCCCTCGCCCTGGCCGTGCACGACCGGGGCGACCGTGCGCACGTCCTCGGCGGAGAGCCAGTTGATGATGGCCCCGTCGCCCGAGCGCCCCGCCAGGCGCAGCATCCCTTCACGGAGGGCGGCGACCATGATGGGCACGGGCTGCTCGGGCAGGATGCCGAGGCGGAACCCGTCCACGCGGAACGTCTCGTACTGCTGGGTCACCTTCTCCCCGGCGAGGGCGGACCGCAGGAAGCTGACCACGTCACGGGTGCGCTTGTAGGGCTCCTCGAAGGGGATCCCGTTCCAGCGCTCGACGATGACGTTGGACGAGCTACCGAGGCCGAGCACGAAGCGGCCGGGGGCGGCCTGGGACAGGGCGGCGACGGACTGGGCGAGGGTGGCAGGGCCCCGGGTGAACGCGGGGATGATGGCGATGCCGAGCCGCAGCGACGGGGCCCACACCGAGGCCAGGGCCAGGGGGGTGAAGCCGTCGGCCCCGTCCGCCTCCGAGGACCACACGTCCGTGTAGCCGAGGTCCACCAGCTCCTCCACCCACTCGCGCTGGGCGTGGAGCGGGACCCCTCCGAAGGGGATCGACATGCCGTAGCGCTGCATTGGTCTCCCTCGTGTCCCGACGGTCGTGGTGCTTTGGGGAACGCCCGGGGACACTAGCCGTGATGTCTCACGAGGCTCGTGGCCCGGCGACCTCACCTGGGCGGACGATGGCGAGCCCGAGGATGAGAGGTGTCCCGGGGCCCCGCCCGAGGCGGCGGCCGTACTCGGCGTGGCCGACCGACGGTTCGGGTACCGCAACGGTGCGGGTACCCGACCGAGGCAGCGCGGGTACCTACCCATCGCAAAGTGTCACACCTCGTCGGCATGGTGGTCCCCATGACCTTCCAGCTCCGTCTCATAGACCCCACTGACGTCGACTGGCGCCTCGACGAGCAGACCAAGGAAGTCGGCCGCCGCGGACTCGCCCGGGCGCGCCAGGCCCTCACGGACTCCCGGCGGAACGCCCCGGGCGCCGAGGGCCACCCGAGCGCAGCGTGACCCCGCCCCGGGCCAGGCCCCCGCCGGGTGAGTAGGCTCGCGGACCATGCGCGAAGTCGTCATCGTCGAGGCCATGCGCACGCCTGTCGGCAGGCGTGGCGGCGGTCTGTCCACCATCCACCCCGTCGACGTGCTGGCGCACGTCCAGGGAGAGGTCGTCCGCCGGTCCGGGGTCGACCCCACCGAGATCAGCCAGGTGGTGGGTGGCTGCGTCAGCCAGGTCGGCGAGCAGTCCTTCAACGTCGTGCGCACCGCCTGGTTGACTGCGGGCCTGCCCCTCCAGGCGGCGGCGACCACGGTCGACACCCAGTGCGGCTCGTCCCAGCAAGCCACCAACCTGGCCACCGCCCTCGTGCAGTCCGGGGTGGTCGACAGCGCGCTCGCCTGCGGCGTCGAGTCGATGTCGCGCATCCCGATCGGCTCCAACTCGGACCGCAAGCTCGGCCTCGGCCGCGCCGTCCCCAAGTCCTACTTCGCCAACTACGAGTTCACCTCCCAGTTCGAGGGCGCCGAGCGCATCGCGGAGAAGTGGGGCCTGTCCCGCAAGGACACCGACGAGCTCGGCCTCCTCTCCCAGCAGCGTGCCGCACGCGCCTGGGCCGAGGGCCGCTTCGACACCCAGATCCTCGAGATCGAGGCCCCCGACGTCGACGAGGAGGGCAAGCCCACCGGCACCACCCACACGGTGGCCCGGGACGAAGGCCTGCGCGATACGACGCTCGACAAGCTCGCCCAGCTCAAGCCCGTCGCCCGCCCCGACGGCGTCCACACGGCCGGGTCCTCTTCACAGATCTCGGACGGCTCGGCCGGCGTGCTGCTGATGGAGCGTTCGAGGGCCGAGGCCCTGGGCCTTCGACCCCGGGCGCGCATCGTGGACACCTGCCTCGTGGGGGTCGACCCGGTGCTCATGCTGACCGGCCCCATCGACGCCACCAACCGGCTGTTCGAGCGGACCGGGCTGTCCATGTCCGACATCGACGTCACCGAGATCAACGAGGCCTTCGCCTCGGTCGTGCTGGCGTGGGCCAAGGAGCTCAACCCCGACATGGAGAAGGTGAACCCGAACGGCGGCGCGATCGCCCTCGGCCACCCGCTCGGCGGCACCGGGGCGGTCCTGCTCACCAAGGCTCTCCACGAGCTCGAGCGCACCGACGGCCAGTTCGGCCTCGTGACCATGTGCTGCGGCGGTGGCCTCGGCACCGGCACCATCATCGAGCGCCTGTAAGGGCCCGAGCAGCCCGGGGCCTCGCGGCGGGGCAGACCGCCGCTGTCGGAGACGCCGACCCGAGGACCCTCGATGCGCGCTGCTGTGACCCGTTCCCGATCTCGCCCCGGCGCCCTGGTGACGATGGGCGCCATGCTCTTCGTGCTGGGAGGCTGTCGCGCCCCGGGCCCACCGGCGACGGTGGGCCCACCCAGCGCCGAGGCGGCGGCGGAGGTGGGCACCGGTGGCGCCCCCGCGGCGCTGGCGCCCGAGGTGGCGGGGGCGCCCGCCACGGTCCAGCGCATCGTCGACGGCGACACCCTCGTCCTCCGCCTCGGCGACCGAGACGACCGTGTCCGGCTCATCGGCATCGACACCCCCGAGACGAAGAAGCCGGACAGCCCCGTGGAGTGCTTCGGGCCCGAGGCCGCCGACCGGCTCGCCTCCCTGGCCCCTCCCGGTGCCGAGGTGCGCCTGCTGCGCGACGTCGAGGAGCGCGACGACTACGACCGGCTGCTCGCCTACCTCTTCCTGCCCGACGGCGATTTCGTGAACCTGCGCATGGTGGCCGAAGGCTATGCCACGACGTTGCGGATCGAGCCCAACGTCACCTTCGCCCCCGAGCTGGGCACGGCCGAGTCCGCCGCTTCCCGGGCCGGCCTGGGCCTGTGGGGGGCGTGCCCCGCCCCGAAGCGGTGAGCGACAGGAGACACCCGCCCGGCCCCACCAGCTTGGCCGCGGGCGGCCCCACCAGCTTGGCCGCGGGCGGCCCCACCAGCTTGGCCGCGGGCGGCCGGTAGCGTGCTGCGCCGTGACCGCTCTCCTCGAGCAGCTCGGCGTGCCCGGCGACGCCCGGCTGCTCATCGTGACCTGCGAGGGCCTGGGCGTGAGCCACGCCGCCAACGCCGGCGTCTACAGCGCGCTCCGCGTCGGCATCGGCACCACGGCCGGGGTGATGATGCCGAGCCCCTGGGCCCGCCACGCCGCCGCCAACCACCTCCCCGGCGACGACATCGGCGTGCAGCTCACCCTCAACGCCGAGCACGAGCTGTACCGCTGGGGCCCGCTCACCCTGGCGCCGTCGCTGCTCGACGGGGACGGCGGCCTGCCCCGCACCACCTCGGACCTGTGGGACCACGCCGATGTCGAGGAGGTGCGCCGCGAGTGCCGGGCGCAGCTCGAGCGAGCCACGCAGTGGGGCTTCGACGTCACCCACCTCGGTAGCCATCTCCATGCGCTCGCCCTCCGGCCCGAGTTCTTCGATGTGTACGTCGAGCTGGCGGTTGACCACGGGCTCCCCGTGCGCCTGCCCCCAGCCGCGAAGGAGCGCCTGGCCGGCTTCCCCTACCGCCGCCTCGCCGCCGAGGAGGGCGTGCTGTGCGCCGACCACGTGCTGTACGCCCGCTCCCGCCCCCAGCTCGTCGCCAAACTGGCCGACCTGCCCGCCGGCGTGACCGAGCTGGTGCTGCACCCCGCCGTCGACAGCCCCGAGCTACGGGCCTACGCCCCCGACTGGCCCGGCCAGGTCGAGGACCACCTCCTCGCCACGAGCGACGCCCAGGTCAACGAGCTCCTCGGTGGCGCCCGCCGGATCGGCTACGCCGCGCTACGCGACGCCCAGCGCGCCTGACCGGGGGCGGCCGGCGGACGTCAAGCCCCGAGGCCGGCCTCGAGCCCGAGGCGGACGAGGGCCTCCCGGTGGGCGGGGTCGGCCCAGAGACGGAAGAGCTCGAAGAGGGGACGGGACGAGCCCTTCACCTTGAGAGTGCCCTGCATGAACCCCACGGCAGGGTCGTAGCGCCCCACGGCCTGGGCGGCGGCGTCTTCCCAGGTCTGGTCGTAGGAGGCATCTGCCTCACCGTCCGCCGGGCCGACGCGGTAGGCGAGCGGCGCACCGTCCTCGAGCACGACGTGGTAGGTCAGGGGGCCGTCGTCCCCACCGACCACGCGCACCTCGACCACGAGCCCGGGGCCCCGGTAGGGCGGCGCGGCGCCGGCAGCGGCGGCGTCGAGCCGGGCGAACCATTCCGGGGACAGGAACTCCCCGCTCATCGGCCCATCCGTTCCCGGCCGCCCAGGCCGCTCTTTGTGCCAACCCGCTGCCGGCCGCGCGGGCCCGGGGCGCTCACGGGGCCACCCGGGCCAGGGGCACGAGGTCGAACTCGCCGGTCTCGTCGTCGGCCTCGAGGTGCCAGCCCAGCCGCTCGGCCAAGAGCGCCCGGCCCTCGTAGGGGCCCTCGGCCAGGATCTCGTCCTCGGCGTAGAGGTTCACTGCGCCTCGCGGCCGGTAGACGTAGCCGCCACCGCGGCGGATGGCGAGCACGTGGAAACCGGGCTCGAGGTTGAGCTGGAGCTCGGTCAGGGTCGCCCCGTCCGCCTCGGAGCCAACGCCGACGGGCATCTGGACGACCACCTCGTCCGTCTCGCCCAGCGCGATGGCGAGGATGGGGTGCAGGTCGTCGGGCTCCTCGACCAGCCACACCATCTGCTGCGCCTGGTCGCCGATGTCCTCCGCCGCCCCCGCCAAGCGGAGCAGGCCCCGCAGTGTGCCCGGCTCGAGCCCAGCCCCGGCCGCACGCAGCACCCACAGCTCGAGGCGGTCCTTCATGTCGTCGAGGCGGTCCTCGAGGTAGCGGACCTCAGCGGCGAGCACAGGGTCGCGGTAGACGAGGGCCGAGTAGGCCAGGCCCACCGCCACTTCGGAGAGGTTCTTCATCTCCACGAGGATGTCGACCGCCCGGTCGAGCTCGCTCAGCGCGCCCGCCTCACCGCTCGGCACGGTCGGGGGGTGCCAGTACGGGGCGCCCGCCAGCTCGCGCACCCGGGTGATGCCGACGGGTGGCCCGTGGAGGAACAGCACGTCGGCGGGCAGCAGCAACAGGCCACCGTCGATGTCGTCGGTGATCCACTCCCTGCCCCGCCGGATAGCGGTGATCCGCATGCCGGTGGCGGTGGGCAGCTCGAGGCCGCTGATGGGCCGGTGGGCCATGTGGGAACCCTCGCGCACGAGCACCCGGTGCGAGACCTCCTCGGCGTTCGAGAGGTCGGCGACCAGCTCGCGGGGGATGCCCAGGCGGTGGGTGACGATGCGGGCGATGTCCACGGCGTCCTCGGCGATGCGCTGGATGGCGCTCACCACCTGGAGCACAGAGCCCATGGCCTCGGCCTCGCTCTGGCTGCGGGCCGCGAGCACGCACACGCTGCGCATGTCCTTGGCCAGCTCGTGGAGGTCGTCGTTGAGCTCGTCGACCTCCTCGGCCATGTCCGGGTCGCCGAAGTACAGGGCGGCGTAGGCCAGGTCGACCATGAGCTCGGAGGTGTCCTTCGCCTCGGCGAGCATGACCCGGAGGTTGCGGCGTCTGTTGTCCATCGCTGCCCGCAGATTATCCGGCGGTCGCAGCGGCGGTAGGCGTGCACCTCGGCGCACTGCCCATCGCCCTCGGAGCGAGCTGGTCGTCGACGTGGCCGAGCCTCTTCGCGCGCTGCGTGGTTTCGTAACGCCCCGCAGCTCACCGGGCCGGGCCGTCGGCCGATTGACCCCCATGTCCCGACCGCCCCTGGTCATCGCCGTCGGGTGGGCCGTGGTCGGGGGCCTCGTGGCCGCCAGCAGCTCGGCCGACGTGGTCTCCGCCGCGTTGTGGGCCACGGCCGGGCTCGTCGCCACCTCTGCCGCGACCAGCCTCATCAGGCGCCCGGTGGTCGGCAGATGGCGCTGGGCGCTGGCCGCCGCGGGCTCGGTGGCCGCCATCGCCGGCCGGGCGCTGCTCGTCGGCGACGGGAGCGTGCTGGGCCGCGGGCTCCTCGTCGGCGGCGCCGTCATCGTGCTCGCCGCGCTGCTCCTCGTCGCCGAGCGCAAGCGCGCCGCACGTGACGGCCAGGGGACGATCGACACCATCGTGGTCGCCGTCGGTGGGGTCGCCTTCACCTGGCAGCTCGCCTACGGCGTGAGCCGCCAGCAGCCGGACACCGACCTGGCCACGTTGCTCGTCCCCCTCCTCGGCGCGCTCGCCGTGGCCGCCGTGGCCCGGTTGGTGTTCGCGTCCCTGCCGCCCCAGCCCGCCGGGCGCTACCTGGCGGCGGGCGGGCTCCTGGTCACCGCAGGCACGACGCTCCAGCTCGTCGCCATCGCCGCGAGCGTGTCGGGCGGCGAGGCTGTCGCCGTCGGGCTGGCCGTGGCCGGTTGGGGCCTCGTGTCCGGCGGGCTCGTGCACCCCGAGCTGGGCAGGCTCAGCGCTCCGGGCCTGGCCCCGCCGGTGACGGTATCGCGCAGCCGCCTCGCCGTCCTCGGTGCGTCCCAGGTGGCGGGGCCCGCCGGGGCGGCGCTCAACCACGTGCTCGACCTGCGCGTCGACGTGGCCGGCCTGGCCCTGTGCTCGGCGGTGACCGGCTTGTTGGTGCTCACCCGTGTCGTCTTCCTCGTCGGCGACGTCGAACGGGCCCGAGCCGCCACCGGGCGCCGGGACCGCTGGTACCGCCAACTCGTCAAGCACAGCGCCGACGTCCTCGTCGTCGTGGACCGCGACGGCCGGCTCCAGTTCGCCAGCCCCGCCATCGAGGAGGCCACCGGTACGCCCCCTGGTGAGGTCCTCGGGCGCGGCCTGGCCGAGCTCGTCCACCCCGACGACGTGGCGGACCTGGAACGTGCCGTCGAAGCGTTGCGCCGCCACGAGGGCCCGACCCCCCGGCTCGTCCAGGTGCGGCTGCGCAACACGGGCGGGGCCGAGCGCTGGACCGAGCTGAGCCTGTCCGACCGCCTCGACGACCTGGCCGTCGAGGGCATCGTCATCAACGCCCGCGACGTCACCGCCAAGCGCCGCCGCGAGGCCGAGCAGGCTGCCATCGCCGCCGTGGGCCGGGCCGCGCTCGCCGGCACCGACATGGCCGGCCTGGCCGAGCTCGCGGTCCGCCAGATCGAGCTAGCCCTCGGCGTCGACGCCTGCGAGCTGTACCGGGTGGCGCCGAGCGAGGGCACGCTGCTGCTCGAGGCCGCCGTCGGGCCCCTCGAGCCGGCCGTGGGCGAGCTGGTGCTCGAGATCGGTGCCGACTCCGGCCCGGGCTACGCCGTGCAACTCGGTGAGGCGGTGCTCAGCAACGACCTGGGGGACGAGGCGCGCTTCGACACCAGGCCACAGCGCCAGCTGGGGCTCGCCAGCGCGGTGAG
Source organism: Acidimicrobiia bacterium (assembly GCA_009377505.1). Classification (GTDB taxonomy): domain Bacteria; phylum Actinomycetota; class Acidimicrobiia; order Acidimicrobiales; family CAIXPF01; genus WHTX01. The sequence continues at coordinate 12,644 of WHTX01000060.1, forward strand.
CATCATCGTGCGGGGCCACGCGCAGGTCTACGGCGTGCTCACCATCTCGAGCCGGCGCCCATACGCCTTCGGCGACCACGAGCTGACCTTCCTGTCCTGGATGGGCAACGAGCTCGCCCTCACACTCGAACGGCGCAGCGCCGAGGAGGAGACCCGCCACCAGGCCTTGCACGACGCGCTGACCGGGCTCCCGAACCGGGTCATGTTCCTGAACCGGCTCGGGCTCGTCTCCGCCCGCGCTGCTGAGCGCGAACGCCTCCTCGGCGTACTTTTCCTCGACCTCGACCACTTCAAGCTGGTCAACGACAGCCTCGGCCACAACGCCGGCGACCAGCTCCTCGTCCAAGTGTCCAGGCGGCTGCGCGACGCCATGCGCCCGAGCGACCTCGTGGCCCGCTTCGGCGGTGACGAGTTCGTCGTGCTCTGCGAGGAGCTCGAGTCGGTCGACCAGGCCGAGGCCATCGCCGCCCGCGTTCGCGAGAACATGGACCCGCCCTTCAGCCTCAGCGGCACCGAGGTGCACGTCTCGGCGAGCATCGGCATCGCCGTGATGGGCGCGTCGCCCGACCCCGAGGCGCTCCTGCGGGACGCCGACGCCGCCATGTACAAGGCCAAGGAACGGGGCCGTGCCCGCTACGAGATCTTCGACTTCACCATGCGCGACAAGGCCCTGGCCCGCCTCCAGACGGCGAGCGCGCTGCACCGGGCGGTCGAGCTCGACCAGCTCGTGGTCCACTATCAGCCGATCGTGCGCCTGGCGACGGGCGAGCGCGTCGGCGCCGAGGCCCTGGTGCGCTGGGAGCACCCGGAGTGGGGCCTCATGAGGCCCGAGCGCTTCATCGCCATCGCCGAGCAGTCGGGGCTCATCGACGACGTGGCCAGCTACGTGCTCGAGCAGGCCTGCCGAGCCATCGCCACGTGGCAGCGCGAGATCGGGCCGCAGCTGCACCTCGTGTCTGTGAACCTCTCCGCCACCCAGCTCAGCCAGCCCTGGCTGGGCAAGCGCATCAGCGAGCTGATCGACGAGACGGGCGCCGACCCCCGCCACCTCTGCCTCGAGATCACCGAGAGCGCGGTGATGTCCGACGTGGCCCGGTCGATGCGCGTGCTCGGCGAGCTGCGGGAGCTGGGCGTGCGGGTGGCGGTGGACGATTTCGGGACCGGCTACTCGTCCCTCTGGTACCTGCGGAAGCTCCCGCTCGACCTGTTGAAGGTGGACCGGGAGTTCGTGCGCGGGCTGGTGACGAACCCCGAGGACCGGGCGATCACCCAGACCATCGTCACCCTCGCCCACCGCCTGGGCCTCGAGGCCGTGGCCGAGGGCGTCGAGGTCCGGTCACAGGTGAGCGAGCTACTGCCCCTGGCCTGCGACTTCGCCCAGGGCTACCACTTCGGCGAGGCGGTTCCCTTCGAGGCGATGAAGTGGCGGACAGCGCCGGTCACCGTTCGCTGAGTGATCGACGCGTTCCAGCTGGAACGGGGTGGGGGGTTCGCCCCGGCGAAGTTGACAGTTTCCGTTGGCTGGCGGGTGGCTGTCAGCTCGGCCAGGCGGGCAGGTCCCGGGCGGGGCTCATCGTCCACGCCGGCGGGCGGCGCTCGAGGAAGGAAGAGATCCCCTCCTTGGCGTCGGCCTGGCGGCCGACCCAGGCGAAGAGCTCGTTCTCCTTGCGAGCGGTCGCCTCGATGTCGGCGAGGAGCGGCTCCCACAGCAGGCGCTTGGCGATGGCGACGGAGACCGGGGCGGCGAGCGTGACCTCCTGAGCGCGCTCGATCGCCGCCGGGAGCACCTGGTCGGCGGGGAGGGCGGCGGAGGCAAGGCCCAGGTCGGCGGCCTGGCGGCCGGTGATCATGCGACCGGTGAGGAGCAGGTCGGCGGCGCCCGAGAGGCCCAGGACCCTGGCGGCCACGGCGTGGGACGAGAGCTCGGGGATCATGCCGCGGCGAACGAAGGCGAAGCTGATCTTCGCGTCCACGGCCACGAAGCGAAGGTCGGCGAGGAGGGGGTAGGTGGTGCCGACGCCGACGGCGGCTCCGTTGATGGCGGCGATCACCGGCTTGGACAGCTGCCAGGGCAGGCGTGTCGGCATGGTCTCGCCTTCCCGGCGTGCCTCGTCGGCGGTGTCGTCGGCTGATGCGGGGGCGCGAAGGATCCTCCACCATGGGGGTGGAGGATCCTTCGCGGCTGCTGGCCTAGAGCTCGCGGGCCACAGGACGGGCGCCGTCCGCCACCCTCGGCAGCGCGACGGCACGACGGGGCACCGGGCGGGCACGCCAGCTCCCACCGACGACACCGTCAGCGGAAGTCCCTCGACCTCACGCCCGCCAACTCGACGGGGAAGGGCTCGAGGCGCTCGGCCACCACGTTCAGCACGTCGCCGTCGCCCCGCTCGAGCCGGCCCCGCACCAGCATCGCCGGCGCCTCCCTGGCCACCCGGCGGTACCGCGCCCAGCACCCCCTGGACACGACCACGTTGATGAGCCCCGTCTCGTCCTCGAGGTTGACGAACGTCACCCCCTGCGCCGTCGCCGGGCGCTGACGGTGGGTGACCACCCCCGCCACCAGCACCTTGGCGTCCCCCCTCACCTCCTTCAGGCCTTCGGCAGTGACCACGCCCAGCCGGTCCAACCCCTCCCGTGCGTACTTCGTGGGGTGCCCGTCGGGCGCCATGCCCGTCGTCCACAGGTCGGCCAGGGAGGCCTCCCGCGCCGACATGGGTGGCAGCTGCGGCGACTGCTCGCCCGTGACGATCCCCGCCAAGCGGTCGTCCCCGGTCTGGGCCACCGCCCCCGCCGCCCACAGCGCTTCCCGCCGCTCCAGCCCGAAGCAGCTGAACGCCCCGGCCACCGACAGCGACTCCAGCGCGACCAGCGGCGCCCCGCTCCGCCGGCGCACGTCCTCCATCGTCTCGTAGGGCCGCCCCTCGGCGATCCGCTCGGCCAATTCGTCACCGACGGAACGCACAGAGCCGATCCCCAGGCGCACCGCCGCCCCGCCGGCTGACGACGGGCACAGCTCGAGCGTGGCCGCCGCCGACGAGGCGTTCACGCACGGCCCCCGCACCTCCACCCCGTGGCGGCGGGCGTCCTGCACCAGGGTGTGGGGCGAGTAGAAGCCCATGGGCTGGGCGTTCAGCAGCGCGGCACAGAAGGCGGCCGGGTAGTGCAACTTGACCCACGACGAGGCGTAGACCAGGTAGGCGAAGGACACCGAGTGGCTCTCGGGAAAGCCGTAGTTCGAGAACGCGGCCAGCTTCTCCCAGATCTGGGCGGCCACCTCACCCGTCACCCCCCGCTCGGCCGCACCCTCGAGGAACCTCGTGTGGAGCTGCTCCATCCGCTGGTGGCTGCGCTTGGAGCCCATGGCCTGGCGCAGCAGGTCGGACTCCGCGGCGCTGAACCCGCCCACGTCCATGGCGATCTGCATCAGCTGCTCCTGGAACAGCGGCACGCCCAGGGTCTTCTTCAACGACCGCTCGAGCAGCGGGTGCAGGTAGGTGGGCTCCTCCAACCCGTTGCGCCGCCGGATGTAGGGGTGCACGGAGCCGCCCTGGATCGGCCCGGGGCGGATCAGCGCCACCTCCACCACCAGGTCGTAGAAGTGCCGGGGGCGCAGGCGGGGCAAGGTCGCCATCTGCGCCCGGCTCTCCACCTGGAACACGCCGATGGAGTCGGCCTCGCACAACATGTCGTAGACCTCGTCCTCCTGCCCGAGGTCGGCCAGGTCGACCTCGACGCCGTGGAAGTCCCGCACCAGGTCGACGGCGTAGTGCAGCATCGACAGCATCCCGAGGCCCAACAGGTCGAACTTCACCAGGCCCACGGCGGCGCAGTCGTCCTTGTCCCACTGCAGCACCGAGCGGTCGGCCATCCGTGCCCACTCGGTGGGGCACACCTCGACCACGGGCCGGTCGCAGATGACCATGCCCCCCGAATGGATGCCGAGGTGGCGGGGGAAGCCCTCCACCTGGGCGGCCAGCGCGACGACGGCGGGGGGGATGTCCGTGCCGTCCGCCGCGCCCCCGCTCCGGTCCACGGTGAAGCCGAGCGAGCCCCAGCGGTCGACCTGCTTGGACCAGGCGTCCTGCTGGCCGGGGGCGTGGCCCAGCGCCCGGGCCATGTCCCGCACCGCCGAGCGGGCCCGATAGGTGATCACGTTGGCCACCTGAGCCGTCCGCTCCCGACCGTAGCGCTGGTAGACGTACTGGATGGCCTCCTCCCGCCGGTCGGACTCGATGTCGAGGTCGATGTCGGGCGGCCCGTCCCGCTCGGGCGAGAGGAAGCGCTCGAACAGCAGGCCCAGGTCGAAGGCGTCGGCTTTGGTGACGCCGAGCACGTAGCAGACGACCGAGTTCGCCGCAGAGCCCCGCCCCTGGCAGTAGATGTCGGCGCTCTCGCAGAACCGGACGATGTCCCACACGGTGAGGAAGTAGCCGGGGAAGCCGAGGACCTCGATCATGTCGAGCTCGTGGTCGATCTGGGCGTAGACCCGGCAGGCCCGGCAGCGCGCCTGCGCACCGCCGCAGCCGCAGCGCAGCGGCCGGGGGCCGTAACGCCGCCCCGCCCCCTCCGCCACCAGCACCCGCAGCCAGGTCATCTCCGTATGGCCGGGAGGCACGGGGAAGTCCGGCAGGCGAGGGGCGACGAGCTGGAGGTCGAAGGCGCACGCCCGCCCGTACTCGGCGGCCCGCTCCACCACGCCGGGGTAGCGGGCGAAGCGACGAGCCTGCTCCGCCCCCGAGCGCAGGTGCGCGCCCGAGTTGGCCGGCAGCCACCCGTCGAGCTCGTCGAGGGAGCGCCGGGCGCGCACCGCGGCCAGGGCCGTGGCCAGCTGCTGGCGCGACGGCGTGGCGTAGTGGGCGTTGTTGGTGGCCACGAGCCCGGCCCCGCAGCGCACGGCCAGGGCGGCAAGCGCGTCGTTGCGGGCCGAGTCGAGCGGGGCGCCGTGGTCCCACAGCTCGACGGCGACGTTTCCCGCCCCGAACAGCCCCACCAGCTCGTCGAGGCGGGCCCGGGCCGTAGCTGGGCCCTCGTCCACCAGCGCCTTGGGCACGAGGCCCTTGCGGCAACCGGTGAGCACCAGCCACGGGTCGCCCGTGCCTGTTCCCCCGAGCCGGGCGAGGTCCTCGAGACCGAGGCGGGCCAGGCCCTTGGACCCTGCCATCTGGCCGGTGCTGATGGCCCGGGCCAGGCGAGCGTAGCCGGCGGGGCTACGGGCCAGCACCAGGAGGTGGTGGCCGTCGGGGTCGGGCTTCGGGGCTGTGCGGGCGCCACCGGCCCGGGCCGTGCGGGCATCGAGGGTGAGCTCGGCCCCGAACACCGTGGGCAGGCCGTGGGTGCGGGCCGCCTCGGCGAAGCGGACCACCCCGTAGAAGCCGTCGTGGTCGGTGATGGCCAAGGCGTCGAGGCCCAGGCGCACCGCCTCCTCCACCAGCTCCTCGGGGTGCGAGGCCCCGTCCAGGAAGCTGAAGTTCGAGTGGCAGTGCAGCTCGGCGTAGGGGACCGCCGACGTCGCAGGGCGGCGGAGAGAGCGGGGCTCATAGGGTTGGCGGTGCCGGGACCAGGCCGGGCTGTCCCCGCCGTCCGCGCCGGGGTAGCCAGCGGCGGCGTGGGGGCCCGGGGCTCGCCCGTCGGAGAGGCGCCGGGCGAGCTCGGACCACGGCAGCGGCGGGTTGCCCCATCCCATGGCACCCAGTCTAGGGAACAGGTGTTCGAACGTCTCGTCGAGTAGGGCCGCCTACAGTTCGACCACGTGACGAGACCTCCCGGCCGCCGGCACCACGGCGCCGGCGGCCGTCCCGAGCCGTTGCCTTGACGTCTTCTCGGCGGCTACTTGAGCGTGTCGAAGCGCTTGGAGACGGCGTTCCAGTCGACGACGTTCCACCAGGCGGCGAGGTACTCGGGACGGCGGTTGCGGTACTTGAGGTAGTACGCGTGCTCCCACACGTCGTTGCCGAACACCGGCTGCTGGCCGTCGCTGATGGGGTTGTCCTGGTTCGGCGTGCTCACGACCGCGAGCTTTCCGCCGCTCAGCACCAGCCACGCCCAGCCCGAGCCGAAGCGCTTGGCGCCCGCGTCGTTGAAGGCGGTCTTGAAGGTGTCGAAGCTGCCGAACGTGGAGGTGATGGCGTCGCCGAGGGAGCCGGAGGGCTGGCCGCCGCCGTTGGGCCCCATGACCTGCCAGAAGAGGCTGTGGTTGAGGTGCCCGCCGACGTTGTTCCGCACCGCGGCGCGAATGGCCTCGGGCACGGAGCCCAGGTCGCGCAGAAGGTCCTCGGCCGACTTCGACTCGAGCTCGGGATGGTCCTTCAGCGCCGCGTTCGCGTTGTTGACGTAGGCCTGGTGGTGCAGGTCGTGGTGGATCTGCATGGTCTCTTCGTCGATGGTGCTCGCGAGCGCGTCGTAGGCGTACGGCAGCGGAGGCAGTTCAAAGGCCATGTGCAGTCCCTCCAGAAGGGTGTGGTCTGACTCGGCGGGCACGCCGGGCGCACCGGCGCGGCTCGGCGATCTTAACGCCGCCCGCCCGCTCACCTGGATCTGCGGCCCTGACCGGGTGCTGTCGCCGCGGGGTGGCCGCCGCTCGCGAAGCCGGCCGGCCGGCGCCGTGGCGAGACGACGCCGGCCGGCCACTGGGACCCGGGCTGGAGGGGAGCACCACCCCGCCGACCACCGGTCCGACCGCTGTAGGGATACGGCCGGCCCCGTCCAGGTGCAGTGGGTCGTCAGTCGTAGGCGCTGGTCAGTCGTAGGTGCCGGCGCACGCCCACGAACCGCCCTCGAGCACGAGCAGGTGGGCCACCCCGTCCGCCAGGACGACCTGGAGACGGGCTTGTCGACGGCGGGCGTCGCCGTCCCACCACCGCTCCTCGACGGGCCACGGGCCGGCCCACGCCTCGACCTCCACGGCGGGGCCCTGGCCCACCCGCACCCGGGCCGGCGGGGCGCTCACCACGGCCCGGCCGCTGACGGTCACCGCCCGGCCCTCGGTGTCGAGCACCTCGGCGGGCTGGGGCGCAGTGGCCACACTGGCCGGCCAGCAGGGCAACCGGCCCGGCCAGGGAGCGTCGAGAGGGGGGGCCCGGCGGTCTTCGAGGTCGGCCACGCCGATGGGGACGAGGCGGAACTGCTCGTCGGGGTTGCGCCCGCCCCGGCGTTCGGGCACGGCGACGGCGTCGGGCCCGAGCAGCGCCGCCGCCCGGGCCAGGCACCGGCCCGCCCGTTCGGCCGCCTGGGTCTCCCCTCCCCAGAACCCGAGTTGGCGGCCCTTGGCCGGGACCACCTCGTGGGGCACGAGGGCCAGGCGCACGAGGCCCCCCGTGGGCCGGGTCGCGGCCG
>WHTX01000061.1:0-6901 GCA_009377505.1 Acidimicrobiia bacterium
CGATCCCGAACACCGCCGCCTGCACGAGCCTCGTGCCCGGCGAGCCGGCGGCGGCGAAGGGCGCGGAGACGGTCACCAGCAGCACGACGGCCACGCCGACGTACGCGCCGGCCAGCGCCGAGCTCGTCAGGTAGCTCAGGGTGCGGCGGGCCTGGCTGGCCTTGCCGCTCGCGGCGTCGGCGGAGTCCGCCATCGCCTCGCTGAGGGGTAGGGGCATCTCAGGTCCCTTCGTCGAGCCGACACGATACGGGTGAGGGCGTTCAGCCGCGGCGGGAACGGAGGCGGCGCCAGCTGCGGGCCGGCGCCCCGGCGCAGGCGGCCTCGGCCGGAGCGGGCTGGCTCCGACGGGCCCCGAAGTAGTCGCCGCCCTTGCGGACGGCGTCGTCGGTGCCCCAGGCGATGGACTTGTCGGCCTTGAGCATCAAGGGGATGTGCTTGGAGCAGTGGATGTAGGCCTCTTCGACGTCGACCACGACCCAGCGCTCCGGGCGGCGGCCTCCCCCCTGCACGATGTCCTCGAGCACCTCGAGGGGCTGGCCGGCGACCGCCACGACGTCGTCGTTGTCGGCCACGTGGGCGCGGCCGTTCACGTGCAGGCCGACCGTGTCGCGGTAGAAGTCGATGAAGAGCAGCCCGACGTGGGCGTTCTCCGAGATGTTGCCGAGGCTGGCCATCACCCCGTTGCCCCGGTACTCGGGGTACATGAGCGTGCGCTCGTCGATGACCCGGACGAACCCCGCCAGGCCGGCGCGGAAGGAGGCGTCGCACTCGCCGTGGCTGTCGGCGGTGGCGACGAAGACCATCTCCATCCGGCCCACGAAGGCCCGCATGTCCTCGTTGAGGTGGTCGAGCACCTGGTGCTCGTAGAAGTTCCGGGCGCGGCGGGTGGTCTGGTAGCGCTCTTGCAGCTCGTGCTCGCCGTGCGAGCCGGGCAGGTGTCCGTCCATGGTCATCAGCTCCCGAGGGCGAGGAGGTCCGTCGGCGCGCCGGGGGCGTCGCCGAACTGTTGGCGCAGCAACTGGTCGAGGTGGCGGGCGTCGAGCGGCCGGGCGAAGTAGAAGCCCTGGGCGCGGTCACAGGCGAGGGTCTGCAGCTCGCGCACGTGCTCGATCCGTTCGACGCCCTCGGCCACGGTCTCGAGGCGCAGGGTCTGGGCCAGCCGCACGATGGTCTTGGCCACCGCGGACTGGTCGTGGTCCCCGCCCAGGCCGTCGATGGAGGACTTGTCGATCTTGAGCACGTCGATGGGGAATTGCCGCAGGTAGGTGAGCGACGAGTAGCCGGTGCCGAAGTCGTCGATGGCCAGCCGCACGCCGAGGGCCTTGAGCTGCTCGAGGCGGTCCAAGGTCGCGGCGGTGTCGAACATGAGGACCGACTCGGTGATCTCGAGCACGAGGTTCGCGGGGTTGAACCCCGTGCTGGCCAGGATCTCGGCCACCTCCTCCACGAGGCTCGACTGCTGCAACTGCTTCACCGACAGGTTGACGCTCATGGCCAGGCCCGAGGCGGAGGGGTGGACGTCGTTCCACAGCCGGCCCTGCCGGCAGGCCTCCCGTAGCACCCAGCGCCCGATGGAGGTGATGATCCCCGTCTCCTCGGCGAGGGGGATGAAGTCCGTGGGCTGCACGAAGCCGCGCTCGGGGTGCTGCCAGCGGACCAGCGCCTCCATGCCCACGATGGCCTCGCTGCCGAGCGCGATCTGGGGCTGGTACTCGACCCGGAGCTCGTTGCGCTCCACGGCGCGGTGCAGGGCGTTCACCGTGTCGAGGCGCTGGACGGCTCGTGCCCGCATGGCCTCGGTGAACAGCTCGTGGCGGGCGCGGCCCTCGTCCTTGGCCCGGTAGAGCGCGGAGTCGGCGTCCCGGAGCAGGGCGGAGGGGGTGGCATCGGCGCCGTCGGCCACGGCGATGCCGATGCTCACCGTGATGAACACCTCGTTGCCATCGGCGAGGAAGGGCGCCGAGAGGGCCTCCCGCAGTCGTTCGGCGGCGCCAGCGGCGTCCTCCTCGCTGGCGAGGTTCTCGCAGACGACCACGAACTCGTCGCCCCCGAAGCGGGCCACCGTGTCACCCGAGCGGATCACGGATTTCAACCGGGACGCCACCGCCACCAGCAGGTGGTCGCCGGCCTCGTGGCCCAGGCTGTCGTTCACGAGCTTGAAGCGGTCGAGGTCGAGGAACAGCACGGCCACGCCGGCGTGGCGCTTGGTCCGCTCGAGGGCGAGGGCGAGGCGGTCGAGGAACAGCACTCGGTTGGGCAGGCCGGTCAGGTGGTCGTGCAGGGCGTGGTGGGTGAGCCGCGCTTCGGCGCGCTCCCGCTCGATGACCCGCCCGAGCTGCGTGCCGATCTGGCCCATGACCTCGGACATCGACTCGTTCGGCTCGAGTGCTTCGGCGGTGAAGAACTCGAGGACGGCCGCGACCTCGCGCCCGACGAGCACGGGGAAGGCGAACCCGGCCCGCATGCCGAGCGCCTGCGCCGTGCGGGCGCGGGGGAAGTTGGCGTCCTCGGTGACGTCGCTGATCCACGCTGGCTGGCCGGTGGCCAGCACCCGCCCGGGTAGGCCGACCCCCCGCGGCAGAGGCGTGCGCTGGGTCACCCGGCGGAACTCCTCGAAGGGGGTGCCCTCGGCGACGTGCCAGATCTCCGAGGGGACGAGGGGGACCTTCTCCTGGTCGTCGACCAGGTAGACGTGGCCCACGGGCCAGCCCGTGTGCGCCGAGATGCGGCTCACTGCGAACTGCAGCGCCTCGCTGCTGTCGGAGGCCTCGTTGGCGGCCACGGCGACGGACTCGAGGAGCTGGACGTAGGAGACCTCGCGGGCGAGGGCGACCTCGGCCTGCTTGCGCTCGCTGATGTCGCGCAGGATGCCGGTGAAGTACGTGTCGGGGCCCTGTTCCCAGTGGGCGAGGGACAGCTCGACAGGGAAGGTCGTGCCGTCCTTGCGGAGCCCGGCGACCTCGACGGTGGTCCCGATCACCTTCGCTTGGCGCGAGGCGAGGAAGCGGCCCATGCCCCTGTTGTGGGCCTCGCGGAACTCGGGGGGCATGAGCATCGTGAGGGGCTTGGCGAGTACCTCGGCCTCCTCGTAGCCGAAGACGAGCTGCGCGCCCCGGTTCCAGGCGATGATGTCGCCGTTCGCGTCGGCGGACACGATGGCGTCGTTCGCCGTCTGCGCCACGGCCCGGAACTTCAGCTCCGACTCACGCAGCGCGGCCTCGGCCCGCTTGCGCTCCGTGATGTCGTTGAAGGTGACGATGCGGACCAGCTCGCCGTTCTCGTACATCGAGGTCGTCGTGTACTCGACGGTGAACTGGGCGCCGTCGCCACGCGTGAACTGCTGGTCCTCGCCGCGGGAGAGGCCGCCGCTGGCCACGGGGGTGCACACCCGGCAGGCCGCGCCGGCCACGCCGGCCACGCCGGTGGGGACGTGGTGGGTGTCGTGGACGTTGGCGCCGAGGAGGAGGTGGACGTCGGTGCCCAACATGCGGGCAGCTGCCTCGTTGACGAACGTGCAGCGGCCCGCAGCGTCGGTGGTGTACACGCCCTCGCCCGCGAAGTTGAGGATCTGCTCCGCCCGCGCCCCGAGCGCCCTCGCCCTGCTGCGGCGATCCCGCCTGCCCGACCCTCGTACCAACATGGCTCACGTGATCGGGGCGAAGCTGTTCCGCCTCGAGGACATCTCTGGAGAAGATCGGCCGCACCGGGGGCCGGCGAGGTGGATTGCCCAGCAGCGCGTGCCCTGTGCCGGGGGCCCATGGGCATGCGCCCGTCGGCATCGAGTAGTACTCGACGACCGGCCCCGAGCCGAGGCTGGGCAGCGACCTGGAGGGCGTGCCATGACGACGGACGACGAGCTCTGCCGGTACGAGGTGCGCGACGGCGTCGCCCTCGTGACCTTCAACCGCCCCGAGCGCAACAACGGGATGACCGGCGCGCTCGAGCTCGCCTACTTCGCCCGCCTGGCGCAGGCGAACGAGGACCGCGAGGCCCGGGCCATCGTGGTCACCGGGGCGGGCCGGGCCTTCTGCCCCGGCGCCGACCTCGGCGGCACGAGCGGGCCGGGTGACGAGCCCCTGCCGAACACGAAGGTCCCCACCACGTTCCCCCTCACCGTCGACAAGCCCCTCGTGGCCGCCGTCAACGGGGGCGGCGCCGGGGTCGGGCTCGTCCAGGCCCTGCAGTGCGACGTGCGCTTCGCCGCCTCCCAGGCCCGCTTCACCACCGCCTTCGCCCGGCGGGGGCTCATCGCCGAGTACGGCATCGCCTGGCTCCTGCCCCGCATCGTCGGCTACGCCGCGGCGAGCGACCTGCTGGTCTCGGGGCGCACCTTCGACGCCGCCGAGGCCCTGCGCATCGGCCTCGTCAACTCCTTGCACGACCGCGAGGAGGTGGTGGAGGTGGCGATGGCCTACGCCCGCGACGCCGCCGACAACACGTCGCCGTCCTCCATGGCCACCATCAAGCGCCAGCTCCGGCGCTACCAGACCATGACCCTCGACGAGGCGGTGGCCGACAGCGACCAGCTGATGCGGCTCTCGACCAAGGGCGCCGACTTCGAGGAGGGGGTCGGGTCCTTCCTCGAAGGGCGCCCGCCGGCGTTCCCGCCCCTCGGCGAGGGCACCCGCTTCCCCTGGATGGACGAGGCCTGACTCGGCCGGCCCCGGCGCCTCAGCCGCCGGAGACGGCCTGGACGACGTCGATCTCGTCGCCGTCCTCGATGGGGATCTCGAGCGTGCCCCGGAAGCGCAGGATCTCCCCGTTGTGGAAGCAGTTGACGTGCTGACGGGGCACGCCAGCGCGCTCGAAGATGTGGACGCGCAGCGCGGGTAGCCGCTCGCAGAGCGTGTCGAGGGCGCCGAGCACCGTGGCCGCCTCCACCTCGTGGGTGCGCTGGTTGCCGGCCTGGGCCAACAGCAGGCGCGGCAGCCGGACCGTCGCCGCGGCCATCATCCCTCGTCGATTGCCACGGCGAAGACCCGCGGCAGCCGCACGTCGACCTGTTCCCACCGCTCCCCAGCGTCGCCGCTGCACCACAGGTCGCCCGACGTGGTCCCGAAGGCCACGATCCCGCTGTCGGTGGCGTCGAGGGCGCCCCGCAGCACGCCGGCGTAGACGGGCGTGTCGGGCAGGCCCGTCCCGCTCTCCTCCCATGACGAGGCCCGGTCGTCGCTGCGGTAGATGCGGAGCCGCCCGCCGGGGGGGATGCGGTGCTCGTCGCTGGCCTGGGGCGCCACGAAGAGGCGCCGGCCGCTGCGGGCGATGGGGAAGCCGAAGCGGGCGGGCAGGCCGGTCTCGGCCACCTCCCAGGTCTCGCCGCCGTCGCTCGACCGGTACACGCCCATGTGGTCCTGGCGGTAGACCCGCTCGGGGTCCTCGGCGTCGAGCACCAGGCCGTGCACGCAGTAGCCGATGCCGTCCGGGTCGAGGTCGGTGGTGGCGCCGGGGTCGTCGGGGGCGGCCACCGCCACGCCGTCGTTGTACGGCTGCCAGCTGTCGCCGCCGTCGTCGCTGCGCAGGGTGCCCACGGCGCTGATGCCGCACCACAGCCGCGCCGGGTTCGTCGGGTGGGCGAGGAGGGCGTGAGCGCACAGCCCGCCCCCGCCCGGCTGCCAGCGCCCCCGGGTGGGGTGCTCGTTGAGGCCCTTGACCGGCTGCCACGTCTGCCCGTCGTCGTCCGAGCGGAACAGGCCGGCATCGGCCACCCCGCAGAACAGCCGGTCGCCGGCGGCGAGGAACTTCCAGATCTGGCTGAGCTCGGGCCCGCCCTCGGGGTAGGCGGGCCCGTCGACCACCTGGGACCACGTGTGCCCGTCGTCGCTTCGGTGCACGGCGGGGGCGAACCAGCCACTGCTCACCCCGGCCAGGTGGCGGCCCGAGGGCGAGCGGCCGAGCGCCGTCACCCTCCAGCCGAGGAACCCGACGTCGGGCTCCTGGCGCCACCCCCCGGCGGTGCGCTCGAAGCGGAACAGGCCCTTGTCGGTCCCCACGCTGATGGTCGTCATGGCGCGCCTCCTACAGCATCCTGACCATCTGACTACGGGTGCGGGCCGAACTCATCGGCGGCGAGCCGACTTTCCTGCTCCGCCGGCTCCGGGGCCGCTGGCTCCGGGGTCAGCGGGGCATGGCGAATCCACCGGACACGCTCAGCACCTGGCCCGACAGTTGGCGGGCCTGGGCCGAGGCGAGGAACAGCACCGCCCAGGCGATGTCCACGGCCTCGGAGCGGCGCCGCAGCGGGATGCCGGACTCGATGTTGCTGATCTGGCTGGGCCCCATCTTGATGTCCTTGGCCCAGAGGCTGCCCTCGCCGATGGCGCCCTCGTCGGGGATGACCAGCCCGGGGCAGACCGTGTTCGCCCGGATGCCGAAGCGGCCGTACTCCTTGGCGATGGTGCGGGTGAAGGACATCACCCCCGCCTTCATGCCCCCGTAGTCAGCCATGCGGAACTCGCCGAAGCCCGCGTCGCTGGAGATCGACACGATGGCCCCCTCCCGCCGCTCGACCATCTTGGGCAGCACGGCCCGCGTGGCGTTGAGGGCGGGGAAGAAGTTCAGCTTGTAGGCCTGGTCCCAGCGCTCGGGGGTGAGGTCCAAGAAGAACTCGGCCGTCCCGTTCCAGCCCACGTTGTTCACGAGGACGGCCACGGGGCCGAGGTCGGCCTCGACCGACGCCGCCGCGGCCGCCGTGCCCTCCACATCGGTCAGGTCGACCGTGTAGGCGGCGACCTTGCCACCGGCCGCGGCGATCTCGGCCGCGGTTCGCTTGGCCATGCTCTCGTCACGGTCCAGGAGCGCTACGGTCGCGCCCTCCTTGGCGAACTCGTGGGAGATGGCCCGCCCGATGTTCGAGGCGCCCCCCGTCACGATCACGACCCGTCCCTCGAACCCCAGGTCCACA
>WHTX01000061.1:6911-19902 GCA_009377505.1 Acidimicrobiia bacterium
GGTCCACAGCTCCCCCTCGTCAGCGTCGTCCTAGTGTCCTGGAAGGCTGATCATGCCGGTAATTCGGCGAACCTTCCAGGACACCAGCGATGGTGTGGCGAGCTTCGCCTCAGTCGAGCGCCAGCGCCAAAATTCGTCGGGGCGTCACCCGCCACGGTGCAGGAACCTTCGCGCTGGTCACGACCTGGCGGGCCGGCCCTCGGGGCTCGGTGGCAAGGATCTACTTCGGATTCGGTTTCTCGGGCAAGCGGGCTTCCCCCACCAGCCGGCAGCCAGCACAATGTGGCCGTGCCACCCTCGAAGTCCGAGCGCACGCGGCTGCGCATCCTCGACGCGGCGGCCAAGGTCTTCAGCGAGCGCGGCTACTCGGGCGCCCGGCTCGTGGACATCGCCGCGGAGGCCGGCATCCAGACCGGCAGCCTCTACTACCACTTCGACTCGCGGGAGGCGCTCGTCGAGGAGGTGCTGCGCCTGGGCATCGAGCGGGCCTTCGACGCGACCCGTTCGCGGGTGGAGGCGCTCGGGCCCGGGGCGCCGCCGATCGAGCGCCTGCGCACGGCCCTCCGGGCCCACATCGGCACGATCCTGGCCAAGGGCGACTACGCGTCGGCGCACGCCCGCATCATCGGGCAGGTTCCCGAGGAGGTCCAGAAGCGCAACTACGCCGACCAGCAGGCGTACGGGGAGTACTGGAGCACGCTCATCGCCGAAGCCGAGGAAGCCGGCGAGCTGCGCCCCGGCTTCGACCTGTACGTGGTCCGCATGCTGCTCTTCGGCGCCATGAACTGGGCGGCAGAGTGGTACCGGCCCAGCCGGGGCAGCCCCGAGCTCATCGCCGAGCACCTGGTCTCCATGGTGCTCGACGGTCTCGCCGCGCCCCCGGGCGGCGCCGCCGAGGCCAGTGGCGGCGCACCTCGCCGTGCCGAGCTGGCGTGATCCGCCAGCTCCCCCAGGGCCACGGAAGCGCGAAGGATCTTGCACCGCAACGGTGCACGAACCTTCGCGCCGGCACCGGTGTCGATCACATCTTCGACTACTGACGGCGCCCCGCGTCGGCGCCAGCTCAGACGGGGTCGCCGAAGTCGACGTTGACGGCGTCGAAGCTGAGCGAGACGGCACGTCCGTTGTAGCGCTGCAGTCGCCCCACCACCTCGTGCACCATGGCGTGGAGGCCCTTCACCAGGATCGGGTTGGCGGCGAGGCGGGGCTCGGCCAGCGTCACGAGGGCCTCGTCGAGGGCGGCCCGCAACGACCGCTCCTCACGGCGCAGCACGTCCACCTGGTGCCCGAGGCGAGGCTCGTGGGCGATGGTGTCGTCGTAGAGACCGTCGGGCGCGTCCACGGCGACCACGTGCCGGTCGAAGGCGTCCGACAGGCCCTGCAGTTCGGCAGCCACCTTGAGCCGCCATGTCTCGAGCGCCCGTAGGAGAGCGGCGTCGGCAGTTGCCACACGTTGGGTCGCGGCGACCAGGTCGGGGATGGGCGTCGTCGTTTCCATGGCGTCCCTCTCGTCGCTCGGCCCGCTTCGGCGAAGACCCTACAAGTGGCGATGGCCCATCGCTAGAGCAGATGTGTGACGAGGGCGCGCGCCTCGGCCGAACCCAGGAAGTCCAGCGCGTTCGCACCGCGGACGCGCGCCGCGTCCGCCTCGGACACGAGCCCCAGCTCCACCGCCTCGGCCAGGGGCGCTCGGGGATCGTGCACCGATGGCGGGATGAAGGGGTAGTCGCTGCCGAGCACGACATGGCCGGCGCCGTAGCGGGCCACCAGCAGCGGCAGGTGCTGGGCATCGAAGACCAGGCAGTCGGCCCACAGCCGGGCCACGTCCTCGTCGAGCGCGGCGCGTTCCTTGGCCCGCAACAACGCCAGACGGGGGTGCGCCCAGGGGAACGAGCCTCCCCCGTGGGACAGGCAGACGCGCAGGTCGCCCAACTCCCGCAGCACCCCGCCGTACACCAACGCGGTGGCGGCCAGCGCCGAGTCGGCGTGCATGCCGAGGCCGAAGTCCACGAGCGGGGAGGAGCAGCGCAGCACACCGCTGCCGTCGATGGGGTGCACGAAGAGGGGCACGCCCCCCTCCGCCGCGGCCCGGAAGAAGGGCCGCAGGCTCGGGTGGTCGAGCTCGCGGCGGCCGACCACGGTGCCGATCTCCACGCCGGCGAGGCCGAGCTCGCCCCGCACCCGGGCCAGCTCGGCGACGGCCAGGTCAGGGTCCTGCAGCGGCACGGTGCCGAGCCCGAGCAGCCGCCCCCCCGACGCCGCCACCATCTCGGCGATCTCGTCGTTCTGCGCCCGGGCGAAGCGCAGCGCCTCGGCCCCCTCCGCCCAATAGGTGATGGCCACGGGGATGGGGGAGACCACCTGCGCGTCGACGCCGTGGCGGGCCATGTCGGCGACGCGTGCGGCGGTGTCCCAGAACGGCCGGCGCACCACCCGGAACACGTCGTCGCCCAGCCGGACCTCGCCGACCTCGGGGCCGTCGGTCTCGGGCACCACCCGGGGCCAACGGGGGTCACCCGTCTCGGCCGCCAGGTGGGGCAGGCGCGCCGAGAGCACGTGGGTGTGCAGGTCGACGATCACAGGATGATGCTGACCTTGGCCTGCGGGCGCAGCGCTTCGAGGTCGAGCACGGCGATCCGGTGCCGGAACAGCAGCTGCCCGGCGTCGCCCCGCACCAGGTGGTGTCGGTAGGTGCCGACGTACGTGTCGACCAGGTCGTAGCGCATCCGGTAGACGGCGAACGCCGCCACCACGTCGACGCCAGCGTCGTCCTCGCTGGCGCGCACGTTGGTCACGAGTCGCCGGGTGCGCGAGTGGGGCCACTCGGCGTGCGCCGTCTTGATGAGCAGCGACTTGACCCGTTGGCCCAGCAGGAACCGGTCGTCGTGGATGAGGAACGTGTGCTGGCGCGGGTCGGCGTCGGGCCGGTCGGTGGGGGGCACCGAGTACTGGCCGTCCTCGGTGAACAACTCGAGCCAGGGCTCCAGGTCCCAGCGGTCCAACAGGTCGGCCTCGTGGTAGAGGAACTCCTCGACCTCGAGGCGCAAGGCATGGCGCTCGAGGCTGCTCACGGTGGTCGCCACTCAGCTCAGGCGTCCCGGTGCTCGTAGCTCATGGCCGTGCCGTTCACGAGTTGGTCCCAGCGCCGCCAGAACGTGCGCATCTGCAGCTCGTCCGTCGAGTTGGGGTGGGCCTTCAGCATCCCCCGGGAGATGTCCGACCAGGCCAGCTCCTTGGCGGCGGCGAAGCCCCGTTGGCAGCACTCGAGCGCCTCGACGTCGTCGGGCGTGGCGAGCCCGCCCGGGCCCCAGAAGGTGAGGAAATTGTCGAGGCGGAGGGCGTGCAGCTCGGGGTCCTCGTTGCGGGGGGCGAGCTGCCAGGCGGTGACGTGCTGGTAGTCGGGGGCGAGGGGCTCGAAGGTGCGCACCACCATGCCCATGACCAAGTCGATCACGATGAGGTTGGGGAAGATCAACAGGTTGCGCGAGCCGTTCATCTCCCGGGCCCTCTCCGGCCCGAACAGCTCGCGGTACCGGGCGCGCCGCGCCGCGTCGTACGCCTTGGCCCGCCCTTCGGGCAGGTCCCGCCCGAGCCCGGCGGTGCCCCCCACCATGCCGTGGCCGTTGCCGAGCTCGCGCGCCCAGGACCGGGGCAGGCCGTCCGGCGAGGGGCCGAAGCGGCGCGACAGGTCCACGCCCGAGGCCTGCACCATCTCCATGTAGCGCTGGTGGGTGGGCATGGCGTGGTAGCCGTCGAACGAGTTCTCCACCAGCAGCTTCCAGTTGGCCCGCAGTGAGTACTCGTGGGTGCCGCCCAGGATCTCGAGGCCGTCCTCGAGGCCCTGG
This sequence comes from Acidimicrobiia bacterium, assembly GCA_009377505.1. Classification (GTDB taxonomy): domain Bacteria; phylum Actinomycetota; class Acidimicrobiia; order Acidimicrobiales; family CAIXPF01; genus WHTX01. The sequence goes on from WHTX01000061.1 coordinate 10,757, forward strand.
TCGCAGAACAGGTCGAGCACCGGAGCGGCGCTACCGAGGTAGGTGACGAGGTCGACGGCGTCGGCGTCGTAGTTCACGAACCAGAAGCCCCGGTAGGACTCGACTCGGGGCGGCGCCCCGAGGCCGAGCTCCTCCCGGTCGAAGGACGGCCCGTAGGCGTCCTCGTCGGGCAGGGCGACCAGCTTGCCTGACGTGTCGAAGGTCCAGGCGTGGTAGAAGCAGCGCAGGAATCGGCCGTTGCCCGCCTTGGACCGGCACAAGAGAGCGCCGCGGTGCGTGCACGAGTTGATGAACACCTGCACGTGGCCGTCGCCGTTGCGGGTGAAGATGAGGGGGCGGCCGGCCACGGTACGGGCCCGGAAGTCGTGGGGGGCGGCGACTTCGGACTCGTGGCCGACGTAGAGCCAGCAGCGGTCGAAGACCCGCTCCCGCTCGAGGGCCAGCACCTCGGGGTCGACCATCGCCCGGCGGTTGACCCGGAACCTGCCCTTGTCGCGGTCGTCGACCACGAACGATCGAATGCTCGGCGTGCTCATGACGGTGCTCATGCGCTGCGGTCCTCCGCTCCGCTTCGGTCCTCGCTGGTGCTCATGCGCTGCGGTCCTCCGCTCCGCTTCGGTCCTCGCTGGTGCTCATGGTGTTCCCCCCTCGCGCCGCGCCGGCGCTTGTGGCCAGTACTTCGCCAACGCCCCACCGTCGACGGTGATGTTCGTTCCCGTGGTCATGGCCGACTCGTCCGAGGCCAGGTAGACCAGCGCCCCGAGGTAGTCGGCCGGCGTCGGCAGGCGCCCGAGGGGCAACTGGCCGGCGAAGTCCATGCTCGTGCTCCCAGCAGTGGCGCGCCGGAAACGGTCGGCGAGCTGGGGGTCCACCGGCATGGTCGCCGTAGGCGTGAAGGCGTTGACGCGGATGCCGTAGGGCGCCAGCTCCATGGCCGCCGAGCGGGTGAAGTTGACGAGGCCTGACTTGGCCGTGCAGTAGCCGATGTTGCCGGCCTGTCCCTGCCACGCCGCCGTGGAGAGGATGTTCACGATCGACCCGCCCCGCCCCGCCTCCACCATGGCCCAGCCCACCCGCTGGGTCATGAGGAACGCCCCGCCGAGAATGACGTCGACCTGGTGGCGGAACTCCTCGACCGGCATGTCGAGCACGCCCTTGGTGTTGAAGCGCACGGCGTTGTTGACGAGCACGTCGACGCGGCCCCACTCCCCGAGCACCCGGTCGACGAGGGCGCCCACGGCCTCGGGGTCGGTGACGTCGCCGGGCACGGCGATGGCCTTGCCGGCCTCGGCCCGGATGCGCTCGGCACGCTCCTCGGCGACCTCGGCGCGCCGGTCGTTGCAGGCGACCGCCGCCCCTTGGGCGGCGAAGCCCGAGGCGATCGTGCCCCCGATGTTGGGGCTCGTGCCCGTGACGATGGCCACCTTGCCGGCCAGCCGGCCAGTTGCATCTAGCTCCACAGCGCGAAGACCTTGTTCGAGTTGAAGCACCACGTCTCGACGAAGGTGCTCCAGTCAGGGGTGCGGCCGAGCTCCCGGGCGGCGCCCATCAACGTGAACCAATTGAGCAGCTCCTGCTGGCCGGCGTGGTCGACCTCGGCGAGGGAGGTGTTCTCCCAGGTGGCGAAGTCGCTCGTCGCCAGCGCGTCGTAGAGGCGCCGGTCGGCGGGGGTGTCGGGGCGCAGCCGCCACAGGTGGTCGGTGAGGAAGGCGTGGGACCACGAGGAGGAGGCCACGAGGGCCACCCTCCAGGGGCTGTCGGCCAGGTGACGGGCGACGGCGCCGCCGACGTCCATGAGGCGCCTCGGGCTCGGGGCGGGAGGGTCGGGCTCGACCTGTCGGCCGAAGGGCACGAAGGCCCCCCGGGCGGAGATGACCTTGCTGCCGTAACAGTTGATGGGCATGCACACCATCGGCCAGGGGAAGCCGACCCGGTGGTAGTCGAGGAAGAGGACCGTGTTGAGGAATGCGTGGGCCAGGCTCGGGTGATGGAGGGGCTTGTAGGCGTAGGCGACGTCGATGCCGTCGGTGAGGAGCTGGCCGGCGAGCCAGCGGGCAGCGTCGGGCCGGCCCCTGACCTTGACCTTGGCGTCGGCCTCCTCGCCCCACACGTTGGGGAAGCGGGCGTGCGCCCAGGGCTCGGCCTCGAGGTCGTCGTAGGCGAGCAGGGCATAGGGCGGGATGAGGTCCTCCTTGAAGTTCTCGTACTGGTCGTCGCCCCAGACGAGGAGGAAGTCGGGCGCGAAGTCCTCGATGGCCTCCCGGGCGCGGTCGAAGCCGGTGACGAGGTGCTGGCGGTGGGCGGCGGCCGAGGAGCGGGCCTCGTCGGCGCCCCACTCGGCCCGCATCCGCTCGGGCCAACCGGCAGGGTCCTTGGCCTCGGCCGGGATGCCAGGGTCCTTCAGGATCCCCCGCAGGATCCCGGCCATGTCCTCGTCCCGCCAGGCGAAGGGCGGGTAGTGGGTGACGCCCACGAGCAACAGTTCGGCCACCGCGTTCCTCCTGGTGCCGCGCGCCGCAGCGCCCCCCACACGGATGGAGACGACTATCCCCATCCCCGGGCTGCCGGCGCAAGGCCTCGTTCCACACGGCTCAGGGCCACCCAGCCGCGGACGGCGCCCCTTCGCTGAATGTCACACCACCCGGGTCTACTCCTGGCCGTGCAAGCCCCGCGCGTCGACCCTCGCAGGAACGGTGCCCGTCTCAGCCTGCTGGGGGGCGGCAGGGTGCACACCGCGCCCGGCGCGACGCGCCAGACTGTCGACGTGACCGCCGGTGCTGCCATCTCGCTCTTCTCCGGTGCCGGCGGGCTCGACCTCGGCGTCGAGGCGGCCGGGTTCCGGACCGTCGCCGCGGTCGAGTGGGACGAGGACGCGGTCGACACGATGGAGAAGAACGGCCCGACGTTCTTCCCCGAGCTCCGTGAGGTGGTCCGGGCCGACCTTCACGGCCTCGCGGCCCCAGCAACCGGCGGCGTCACGACACGCGACATCCTGCGTGCCGGCGGGCTCAGCGGACAGGAGCGGCCCGAACTGCTCGTGGGAGGACCGCCGTGCGTCGCCTTCTCGAAATCGGGCTTCTGGCTCGACTGGAAGCGCGACGGCGTCGACCCGGCAGCCAGCCTCCTGCAGGCGTACACCCGCGTCCTCGCTGAGGCGAAGCCGAGGTTCTTCATCCTCGAGAACGTATACGCGCTCACCTTCGACAACAGGGCGAGCAAGCCGGCGTTCCAGCGCCTCCTCCGCGAGATCGACGCCGCTGGCTACCAGTTCCGCTGGCGGGTCCTCAACGCCGCCGACTACGGCGTCCCTCAGGCACGGCCGCGGCTGTTCATCGTGGGCGGCGGCAGGCGCGACAAGTTGCCCCAGATTCCCGTCCCTACCCACCACGGTCCCTGGGAGCGGCGCAAGGTCAGTAGCGGGCCCCTGCCGCACAAGACCGCTGGTGAGGCCCTGGCCGGGCTGGTGTCCGAGCCCGAGCTGGGAGAAGTCGTGCGCGGGAGGTGGGGGCACCTCCTGCCCGAGATCCCGCCCGGTGACAACTACCTGCACTTCACCGCCGAGCGCGGCCACCCCGACCCGCTCTTCACGTGGCGGTCACGCTACTGGTCGTTCCTCCTGAAGCTCGATCCTCATCGACCAGCTCCAACGATCCAGGCCCAGCCAGGGCCGAACGTCGGCCCGTTCCACTGGGAGAACCGCCGCCTGCGCGTGCCGGAGCTGAGGCGATTGTTCACCTTCCCCGACGACTACACCTTCGTCGGCCGTCGGGCCTCGGTGCAGTCCCAGATCGGCAACTCTGTACCGCCCGAGTTGGCCGCGCAGGTCGCGGCCGGCGTCATCGCGGCGCAGTAGCGCCCGCTTCCACCTCGCCGACGAGGTCGCCCAACGAGGCTGGCCATGAAGGGTCGATCCGCTGGATCGGGGCCAGCCGACCAGGATCCAGGCTCCACGGGGAGAGCTCTGCGGCCCATCGGAAGCGGAACTCCCAGCGTCCGGTGGCCGAGAACAGGCACACGGCGAGGACGTCGAACTGGTCGTAGGTGTACTTGCGGCCTGCCGCGGAGTCACGGGTCTTCTGCGCCTCGACCTTGAAGTCCCCGCCCTTGTAGCGCTTCTGGCTGGCTGTCTTGCACTCGACCAGCAACGTGCGGCCGCCGACGAGCGAGACCTCGAAGTCGGGCTGGCCGTCGACGTCGATCGGCCGCAGCGCGCTCACGGCAGGGTCGTCCCGGAGCACCGCCGCGAGGTGGTGCTCGGCGACGCCACCCCGCACAGCGACGCCGAGGCGGAAGTTGGCCTCGACGATGTCGAGGATCGCCCTGGCGTCGAGGTCGAACAGTGCCTCGAGGTCGTGCCGGCCGGTGGCGGTCGCCGAACGCTCGGCCAGGATCGCCCGCAGGCCAGGGTCGAGCCCGAGGGCGGAGGCTTTCGCCTCGAAGCGCACGTAGTCGAGGAGTCGCTCGGGTCTGAACCCCACGAGGGTCTCGAGCCCTTCCCACCCTGCTCGTCGTTTGCCGCCCCTCTTGGCGCGCTCCCAGACCGCCCAACCCAGCCCGGCCGCGGCAGCGACGTGGCGGTCCCGGTAGTAGACGGAGATGCCCATGGGGAGGTCCTCGTAGACGAGGGGATCGAGCCCGACGATGAAGCCCTGCTCGGGGTCGACGGCGAGCACGAGCGTCACGTCCACTCCGGCGACGTCACGCGCGATCAGGTTCTTCTCGTCGCGGCCCCGGACAGGGTCGCCGAAGCGGATCTGCGCGCGGTGCTCGTCAGACGGCCGGTTCCTGGTCGACCGCTTGGTCGTGGTGAAGGGGTAGACGAGCATGCCGTAGCGGCGCCCCTCGCCGTCCTCAGCACCGATGTAGATCGGGGCGACTCGCTGATGCCGGAACGAGCTGTACACGACCCGGCCGCCACTGGCGTCCACGGCTCGCTCGAGCACGCCCACGACCTGGGATCGCTCGGCGTCGACGCGATACAGCTTCGGGATGTAGAGACGTCCGGCCAGCTCGGGCACCGGATCAGCGTCGCACGCGGGGCCGACGCGGCAGGCATGCGCCCCCAGTCGACCGGTTCCCGCGCCCCTGCGCTTGGGACTCGGCCTCCGGCGCCCTGCTGGTGAGGCGGCCGGGGCCGGCCAGCCGGCGCCCCGACGATCCGGACGGCGTGCCGGCCGGGCGTCGAGCCAGGGGTCGCTCAGCGGGGCAGCGGCTCGGGGATGGGGTTCGGGTCGGGGATGGGCTGGGGGACGGGCTCCGGCGTCGGGAGGGGGTCGGGGTCGCCGGGGATGGGGTCGGGAATGGGCGTGACGTCGTCCATGGCGCTCCTCTCCGGGCAGGCCCGGGGCGGACCTGCCCGCGTTGCTTACCCAGACCCGGCCAGGCGCACCCGAACCCCGCTTCTCGGTGCGGTCAGGTCCCAGCAGTTAGTACGGCAGGCACCGAGAACGCCCGCGTCGGCGGGGGGCCTCAGCGCCCTCGGCGCCGGAAGGCGCGTGCCTTGGCCCGGTTGCCGCACACGGCCATCGAGCACCACGCCCGTGAGCGGTTCCTCGAGTGGTCGTAGTACGCCCACCGGCAGCCCGGCTCGCGGCACGCCTTCAGCCTGGCCCAGCTGCCGTCGGCCACGGCTTCGGCCACGGCGGCGAGAAGCGCGGCGAGCGCGCCGTCGACCGTGCCCGGGTGGGCGGGCACGAGGCGGGGACGCCCGCTCCCCAGCTCGAGGACGAGGGCCAGGCCCGGCGCCGTCCTGGCGAGGGCGTCGAGGGCGCCGGGCTCGACCCCGTCGGCCACGGCAGCCCCTCCGTCGGGCGAGCCGGCGCCCTCGGGCGAGCCGGCCTCGCCCTCGGCCGCAGGGGAAGGTGGCTCTCCCCCGTTGTTGGCGGCGATCAGGGCCCGCAACCCCTCCCGCACCTGGGCCGCTCGGGCTCGTCCGGCCTCGTCGACCGGGGCGCCGGCGGGCAGCAGCCCGCGCCCGACGAACCACGCCGCCAGCGCGGCGGGATCAGCCAGCTCGTCGCTGCCGTCCTCGACATTGCGGGTGTTGACCAGCTCCTCCACCCAACGCAGGGGCAGGGGAGCCGGCTCCTCGTGCTCTGGCATCTCGCCTCGTTGAAACCAGTGATTGACGGTCAACGGTTACGTGACTAGTGTCCGTCCAACACAGGTTACGCCAGCGCAGCGCGCTGGGGAGACAGGGGAACAACATGGGCGTCCGCATCGGCAACGTCGGCATCGACACGAACGACCTGGCCAGGGCATCCGCGTTCTGGCAGGCCATGACCGGCTACGAGCCGGGCTCCGCGGACGAGAGCTCGGCCGTGCTCGCCGACCCGACCAAGGGCGGGCCTGACCTGTTCCTCCAGGTCGTGCCCGAGCCGCGGGTGGGCAAGAACCGCCTCCACCTCGACCTGTTCACCGCCGACCTGCCGGGCGAGGTGGCCCGCGCCCAGGGCCTCGGCGCCACCGAGGTGCAGCGCTTCGTCGAAGGGGACGGCGGCTGGATCGTCCTGGCCGACCCCGACGGCAACCAGTTCTGCATCGTGGCCGAGTAACCGGGCGGTCGACGAGTGGGCTATCAGGTAGACAACGTGGGGAGGCGCGATGGGAACGCTGGGCTGCACCCTCTTCGAAACGGCCGTAGGCCGCTGCGGGATCGCCTGGGGGCCGCGTGGCCTCACGGGCATCCAGCTCCCCGAGCGGCACGAAGGGGCCACGCGGGCGCGCTTGCGGCGGTCTTGCCCCGGGGCCCGCCCCGCCGAGCCGCCCGCCGATGTGCGGCGGGCGATCGACGCAATGGTCGCCCTCTTGGGGGGCGAGCGTCGCGACCTGCGGGAGGTCCCCCTCGACATGGATGGCGTGCCCGCCTTCCACCGGCAGGTCTACGAGGTGACGCGGTCCATCCCACCAGGTGAGACGCTCACCTACGGCGAGGTGGCCAGCCGCCTGGGCGAGCCGGGCGCGGCCCGGGCCGTGGGCCAGGCCCTGGGCCGGAACCCCTTCCCCATCGTCGTGCCCTGCCATCGGGTGGTGGCGGCGGGAGGGAAGCTCGGCGGCTTCTCCGCCGAGGGCGGCGCGACGACCAAGCGCCGGATGCTGGCCATCGAAGGGGCAGCCGCCTGCCCGCCCACGCTGTTCGATGGCTGAGCCGAAGGCAGCGGCTGCGGCGGCACCCGGCGCTGCGGGCGCCGCCGCGAGAGCCGTCGCGCACCTGCGGGCGGCCGACCCCGTGCTCCGGCTGGCCATCGACCTGGTGGGGCCGTACGAGGCCGAGCTCCGCCACGCCCCCAGCACGTTCGCCGCCCTGGCCGAGGCCATCGTCCACCAGCAGCTCTCGACCACGGTGGCCACGACGATCTTCGGCCGCCTCGTCGCGGCGCTGGCGGCGTTCACGCCCGAGGCGGTGCTGGCCACCCCGGACGAGGGCCTCCGTGCGGCTGGCCTCTCCCGGGCCAAGGCTCTGGCCCTCGCCGACCTGGCGGCACGCTGCACGAACGGCGAGGTGCCCACGCTCGAAGAGGCCAGGGCGCTCGACGACGCCACGATCGTCGAGCGTCTCAGCGCCGTGCGCGGCGTGGGCCGCTGGACGGCGGAGATGTTCCTCATCTTCCACCTCGGGCGCCCCGACGTGCTGCCCACCGGCGACCTCGGCGTCCGCCGGGGCTTCGCCCTGGTGACCGGCGCCGCCGACCTGCCCACCCCCAAAGCCCTGGCCGCCCACGGGGAGCGGTGGGCGCCGCACCGCACGGCGGCGAGCTGGTACCTGTGGCGGGCGGCCGAGCTCGGCGACCTCTCACCGGCGGCGCAGCCGGCGCCGGTCCGGCGAAATGGGCCGAAGCAGGACGCGGCCGGTCAATAGCGTTGCCGGCATGACCGTCACCCTGAACCACACCATCGTCGGCGCCCAGGACCCCGAGGCGACCGCCACCTTCTTCACCGAGGTCCTGGGCCTGGCGCCCGCGAAGCACTTCGGCCCCTTCCACGTCGTGGAAGTGGGCAACGGCGTCTCCCTCGACGTCGCCGGCTCCACGGGCGACGTCGCCCCCCAGCACTACGCCTTCCTCGTGGACGAGACGGAGTTCGACCAGATCTACGGTCGCATCCGTGAGCGGGACCTCGACCACTGGGCCGACCCGAGGCAGAGCCGGCCCGGCGAGGTCAACCACAACCACGGTGGCCGGGGCGTCTACTTCCTCGACCCGAACGGCCACTACCTCGAGATCCTCACCGTGCCCTACGGCGGCTGGAGCTAGGGCCCTAGGCGGCGGGCTCCACCAGCACGTCGCGCCAGGCAGCGAGCTCGTCGTCGAGCACGCCGTGGGCGGCGAACCAGCCGGCGGCGCCGCCGAAATCCCGGTCGAGCTCGTCGAGGAAAGCCTCCATGGTCTCCGCCCGGGCGCCGAAGAAGAACACAGGCACCTGGGTGGCCACGTCCTGGAAGAACTGCGCCCCGGACAACGCGGCCACGATGGCCTCCATGCGCTCGTGGGTGGCGGCGTAGTCGACCACGATCGTGGACCGGTGGACGCCCGCTGCCCCCAGCAACAGGGCGACGAGCACGCCGGTGCGGTCCTTGCCCGCCGAGCAGTGCACGAGCGCCGGGGCACCGTCCGGGGCCACGATCCGCCGCAGGGCCTCGACGAAGGCCGGCGCACCGAGCTCGAGGAGCTCGACGTAGCCGTCGGCCATGATCTGCGCCGCGTCGCCACCCGCTTCGAGGCGCCTGGCCCGTTCGAGCTGGCGGCTGGTCAGGTGCTCGTCGGTGATGACCGAGAGCTCGGAGTACCTGACGCCGCTGGCCTCGAGCAGGCCCCGGCCGCGCTCGGCCCGCTCGCCATCGGTGCGCAGGTCGACCACGTGCGCCAGGCCGCGGCGGTGGGCCAGCTCGGCGACGTCCGCGTCGGTCAGGCGGTCGAGCGCGTCGGCCCGCACCAGCACCCCGGGCCGGGTACGCCCGCCGGCCGCGGGCAACCCGCCCAGGTCACGGGCGTTCGAGGCCCCTTCGAGCTCGATCCAGGACAGCGTCACCATCGTCTCCTCCACCGGCGCGGCGCACGGGCCGACGCCCACACTGCACCATCGGCGCGGTCATGCGCTCAACTGGCCCGCTGGCGTTTCCCCAGGGTTCACCTACCATGCGGGCCGCC
>WHTX01000062.1 GCA_009377505.1 Acidimicrobiia bacterium
CGCTAGTGCCATGACCACCAACGTTCGCCGCGTTCAGGCCGACGATGGTGGACACGGCACTAGGCTCCGCCGCCATGGCCCAGGGGAGCTTCGCCCGCCCCGACGCCAAGGCCCGGTTGGGGGTGACCCCGTTCGACGTGATCGTCATCGGCGCCAACCTGGTGGGCGGAGGGATCGCCCTCGACGCCTCGGCCAGGGGCCTGCGCACCGCCCTGCTCGAACCGGCGGACTTCGGTGCGGGGGACTGCAGCGGCGGCAGCGACCTGTGGCCCCTCCTGCAGGCGCCGGTCAACGCCCTCAGCCCGCGCCACCTCCTCGACGTGGTCGAAGCGGCCACCGAGCGGCAGTACCTACGACAGATCGCGCCCCACCTGGTCAGCGAGCTGCCGATCGTGGTGCCGGCGCTCGAGGAGCGCGCCGCGGGCGGGAACGGCACCAGCGAGGGGGGCGGGGGTGGGCCAGTGGCGGCCCGGCCCTCGCCGCGGGGCTGGTGGCCCTGGGCGAGGCGCCGTGCCCGCCGCCTGGGCCTCACCTCGCCCGCCGACCTCGCCGAGCTCGTCCCGCTGCTCCGCCCCGCCGGGCTGGCCGGTGCGTGGGTGAGCACCCGGGTGGAGGTGGACGAGGCAGTGCTGTCCCTGGCGCTGGCCCGCACGGCGGCCCTCGACGGCGCCGCAGTGGTGCTCAACCGGGTCGGCCTCTCGATCCGTCCCGACCCCGCGTCCGGCCGCGCTCGGGTGCGCGTCGAGGTCGACGGCGACGTGGCGGAGATCACGGCCCGGGTGGTCGTCGAGGCCCGCGCCGCGCGAAGCGCGACACCGACCACCGGCCCGCGGGCCCGCTTCCTGCGGGTGGCGGTGCGCCGCGACGCGCTGGCCCTCGAGGCGGCACTGGTGGTGCCCGGCGACGAGGGGACGAGGCCCATCTGCTGCGTGCCCGGCGAGGCGCACACGAGGCTGGGGATGGTGGTGGACGGCCCCGGAGGGCGGATGCCACAGGTCGAGGCGATGCTGGCCGCGGTGCGCCAAAGGCTGGCCTGCCACCTGGGCGCCGCCGACGTGACCGCTACCTGGGAGGAGGCCTGCCCCGCCACCGACGCGGAGCCGGGCGAGGGCGAGGGCGAGGACGCAGCGGGGCCGACACGGCGACACCCCTTGCACCAGGTGGCGCCGGGCTGGGTGAGCGTGCTCGGGGGCACCGTCACGACCTATCGCGAGCTCGCCCGCCAAACTGTCGACGCCGCGGTCGAGGGACTGGACGAGCGCACCCGCCTGCGCCTGCATCGCCGCTCCCTGACCCATCGCCTGCAGCTGCGGGGGGCGACAAGCTGGTCGGACGTGCGCGACGGGCGAGACCTCGGCCGAGGCCCTTCCTTGGTGGACGACCACGCCCGCCGACGATTGGCCCGCCGCTACGGGGGCGAGGCCCGGGTGGTGCTCGCCATGGTGGGGCAGCGACCGCAGTTGCGCCGCCCCCTCGTCGAGGGCCTGCCCTACCTGGCGGCCGAAGCGGTCTACGCCGTTCGCTACGAGATGGCTGGCGGGCTCCTCGACGTCCTCGCTCGGCGCACGCCGGCCCTGCGGGAGGACGCCGAGGCGACCGCGGCCGCCGCGGGCCGAGTGGCCGAGTTGCTCGCCCCCGAGTGCGGCTGGGACGCCCGCCGGCGGGCAGCCGAGGTGGGCGCGGTCCGGGCCGAGGCGGCAGGCCGCGCCCAGGTGGCGACTCCCGCGCCCGGCTACTAGCCGTGCCCGCCCGGCCCGCTGCGGGAGGGCGCGTCTCGGCGGGACTGGCGGTGGGGTGCGACCGTCTTGTGCCGTTCGGGATCACCAGGGAGCGGCCCGAGCCAGGGGCGGCAGGTCGTGGCCGGCGCGAAGGTTCGCGCACCGTGGCAGTGCAAGATCCTTCGCGGCTGGCCGGGGACGCAGCGAATCGCGCCGACTCGCCGCGAGGAGCGACCGCCCACGTCCCCAGCGGTTTACCTGGGCGACGCGTCGCAGCCCGGGTCGACGTGTTGTCGTCGCGGCGAATCGACGTCGAATCGCCGCGCCGCCGCCGGTCGGGACCGTCACCGACGTCCCCGAGACCAGACGTGATGGCGGTGCCCGGGGACGGTCACGGATCGTGGTCGAGCGTCCCGAGGCGGGGCGAACAACGCTCGGTAACCATCGGTCCTGCGCAGAGCGCATTCTCGGTCAACGACATGCGACAGGGGGGTGAACGGGGAGTAAGGTGGCGCTGCGAGGGCGGTTCCGGTCGTGGCACTCTGCTGGCGTACATGGTGCGCAAGCAGGGACAACACACCGATCCACCGCAGCAGAGCGGCCGGGAGCCAGTGGACGCCACGACGGCGCCCGGCCGCTCGTGCCCGCCGTCACATTGGGTCGGACGATCGTGCCGATGACGGCCTCGGAGAGTGAGGATCCGAGTGACGTCGCCGGCCGAGCGCCGAACGGCGCGGCTGCTCAGGCCGCGGGGGCTTTGCTACCCATGCGGCGCCGCACGCTGCGGGGCACGATGGGGTGCAGCGGCGGGTAGCCGGCGAGGAGGCGCTCCTCCTCGGACTCGCCGCCCCAGAAGCCGTGCTCGCGGTGGTAGCGGGCGTAGGAACGGCATTCGGGGCTGACGATGCACTCGGCGCAGACGCAATGCGCCTCCGCCTCGCGCTCGGCACGTTGCTGGGGTCGTTCGCCTGCAGGCGGGAAGAAGAGCTCGGTGCGCCCTCGGCAGGCGCCGAACTCCATCCAGCCCTGCTGCATCCAGCGGGGGGGAAGATCCACGTCGCTCTCGCTCCCAGGGGAGCGGCGATCGACGCCGGTGTCGATGGTGTCGCTCACGAACACGACCATAGCGCAAAGTCGACCAAGTGATTGAAACGATCGTATTACTCGCGGAGAGAGGCCATCTTCAGAGGTGATCGGCCTTCGACCGGGGCGTTGGTGGCCGGTCGCTGGACAGGGCATTAGCATCAGGTCGTCGGTGAGTCGGCTGGGTGGCCGCGGCGCTGGCCCAGCGGTTTCGGGCCGGCGTCGAGGAAGGTCGGGGCTCCACAGGGCAGGGTGCTGGCTAACGGCCAGTCGGGGTGACCCGCAGGAAAGTGCCACAGAGAACAGACCGCCTGGCCGGGGACGGCCAGGCAAGGGTGAAACGGTGCGGTAAGAGCGCACCAGCGCCCGGGGTGACCCGGGCGGCTAGGCAAACCCCACCCGGAGCAAGGCCGAGACGGGGACGGGCTGCCCGCCCACATGTCCCCAGGTGAGCCGCTCAGATGGATGGCCACCCATCGGGATCCCGGCAACGGGCCCGTGGACAGAACCCCGCCTACAGGCCGGCTCACCGACACCCAACCTGGTCATCTGTGCGGGGGCCACGAGCCTGCAGCTCAGTGTCCGCGAAGGTGGGGCCGGGTGGGGCGTCTCGTCGCTCTGGATGCCGGCAACCGGTGACGAGGCCGGCGAGATAGGGACTGCCCGCGCCGCCAACTCCGCCCTCACCCCGAGCTGGTCGATCCACGGGCACCCGGCTGTCCCGATCCTCACATCCCGCGATGGCGGGGCTCTTGGCCCAACAGGACGCCGCCGGCGTCGTAGACCATGCGCCGGACCCGCTCCCAGTTGACGGCCATTCCGTGGGCGTCGCGCAGGGACCGCTCGAGCGTGTGGCCCCGCTGCAGCGCCCGGCCCGTTCCGCACACGAAGGCCCGGCTCACCCCGGCAAGGGTCACCTGCACGGCGTGGTCGGCGGCCACGAACAGCTCGGCCCGCAGGCGCGCCGGCACCTCGTCGCCCTCCCGCGCCACGGCCCAGACCTCCTCGGCGGCGCCGAACAGCCCGGCCCTCGCCGCCCGACGCGAGGCCGACAGCTCGGCCACCGCGTGTTGCACGTTGGCCCACTCCCGCGGCGCCCTCCCGTCGAGTGCCGACCGGTAGCCCGACAGCACCTCGGTGAGCGAGTCAGCAGCCGCCCGCAGCACGCCGAGGGCGATGGCCGCAGAGCTCGTCCCCGTCACCGATGTCCGCCCCAGGCGGTACAGCGGCCGGTCGATCCGCCGGGGGCGGTCCCACGAGTGGGCCAGGTCCTCGGCCACGAAGGCCTGCGCCAGTTCGACTGTGTGGCTGCCCGTTCCCCGCATGGCGACCACGTCGCTCCAGGTCTCCACCACCGTCATCACCTCGGCCGGCACCACCAGCCAGCGCACCTCCTCCCGACCCTCGCCGACAGGGCCGGCACCGCCTCCCTCGACGCGAGCACCGAGGACCGCCCAGGCGGCATGGGCCGCACCGCTCACCACCGACCAGCGGCCCGAGACGAGGTAGCCGCCCTCGGTGGGCCTAGCCACGCCGGCGACGAGGTTGGAGAAGGCGTAGGAGGCTCCCCGATCGGCGAAGACACGCCGCCGGGCGTCCTCGCTCAGGTACGCGGCCACCCGCCCGGCCACGGCCGCGTTCGTCACGCACCACGCCGCTGAGGGGTCGGCCGCGCCCAGCTCCTCGTACACGGCGAGCTGGACGGGCAGCGAGGCCTCCCAGCCGCCCACCTCGACCGGAGCCACCAGCCGGAAGAGCCCGGCCGAGGCCAAGGCGGCCACCGTCGCCGGCGCCAGCCGAGCATGGTCGTCGGCCCAGGCCCGCCCGCCGGCGACGGCCGGCGCCAGGGCGCGTGCCGCCGCGATCGGGTCAGGGAACGAAGCCGTGGTGACGCCCATGGTGGGCGCCGTTGTAGCCCGTTCAGCCCGGCGCCGCCGCTCCCGGGCCCGCCTCCTTGGAGGTGATGCGGTAGCGCAGCACGAGGAAGGGCAGGCCGAACACCCAAAAGGCGTGGTCGGCCCGCAGCTCCGCCCCGCCGCTGGCGGCCTCGTCGAGGTACACGTCGAGCTCCTCGGCGAAGCCGTGCACGGCGAGCGTGGTCAGCCGGCGCATCTCGGGTTCGATGGCGGTGAGATAGTGCCCGGCGTGCGCGAGTGGGCTCCGGCTGGTCAGGCGGAGCCCACCTCCCTCCCGGTGGGCGGGGGCCAGCGTCGCCGTGAAGCTCGCTCCTGGCAACGGGAAGCCGACGCTCACCCAGCCTCGGCCCTCGTGGCGGTAGGTCGTGTAGATGCCCACGTAGATGGGGTCGCCGCTCTGGGCGAAGGCCCGGACCCAGCCGCGCACGTCCGGCTCCCCGTCCCCGTCGAGGTCGATCGTGTCGATGCGGCTGATCACGCCCCGCAGCGCTTCCCGCTGGTTCATGGGCACGTTCGCCTGGCCGAGGGGACGGGCCACGAGGCTGCGGTAGAGCAGGTACCCCGGCCGCACCCAGGGGCGCCATTCGGGGAGGATGTCGAGGCGGAAGCGGGTGGTGTGCTCGTAGAAGGCCCGCACCCGAGGGTCGACGGCGTCGGGGTCGAAGTCAGGCCCGGCCAGCTCGTCGAGCGAGGCCAGGATGCCGACGTCGCCCACGTCCCGGGCGTAGGACCCGCCGAGCACGTCGGCCAGGTCGCGCACGTAGTCGGTGCCGACGTACCGGTGGCGCGACTCGAGGGGCACCACGAAGGGCAGGTCCTCGGCGCCGACCTGCTCGGCGAGGAGCGAGACCTGTTCGTCCCGGAACGTCGCCGCCGAAACCACCCGGTAGGCGACCACGGTCGCCGCCGCGGTCACAGCGCCGGGCGGGCCACCGCCGACGCGGCCGAGGGCACGGCCCATCGCGGCACCGAACACGGGCCCGAGGAGGACCTTCTGGGGGCGGGCCCCGGCGAGCCCGCACAGCGCGCCGGCTCCGGTGGCGATGCTGGCCGGCCCCGCGCCCGCTCGACCCGCCAGCCAGCCCAGCGGCGCCGCCAGCGAACCGCTGAAGAGCACCCGGTGCCACAAGGGAGGGATCTCGCCGGGCCGCCGGCGGGCACGGGCCACGGCCTCGGCCAGAACCAAGCCGAACGCCCCGGCCACGGTGCCCAGGGCGAGGCCCCGGCGCCCTCGTCCGCCCACGAGAGACAGCCCGGCCACGGCACCGGCGACGCCGGCGAAGGCGATGCCGGCCCGGTCGGGCCCCCTCGGCGCTGCCCCTGCGTCGGCCACCGACGCGACGGTAGCCAGCGTCGGCGTCGCGCCGGGCGCGGGCGACGGCTAGACACAAGGACGCGCACGGAGGTGGGAGGCGTCATGGACATCGACGAGGCGCTGGCCGGGATGGCGACGGGGCGATTCCCGGCCGGCATCTACAGCGACCCCGGCTTGCACGAGCTCGAACGCGAGCGGCTGTTCTCGCGTACCTGGCAGTTCCTGGCCCACGAGTCCGAGGTGCCCCGGCCTGGGGACTACGTGGTGCGCCGCATCCTCGACGACTCCTTCATCGTCGTACGCGACGACGTCGGCAAGGTGCGGGTGCTGCTCAACATGTGCCGCCACCGGGGCATGCAGGTCTGCCGGGCCGAGGCGGGCAACGCCTCCCACTTCCGCTGCCCCTACCACGCATGGACCTATCGCAGCGACGGCCGGCTCGTCGGCGTGCCCTTCCACGCCGACGCCTACGGCGGGGACGCCGGCCTCGACAGGGCGGCGAGCGGCCTGGTGAGCGCGCCCCGCGTCGACACGTTCCGGGGCCTGGTCTTCGCCTCGCTCGACCCGGGCGCGGCTCCACTGGCCGAACACCTGGGCGACGCCGCCTTCTACCTCGACCTGTACCTGCACCAGAGCGAGGCCGGCGTCGAGGTCCGCGGCCCGCAGCGCTGGCAGGTCGACTGCAACTGGAAGATCGGCGCCGAGAACTTCAGCGGCGACTCGTACCACACCCCCCATACCCACGTGAGCGTGGTCGACATCGGCCTCTTCCTCGAGCCCAAGGGCCACAAGCGCAAGGAGGGGGCGTTGTGGTGGGCAGGTGCCGGCGGCGGGACGACCTACAAGCTCCCCACCGGGGACCTCGACGAGAACCTGGCCTACATCGGGTACCCGCCCGAGATGGTCGAGCGCATGAGGGCAGTTTGGTCGCCCGCGCAGTGCGACCTCGTGGGGCAGCGGGGCTTCATCGTCTCGGCCAGCACCGCCTTCCCGAACCTGAGCCTGGTCCACAACTGGCCACGGGTGCAGCCCGACGGCCACGTCGTGCCCTTCATCTCCCTGCGCCTGTGGCAACCGCTCAGCTCGACGCGCACGGAGATCTCCTCCTGGTTCGCCGTCGACCGGGGCGCGCCCGACTGGTTCAAGGAGGCCTCCTACCGGGCCTATGTGATGTCCTTCGGCAGCTCGGGCATGTTCGAGCAGGACGACGTGGAGAACTGGACCTCGATCACGTCCGTGGCCAGGGGCCGCTTCGCGGCGACGGTCGCCCTCGACAGCACCATGGGCATGGCCCCCGGCGGTGGCACCCTCCGCCCGCCGCTCGAGGATTGGCCGGGGCCGGGAACAGCGCACATCGGCTACGGCGAGTACAACCAGCGCCACCTGCTCGAACTGTGGGCCGCCCACCTGCGGGACGACGCCCAACATGAGGGGCAGGCCCGATGAGAGCGGCCCATGAGGCAGCCGGGTTGGCCGAGCCGGCCGACGCCGTCGCCCACACCGAGGCCACCCGGTTCCTCACCGTGGAAGCCCGACTGCTCGACCTGGGGCGCTACCGCGACTGGCTGGGCCTGCTGCACCACGACGTCCGTTACCGAGTGCCCGTCCGGGTGACCGCGATGCGTGGCCAGCAGGGCGACCTGCTCGGCGGCATGGACCACTTCGACGAGGACCACTACTCGCTGGCCAAGCGCGTCGAGCGCCTCGTCGGCCAGCACGCCTGGACCGAGGACCCGCCCTCACGCACGCGCCGCTTCGTCACCAACACCTGGGTCAGCGCGTCGACCGGAGGTGACGGCGCCTGGGACGTCGTCAGCTACCTGCTGCTCTTCCGGAGCCGCCTGGACGTTCGGGCACCCGACCTGCTCTCCGCCGAGCGCGCCGACGTGCTCGTGCGCACCCCGGACGGCCTGCGCCTCAAGTCGCGCCTCGTCACGGTGGACGAAGCGGTGCTGCGCACCCAGAACCTGGCGGTGTTCCTCTGAGCCCGCTCGGGGGCAAGGTCGTGGCTTGCGTGGGGGGCGGCTCGGGCATCGGCCGTGCCGCGGTCGGGGCCTTCCTGGCCGCGGGGGCCGGCGTCGCCGTGCTCGACCTCGACCCGGCCAAGTGCGCCGCCATCGACGCGCTCGGGGCCGAGGTGGTGGTCGTGCGGGGCGACGCCCGCTCCCCCACCGACAACGGGCGCCTCGTGGCCGCCGCCCTCGACGCCTTCGGCCACCTCGACACGGCGGCGACCTTCGTCGGCGTGTTCGACCTGTACGCCCGCCTGGCCGACCTCCCCGCCGACCGCTTCGACGACGCCTTCGACGAGGTGTTCGGCCTCAACGTGAAGAGCGTGCTGACCACCGCCCGAGCTGTCCTGCCCGCCCTGCGAGAGACCCGCGGCAGCCTGCTGGTCACCCTCTCGAGCTCGAGCTTCTACCCGGGCCGGGGCGGGGCCCTCTACGTCGCCTCGAAGTTCGCGCTGCGCGGCGTCGTCGCCCAACTGGCCCACGAGGAAGCTCCCCTTGTGCGGGTGAACGGCGTGGCCCCTGGTGGGACGCTCGGGACCGACCTACGGGGCGCAGCCAGCCTCGGGCAGGCCGACGAGCGCCTCGACGACCGCCCCGGCCGACGTGAGCAGCTCGAGGCCCGCACGCCGCTCCAGGTGGCCCTCGGCCCTGCCGACCACGCCGGCGCCTACGTGTACCTCGCCTCGGACGCCGCCCGGGGCGTCACCGGTGAGATCATTCGTTCGGACGGGGGCCTCGGTGCCCGCTGAGGCGGACGAGCGCCCGGGGGGCGCCGACGTCGCCGGCAGCGGCGGGGCTGAGGCGGCCGCACTCCGCCGGGACGTGGCCGCCGCCTGCCGGATCCTGGCGGCGAAAGGCCTGGTCAGTGGCATCCTCGGCCACGTCTCGGCCCGTTGGGGCGAGGGGATGCTGCTGCGCTGCCGAGGGCCACGGGAGCGGGGGCTCATGGCGAGCGTGCCCGAGGACGTGCGGCAGCTGTCTCTCGGCGGCGATGCTGTGGACGACGTCGAGGGGTGGGCCGTGCCCAACGAGCACCCCATCCATGGCGAGCTCTACCGGGCCCGGCCCGAGGTGGGCGCCGTGGTCCATGCCCACCCTCGCTCCGCCCTGCTGTGCGGGCTGGCCCGGCTGCGGCCCGTGGCCTGCTTCGGCGCCTTCGACATCCCCGCCATGCGCCTCGCCCTCGGCGGCGTGCCCGTCTACCCGCGAGCCGTGCTCATCTCCCGGGCCGAGCTGGCCCGGGACATGGTCGTGGCCATGGCGGGGCGGCCCGCCTGCATCCTCTACGGCCACGGCATCACCGTCGTCGGCGCCACCGTCGCCCAGGCCACGGTCACGGCGGTGGCCCTCGACCGACTGCTCGGCGTGACCGTCGAGCTGGCCCAGCTCGGCGCTCACCCTGCCCGGGTGCCCGATGCCGACCTGGCCGAACTGCCCGACCTCGGCCCCGCCTTCAACGAGGGCCTGGCCTGGCAGGCGTTGCTCGCCGAGCTGGGCGAGGCCTGACAACAAGCACCGCCGAGCTGGGCGAGGCCTGACAACAAGCACCGCCGAGAACCATCCCGTACCTCCTTGCCTGCCCCGGCGTCGTCGCGGGCAATTCGGTGCGAAGCGGAACGAGAATGCCCTCGGCACCGACCCGTGCCACGGCGACCGGCGACGGCCCGGACGGGCGTCGCGACCCACGGTGGTGGTAGACGGAAGGGCCGAAAGGGGGCACACCATGAGCGCAGGCACGCGACTGCCCGGCACGCCAGACCCGATGCACCGTTGGGAGGGATCTGGCGGCGTGATGATCGCCGGTGACTCGTGGGGAGAGCCGGGCGGGCCCCTCGTCCTGCTCCAGCACGGCGGTGGCCAGACCCGCCACGCCTGGAAGGGCGCCGGTGAGACCCTCGGCGCTGCCGGCTACCACGCCGTCGCCTTCGACGCCCGTGGCCATGGGGACTCGGACTGGGCCCCTGACGGCGTGTACGGCCAGGACGTGATGGTGGCCGACCTCGTCAGGGTCATCGAGGCGCTCGGCGGCGTGCGGCCCGTCCTCGTCGGTGCGTCGATGGGCGGCGGTGTCAGCCTTGTCGCCATCGGTGAGGACCACGTCGACGCGACCGCCCTGGTGCTCGTGGACATCGCCCCCCGTGTGGAGCCGGCCGGCGTGGACAAGATCCAGGCCTTCATGACCCAGAAGCCCGACGGCTTCGCCTCCCTCGACGAGGTGGCCGATGCGATCGCCAGCTACCAGCCCCACCGGAGCCGGCCCCGCCACCTCGACGGGCTGGCCAAGAACGTCCGCCTGGGCGAGGACGGCAAGTACCACTGGCACTGGGACCCGCGCTTCCGGAGCGGGAACCGCGACGTCAAGGCCCGCATGGAGCGCCTCGAGGCCTGCGCCCGCAACCTGGCCTTGCCGACGCTGCTCGTGCGCGGCGGGCTGTCGGACATCCTGAGCGAGGACGGGGCCCGGAGCTTCCTCGACCTCTGCCCCCAGAGCGAGTACGTCAACGTCACGGGCGCCGCCCACATGGTGGCCGGGGACCGCAACGACATCTTCTCCGACGCGGTGATCGAGTTCCTGGGCCGCACCGTCCCCGTCAGTGGCACGCCCGTCCAGCCGCCCCACGAGCGCCACCCACACCACGAAGGCCCTGAGGGCGACGTCGTCGACATCCCCTGACCAGCGCCGTCGCCACGACCGGGCTCAGCCCAGCGGCGACCAGCGCCACCCCTCGCCCGATGCCACCACGCGCCCGGCGCTCGACCCGGCGAAGTGGGTGCCGAGCACCAGCGTGGCAGCACTGCCCTGCTCGGCGACGAATGCTTCCCGGGTGGCCGAGCCCTGGGCCGGGTCCCAGTCGGCCCCGCAGGGCCAGCGGGGGTGCTCGACCTGGACCGGGTGGTGGATCAGGTCCCCGGTGATGACGCCCTCCTGGCCCCCCGAGCGCAGGCGCACGGCGCAGTGCCCAGGCGTGTGCCCCGGCGTGAGCTCGAGGGTCACGCCCGGTGCCACCTCGGCGCCCGGCTCCACCAGGTCGGCCAGCCCGGCGTCGATCACCGGCTGCACCGAGTCCTCGAAGATGGCGCCGCCGCCGCTGTTCTCGGTCTTGTTCACCGCCCAGTACTCGCACTCCCCGCGCACGAACACGTAACGGGCGTTGGGGAACGTCGGCACCCATCGGCCGTCCACGAGACGGGTGTTCCAGCCCACGTGGTCGACATGGAGGTGGGTGCAGATCACGGTGTCCACGTCGTCGGGGCCGAAGCCCGCCGCGGTCATGCGCTCGAGGTAGTCGGTGGACAGGTAGCCGAAGGGCCGCTCGCGGGGCTTGTCGTTGCCCGCGCAGGTGTCCACGACGATGCGCCGGTCGCCCACCTCGACGAGGAACGAGTGGAAGGAGATGAAGATCCGGCCGTCCTCGCTCACGAAGTCGGGCCGCAGGTGCCCATGGGCCAGCAGCGCCTCGGGCACGGCGTCGGGCAGCAGCACCGTCCCCGGCCAGGTCGCCCCCTTCTCCACCAGCTTGCGCACGGTCAGCTCACCGATCTGCCACATGGCGCCCTCCCCGGTACGACGGCGCCCGTACCGTAGCGGCCGAGCGCCCGCCGTGGTGGCTCCCGTCAGCCGCCCAGGTGCCAGACCTCGTTGAACGAGGTGAGGGCGGGGCCGGGCGGGCCGGTGCGGATGCGGGTGATCGAGGCCTGGGAGACGTGCATCCGCCACGTCGTCGCCGCGCCCATCCCGAGCGCCCAGGCCACCGCGGCCTTCATCGGGCTCACATGGGTCACCACCACCAGGTCGGCCTCAGCTGCCTCCTCCGCCAGGGACTCGATGGCGCCCTCGACCCGAGCCTGCAGGTCGGCGAGGCTCTCCCCGCCCGGAGGGCGGAAGCCGACGTCCGCCCGCCACGCCGCCCATTCCTCGGCGGCGACGCCGCGCACCGGGCGCTCGTCCCAGTCGCCGTAGTCGAGCTCGATCCAGCGCTCGTCGACGTCGACGGGCAAGCCGAACGCCTCGGCCGTCTGCACGGCGCGGAGCAGGGGGCTGGCGATGACCCGCGAAGGCCGGCCGACCACCGCCGCCGTGGCTGCGGCCTGCGCCCGACCGGTGTCGTCGAGGTGGTTGTCGACCCGCCCCTGCAGCAGCCCGGTGGCGTTGGCCACCGTCCGCCCGTGGCGCACGAGGATCAGCATCCGCCTTGCTTAGCCGCAATGCCGTTCCCCGCCCACCCTCTCGGCGTACCGACCCCGTCAGCGCACCGTCCCCGACGAGGCCTCGACCCTGCCGGTGCGCAGGAACGTCCGCCGCCGCTCGGGGTCGCCGAGGTCGAAGCGGCGCCACCACCACGCGAGCGCCGCCGCGCCGGCCACTTCGAGCACCACCGAGAACAGGCCCCGGGAGACCTCGGGCAGGGACCGGTCGGCAAACTCGACGCCGAACGCCGGCCACCAGAAAAGAGCCGAGTCCGACCACACACCGTCGAGCACGAGGTGGAGCAGCATGCCGATGGGCACGCCGAGCCAGCGTCGTCGGGCTCGGCCGCGCCTGTCGGTGGCGAGCACCACGGCAGCGAGCACGACGGCCGCAGCCACCAGCGTGTGCAGCAGGAACGGGCGCCCCACGGCGAGCTCGCCCACCGGCAGGACGGCGCCGAGGGCGACGGTGCGGTAGTCCACAGCGGGGCTGCGGAAGACGGCCCACACGAGGACCATCGAGAGCCCCACGAACCAGAGGAGCACGCCTCGGAGCCCGCCGCTCAGCCGTGCAGGACCAGGCGGCCGCACTCGCCGCAGGTGGCCATCCCCGGCTCGGACCGCCGGATCCGGTCGGCCTCGACGGCGGGGATGGCGAGGGGGCAGCCCTCACAGCGCGCGCCGACGAGGCGCACGACGGTGGCGAAGCCGAACGCGGGCCGCTGGCCCTCGTACTCGGCGAGGGCCTCAGCGGGGACCGAGGCCGCAGCCGCCGCTCGCCGGGCGGCCACCTCGCCCAGCTCGGCGTGCTCGCGTGCCTCGGCTTCGGCGAGGGCCACCGTCGCCCCCCGGGCCGCGGCCTCGAGCACCTCACGCCGGGCGTTGAGCGCCGCCTCCCCCTCCCGGCGGCCCTCGATGTCGACCATGAGCTCGAGCACCTCGTCCTCGAGCAGCGAGGCGCGCCGGTTGAAGGAGGTCACCTCCTCCTGGAGGGCCTGCAGCTCGCGCAGAGCCGACACCCGGCCCGAGTACATCGTCGCCTCGGCCTCGTGCGCCGTGGCTCGCAGGCCGCCAGCTTCGTCCTCGAGCCGCTTCATGCGCCGCTCGATCTCGTTGCGGGGGGCGCTCAGCTCGGCGAGCTCGGCATCGAGGGCGTCGAGGTCGCGCTGGCAGGCATCGAGGGCGGCGCGCTCGGGCAAGGCCCGCAGCCGGCGCTCGCCCGTCTCGGCGGCGTTGTCCTCGGCCTGCACGGTGAGCAGAGCGGCCAGGCCGGAGTCGAGCGCGGGAGCCATGCGCCCAGGGTAGCCACCGTGTTCGAGGCGCCCGGCGGGCCGCTGGCCGCGCCTTCGCCCCGGTCGCCCACGGCAGCTGCCGGCCACCGCGCCTCGCGGTAGTGTCGTTCGCACCGTGGCGCCGGCTCGGTACCACGGGCCGACACCCGCCCCGGGTTTCCGGGGCGGCGACCTACCGGGGGGTAGACGGGCGTGAGAGCAGTGACGCCGGCGCAGATCCGCAACGTCGTGCTCGTCGGCCACGGGGGCGCCGGCAAGACGACCCTGGCCGAGGCGTTGCTCCACGCCGCCGGCGCCACCAACCGCCTCGGCCGGGTCGAGGACGGCAACACGGTCATGGACCACGACGCCGAGGAGCGCGAACGGGCCATGTCCATGACCGTCTCCCTGGCCCAGTTCGAGTGGGAGGACCACAAGGTCAACCTCCTCGACGCCCCCGGCTTCCCCGACTTCATCGGCGAGGTGGCCGCAGCGTTGCGGGTCGCCGACCTCGCCCTGTTCGTGATCAGCGCCGTCGACGGCGTCGAGGTGCAGACCGAGGTCACGTGGCGGATGGCCGCCGCTCTCGGCATCCCCCGCGCCATCTTCCTCAACAAGCTCGACCGCGAACGTGCCTCATTCGACACGACCCTCGCCCAGCTGCAGGAACGATTCGGCTCCGGCATCGCCCCCCTCCAGCTGCCCATCGGCGCCGACGCCGACTTCAGCGGTGTCGTCGACCTGCTCACCGCCACCGCGTACCGCTACCGGGAGGGCACCGCCGAGGCCGGCCCTGTCCCCCCGGAGGTGGCCGAGCTCGAGGAGCAGGTGCGCGAGTCCCTCGTCGAGGGCATCGTGGCCGCCGACGACGACCTGCTCGAGAAGTACCTCGAGGGCGAGGTGCCCAGCGCCGACGTGCTGTCCGGGGCCCTCGCCGCCGGCGTCGCCCGGGCCGAGGTCTTCCCCCTGCTGTGCGGCTCGGCCACCCAGCAGGTCGGCGTCGACCGCCTCCTCGGGCTCATCTGTGAGATAGGCCCCTCCCCCGTCGACGTCGGTCCTTTCACCGTGATAGCCGGGGGCGAGGCCATCGAGGTCGAGCCCGAGCCCGAGGGCGAACCGCTCGCCTTCGTCTTCAAGAGCGTGGCCGACCGCCACGTCGGCCAGCTCTCCATGCTCAAAGTCCTCTCGGGCCACGTGCACCACGACGACCACCTCGTCGACACCCGCACCAGCGGCGACGTCCGCCTCCACACGTTGCTGTTCCTCAAGGGCGCCGAGCAGGTGCACGCCGACGAAGCCGTGACCGGGGACATCCTCGCCGTGGCCAAGCTCACCGACGTGCACACGAACGACACGCTCGCCCCCAAGGGCAAGCCGGTGGTGGTGCCCCAGATCGAGATCCCCCCACCGGCGCTGCCCGCCGCCATCCGAGCGCACACCCAGGCCGACGACGACAAGCTCTCGAACGCCGTGCACCGCCTCCTCGACGAGGACCCCTCCCTCCGCCTCGAACGGAACGAGGAGACGCACCAGACCGTGCTCTGGAGCCAGGGCGAGACGCACCTGCGCTCGAGCATCGACAAGCTCCAGCGCAAGTTCGGCGTGAGCGTGGACACCGAGGAGGTGCACGTCGCCTACCGCGAGACGATCAGCGGCTCCGCCGAGGCCGAGGGCCGCCACAAGAAGCAGTCCGGGGGCCGCGGCCAGTACGGCGTGTGCTCGTTGCGGGTGGCACCCCGGACGCGGGGCGAGGGCTTCGAGTTCGTCGACGCCATCGTCGGCGGCGCCATCCCGCGCCAGTACATCCCCGCCGTGGAGAAGGGCATCGCCGAGACCATGGCCGAGGGCGGTGTGCTCGGCTTCCCTGTCGTGGACGTGCAAGTGACCTGCTACGACGGCAAGTACCACGCCGTCGACTCGGACGAGATGAGCTTCAAGATCGCCGGGCGGAGCGGGTTCAAGGAGGCCTGCCAGAAGGCGTCACCGGTGCTGCTCGAGCCCATCTCCCGGGTCGAGATCATCGTGCCTACCGAGTCCCAGGGCGACGTGCTCGGCGACCTCAACGCCCGCCGGGGCCGCGTGCAGGGCACCGAGGCGGGCAACGAGGGCGAGCAGCTCATCCTGGCCTACGTCCCCACCGCCGAGCTGCTCCGCTACGCCATCGACCTACGGTCCCTCTCCGGGGGCCGGGGCCACTTCACGGCGGAGCACGACCACTACGACCCGGTGCCCGGCCACCTCGCCGAGAAGGTCATCGCCGAGGCCAACGCCGGCTGAGCCGCGCCGGCGGGGACGGCCTCAGCGGGCCAGGTCGGCGAGGAGGGCGAGCTGCTCGGGCGTGGGCTGGCCTGCGACCCGGCTGTGGCTCCAGCCGCCGACCTGCCACACGGCGAAGGCCTCGGCCCAGTCCCCCGAGCAGCTGCTGAAGTCGGTCGCCCCGCTCTCCACCCACCAGGGCACGGCGGCGGGCACGCCACGTGCCGCCCGCCAGTGGCCCCGCTCGGCGTCGGTCAGGAGCGTGACGTCGACGGCATGGCCGAGCTCGTGGGCCACGGTGAAGGCCACCTCCTCATCGGTGTGCTCGGGCCGCACGTAGATCTCGATGCGCTTCTCGTAGGTCCAGGTGCCACCGAGCAGGCCCGTCCGCCCGTCGAAGAACTGGACCGTCCAGCCGGCCAGTAGCGAGCGCCAGGGGTAGGAGATACGGGCGAGGGCGGCCTCGCCGCGCGCTTCGGGCGTGGTCGGCCCGGCCGGGGTGGTGCCCGAGGGCCGATCCCCCCGAACCGGGGCGGAGCCCCCGTCGAGCGTGGTGGCCGGGGCGGCGGCCGCGTCCAGCGTGGTGGTCGCGGCGCCGACGCGGTGCTCGGGCAGCACGGACAGGGGGCCGCCGTCCGCTCGGGCCTGGGCCGGGGTGGCCTCCAGCTCGGGCGGCGAGGCGACCCGGGAGCCGGCGACGTCGACGGCGCCCGACGACTCGGCCGCCACCTGTTCGGGGGTGGTCGGACCGTCACCCCCGAGCCCGCTTGCCGCCCAGACCGCTGTTGTCGTGCCTGCCAGGGACAGCACCGACCACGCCTGTCGGTACGCCCGGCGTCGCCGCCGCTTCTCCGCCATGCGCACCCTGTACCAGCGGGGAGGGGGGCTTTCGTACCCTCCCATCGTCCCTCATGTCGGCCGGGGGGCCGCTCGTCCGGGGTACGCGGCCCCTCTCGAGGGCCGGCCGCTACCTCACCTCGTGCCGCCTCGGGGGTACACGGTAAAGGGCGACGCGCTCGACGCGCCCCCGAGCGGTGCTCACATCGGGGTGGGGACGAAGCTCACCGGGTTGGGGAGGTCGCCTCCGACGGTCGTGTGGCCCGCCTGCACGGGCGCCCCCTCCACCCGATAGCCGAGCTCGGGGGCGAAGAGCACGTAGTAGCTGTTGGGGCGCAGCAGGTTGATCCGGTACCAGCCCTCGGCCGTGGTGCGGGTGCTTCCCCAGCCGTAGGGCGGCTGGTCACCGAGCGCGCTGGTGGCGAACACGTCGACCTGCACGTTCGCTGCCGGGGACCCGTCGGGGTTGGAGACGAGGCCGGTGATGGCGCCCCAGGGCTGGTCGAGCTCGAACGCGAGGTCGACGACGCCGCCGTCGGGCACGGCCACCTCGTACACCACCTGGCTGCCGTAGGTGACGTTGTTCCCCGGGTACTCGGCGACATGGACGTCGTAGTTGCCGGGCGGCACGTCCCGGGCGTAGCGACCGTCCGCGCCGGTGAAGTTGTGGCCGTCGAAGTTGTCGACCGGGTTGGGGTTCGAGGCGCTGTTGTTGATCAGGACGGCCAACTGGCCCACGGGCTGGCCGGCGTAGGTGGCCACCACGTTCACCCGCCCGGCCGCGGCCGGGCGCAACGGCGTCGCGGCCACGGGCGTGGCGAGGCCGGGCGCCGCGGCGACGAGGGAGGCCGCCACGAGGGCAGCGAGGAGCACGACACGTCGAACGAGCACCGAGGCCACCGCCTTCACGAGAACGTTGCAATCGCAACCTGACTGCAAACAGTAGCCGCGCCCGGCCCCGGTGCGGCCCCGTGTCGTGGTGGCTCCGGCGTCGTGGTGGTGGTGGTGGTGGCTCAGGCCACCTTGAAACGCTCGGCCAGCGGCTGATAGCGGTCGAGGAGGCTCAGCACCTTCGCCGGCTCGGCCGGAGGCAGGCCCAGCGCCGCCCACTCGAAGCCCCGTCCGGCCAGGTCGTCGAGGTACTCGGGGTCGGCCTTGGCGCCGAACATGCCGAGCGCGATCGAGGCGGGGTCGCGCCCCGCGGCCTCGGCCACTCGGTGGAGGTGCTCGATGTGCTCGACGGACGGGTGCCGGTTCGGCATCCACCCGTCCGCGTAGTCCACGACCGCCTCGAAGACCTTCCTACCGGCCCCTCCGCCCAGCCAGACGGGCGGGTGCGGCTGCTGGACGGGCTTGGGCCAGGCCCAGGACGCCTCGAAGTTGACGAAGTCCCCGGTGAAGCTGGCCTCCTCGTTCGTCCACAGCTCTTTCATGGCGAGCACGTGCTCGCGCACGCGCTCGCGGCGCGTGCCGAAGTCGATCCCGTGGTTGGCCATCTCCTCCACGTTCCAGCCCACGCCGATGCCGAACAGGAACCGCCCCTGCGAGATGGCGTCGAGGGAGGCCACCTGCTTGGCGAGCCACAGCGGGTCGTGCTGGGCGACGAGGCAGATCCCGGTGCCGAGCTGGAGCTCGCTCGTCACGGCGGCAGCGGCGGCGAGAGCGACGAACTGGTCGTGGCTGCGCCAGTACTCCTCGGGCAGGGGTGGCGCGTCCTTGCGCTGCGGACCGCCCCAGGGCGTGCGCCGAGAGGAGGGGATGTGACTGTGCTCCGGGAACCACAGGGAGGCGAACCCCCTGGCTTCCACCTCCTTGGCGAGCTCGATCGGCTGGATGGCCTTGTCGGTCGGGAACATCAGCACCCCGAGGCGCATGGCGGGACCCCCTGGTCGGCGAGACGACCGCACCCTAAAGGACCGGCGGCCGGCGCTGCGCTCCCGATGCGCTGCTGTCTCAGAGCACGGTCGTCTGGGCGCGGTCGAGGTACTCGTCGACCCTGGTGATTCGCCCCTCGGCCATGGTGAGGAGCATGGCGCAGGGCAGGGCGAAGGGCTCGCCCGAGCGGAGCGTGCCGCGCAGCACGTGGAGCTGGAAGACCCCGCTGTCGAGGACCTCACGCCGGGACACGTCGTAGCGGCGATCCGAGAGCCGGCTGCACAGCCAGGTCAGGGTGGCCAGGTTCTCCTCGACCGTCTGCTCGGTGCCGTCGAAGTTGTGCCAGACGCGGGCGTCGGCGGCGTAGCAGGCTCGCACCGCGGGCACGTCCCCCCGCTCGATGGCGTCGAAGAGGCGGTCGGCGAGGCCCACCTTGTCGGGCGCGCTCATGCGCTCGGCAGTCGTCATGTCGTCCTCGGGCGAAGTCCAGGCGCGCAGGCCAGGGTTCTGGGCACGGGCTAGTCGAGCAGGTCACGGGCCACGGCGAGCCACAGGTCTGTGCACAGCTCCAACGAGGCGACGTCCACCCGCTCGTCGTTGCCGTGGAAGCGCGAGGCGAAGTCGGCGAAAGTGACGCCGGGGCTGTAGGCGCCCGCCCCGTAGGCCACGGTCCCCCGCTCGCGGAAGAAGCGGCTGTCGGTGGCCCCGACGATCAGCTCGGCCAGCAGGTCGGCCTGGGGGTAGGCGGCTCGGATGCCCCGGCCGAGCGCGTCCCAAAGGGGTGTCCGCACGCTCGACGCCGTGGACTCGTCGTTGAAGAGCTCCTCCACGGTCACGTGTTCGGCCAGCTCGCCGAGCGCCTCGCCGAGGTAGCGGTTGACGTCCTCGCCGGTCACGCCGGGCAGGGTCCGCACATCGACGTCGATCTCGACCGTGTCGGGGATCACGTTCGTCTTCACCCCGCCGTGCAGGACGTTCGGCGAGATGGTCGTGTGCGTGCAGGCATGGAGGTGGCGGGCCTGGGCCGCCGGCAACCCGGCGAGGGCGTCCTCGAGGCGGGCAGGGTCGACGAGGCCGGCCCTGACCTCGCTGGGCAGCCCTGATGCCTCGACACGGGCGGCCCACAACTCGTCGAGGCGGGCCTGGGGGCGGTAGTCGGCCAAGCGGCGGACGATCTCGGCGGCCTTGACGACGGCGTTGTCGGAACGGAAGGGCATCGAGCCGTGCCCAGGCGTCCCCCCGACCCTGAGGCGGCGCCAGGCGAGGCCCTTCTCGCCGATGGACACGCCGACCCGCCGCCCGTCGCCCGAGGGCCAGCCCCCCATCTCGGTGAGCAGGTAGTCACAGGCGATGGCGTCCCAGTGGTGCTCGGCCATCCAGCGTGCGCCCCATCCGCCGCCCGCCTCCTCGT
>WHTX01000449.1 GCA_009377505.1 Acidimicrobiia bacterium
CCACGCCCCCGGGGTGCACGGGGCCAGCGGGCTCGGCGGGCCCGTCCTCCACGAGCCCGCCACGGCGGTGGCGGGAGAGGACGCCGCCGGCTTCATCGTCGATGCCGCCAGGCGCACCGAGGGCCTCTGGCTGGTGGCCGTCGGGCCGTTCACCAACGTGGCCCTGGCGCTGCGCCGCGACCCCACGCTCGCCGAGCGCCTCGCCGGCATCTCCTTCATGGGCGGCGCGACCGGCCCGGGCAACCGCGCCCCGGTCGCCGAGTTCAACGTCTGGGCCGACCCCGAGGCCGCCGCCGTCCTCATCGGCTCGGGGGCCCGGCCGCTGCGCATGGCCGGGCTGAACCTGACCCGCCAGTTGCTCCTCGACGAGGCGTTCCTCGCCGAGCTGTGGGCGGCGGGCACGCCTTTGGCCGATTTCTGCGCCGAGGCGGTGGCCTTCGCCCTCGGTCGCTACGGTTCCGGCACGCGTACCGCACCGGCCCACGACGTCTGCGCCGTCCTCGCCGTGACCCACCCTCACCTGGTGCGCCACGAGGAGCGCGCCGTGGCCATCGAGCTGCGAGGCGAGCACACCCGGGGCATGACCGTGGTCGACGAGCGGGGCGTGGGCACCGCCCCCGGCGCAGCCGAGCCGCCGGCAGGCGCGTCGCTCGTCGACGTGGGCTACGCCATCGACGCCGCCGGCGCCCGCGCCGTGCTCCTCGACGTCATCCTCCACCCCGACTGACCCGAGGAGGGCCCATGGAACCGACGTCCAGCCGCCCCTACATGCCCGGCTACGGCACCGCGCCGCCAGAGGAGGGGACAGGCCTCCTGCCCTGGTCCTGGGCGGAGGAGCGGCTGGCGCGCTCCCACGACTACTGGGTGGCGACCACCTGGGCGGACGGGCGGCCGCACCTGGCGCCGGTGTGGGGGGTGTGGATGGGGGACGCGCTCTGGTTCTCGAGCGGGAGGCGGTCGCGCAAGGCCCGCAACCTCGAGGCCGAGCCTCGCTGCGCCGTCTCCACCGACGACGCCCAGGAACCCGTCGTGCTCAACGGGGCCGCCACCCGGGTCGTCGACCTGCGCGCCATCCAGGGGTTCCTCGAGACGTGCAACGCCAAGTACGGCTCGGGCTACGGCATCGAGTTCCTCGACCCCGAGGTCAACGCCACGTTCCAGGTGCTGCCCCGCACGGTCGTCGGGCTGACCGAGGCCGACTTCGGCGGCTCCCCCACCCGCTGGGCCTTCCCTAGTGTCCTGGAAGGACACTAGCCCTGATCTTTTCATGAGGCTCGCGGCCAGGCCCCTGAACAGGACGGCAGTCGGCCGAGCGAGCCATGCGGGCAAGTGGCTGACCAGCTCGAGCGAACTCGAATGAATATTGGGGCTACGCGCGCTGAGGCGCTCGGCGCGAGCGAGCGCCCCCTCGCACCGCGCCGGGTCAGCGGTTGAAGGCGAGCTCGAGGCCCGGGCGCTGCCAGCGGGTGCGCACCAGGCGGCCGGTCAGGGACAGCGTGATGAAGGCGTCCTGCAGATCGGGCCCGCCGAAGCAGATGTTGGTGGTGAGCCTGTCGTCAGTGGGCACATGGCTCACCTCGCCCTCGGGGCTGATGACGGTGATGCCGCCGTTGCGGATGGTGGCCACGCAGACGTTGCCCGCCGAGTCCACGGCCAGGGAGTCGAGGAGCTGCCAGCCGCCGAGCCCGGCGAGCAGGTTCGGCCGATGCTCGGGGCCCCGGTGGTCGGCGACCTCGCCCGGCCCCGACAGCGCGAACCAGAACACGCGCCCCTGGTGCGTCTCGGCGTAGTACACCCGGTCCCCGGCCGGTGAGAGCCCGACGCCGTTGGGCCCGTCGAGGGGGTGGGCGACCTCGCGCACGTCGGAGCCGTCCGCCTTCGCGTAGTAGAGCCCGCCCCGGCGGTCGCGGCGGCGCATCTTGCCGTGGTCGGTGAACCAGAACCCCCCGGTGGGGTCGAACACGAGGTCGTTGGTGGGTGTAGATCGTCTCCACCTCGCCGGTGTCGAGGTCGACCCGCTGGATCGACCCGCCCTCATAGGCGTCGGTCTGCTCGCCGGGGACGAGCCCGCCGCTCGACGTGCGGTGGAACTCGAAGCCCCCGTTGTTGCAGACGTAGGCCTTGCCGTCGGGGCCGATCGCCGCGCCGTTCGGCCCCCCGCCGAGGTGGGCGACGACGTCGACGGCGCCGTCGGGCCCGACCCGGCTCAGGGTCTGGCGGGCGATCTCGACCAGGAGCACGCTGCCGTCGGAGAGCCAGACCGGCCCTTCGGGGAACTGCAACCCGGACGCGAGGACCTCGGTGTCAGCCATGGCCCGGGAGAGTACTGACCCGCCCCGAGAACGTGAGCAGCGCTCGGGTGGGAGGCGTCGACGGGCAATTTAGCCTCGGGGGCGTGTCATCCGTGATCGAGCTCGTCCAAGACCCCGTCCGCCGCCACGCGATGATCGACGACGGGGTCGTCGAGCTCGAGGCCGAGCTCGCCGAACGGTCCGGTGTGACGGCCATGGCCATGCGGGCGGGATACAAGGCGCTCCGCAAGCTGCGACCGAACATGGTGGAGTCGAACCTCGACCGGCTCCTGCCCATGTGGGCACCGGCGCTCGACCCCTACGTCGCCGCCGGCCGAGCTTCGGGCGACCTCCCCGCCCACTTCCGGGCCAACGCCGACGAGATCGCCGAGGCGCTCCTCGGTGCGACCGACCTGCGGGCACGGGAGGCGCAGAACAAGGTGGCGACGAAGGCCTACGCTAAGCTGCGTCCTCGGGCGAAGGACCAGGTCATCTTGGGCATGCCCCGCGTCGGCCGCCTCGTCGACCGCCACGTGCCCTGACACGGCACTAGTGTCCTGGAAGGCTGATCATGTCGGTAATTCGCCGGGTCTGAACGCCGCTCGCGGCGTCCTCGTCCTCGCCAGGGGACACCACCCTGCCTGCGTCCTCGTCCTTCCGAGCGACGCCCAGCCCTCGCCGAATTCCTCAACGGACCAACCTTCCAGGACACTAGGCGATCTGCTCCTCGCGCCCGGCCCAATAGGGGGCGCGCAGCTCGCGCTTGAGCACCTTGCCGGGCCCCGACTTGGGTAGGGGCTCGTCTCGCAGGGCGACGGTCCGGGGGACCTTGTAGCCGGCGATGCGGCCCCGGCAGTGGCTGATCAGCTCGTCGGCCGTCACGGGGCCCCGGGGGACGACGACGGCGTGCACGGCTTCCCCCCACCTTGTTCTG
>WHTX01000063.1 GCA_009377505.1 Acidimicrobiia bacterium
TCGCCTTGGAGCGCATGCGCACCGTCGACACGGTGCTGTTCGACAAGACCGGCACCCTCACCAAGGGCGAGCACGTCGTCAGCGACGTCGCCGTCACCGGTGAGGAGTCCGTGCCCGACGCCGCCGCCCTGCTCGCCCTCGCCGGCGCCGTCGAATCCGACTCCGAGCACCCGTTGGCCCGGGCCATCGTCAGCGCGGCGCAGGAGCGGGGGCCCGTGCCGCCGGCGTCGGGGTTCCGGGCGCTCACCGGGCGGGGCGTGCAAGCCGACGTCGATGGTGCGCGCGTCGCGGTCGGTGGGCCGGCGCTGCTGCGCGAGCTCGACCTCGACGTCCCCGCCGAGCTCGCCGGCAGGACCGGGGAGTGGTCGGCTCGGGGGGCGTCGGTGCTCCACGTCATCCGAGACGGTCGGGTCGTCGGCGCGCTCGCTCTCGAGGACGACATCCGTCCCGAGTCCGCCCGCGCCGTCGACCAGCTGCATCGCCTCGGCGTGCGGGTCGTGATGATCACCGGTGACGCCCGCCCCGTGGCCGAGGCCGTCGCCGCCCGCCTCGGCGTCGACGAGGTGTTCGCCGAGGTCCTGCCCGAGGACAAGGACAGGGCCGTCACCCAGCTCCAGCAGCGAGGGCACCGCGTCGCGATGGTCGGGGACGGGGTCAACGACGCCCCCGCCCTGGCCCGCGCCGACGTCGGCGTGGCCATCGGAGCCGGCACCGACGTCGCCATCGAGTCCGCCGGCGTCGTGCTCGCCTCGTCCGACCCACGAGCGGTCATCGGGGTGATCCGGCTCTCCCGGGCCAGCTACCGCAAGATGGTCCAGAACCTCGCCTGGGGCGCGGGCTACAACGTGGTCGCCATCCCTCTCGCCGCCGGCGTGCTCGCCTGGGCCGGGGTCGTCCTCGCCCCGTGGGCGGCCGCCGTCCTGATGAGCGTGAGCACGATCATCGTGGCGGCGAACGCCCAGCTGCTCCGCCGGGTCGACGTCCGCCCCACCTGAGCCCGTCTACCGCTCGGTCGCGACTTGCGGCGGGGCGACGTCGTCACGGCCTCATCGCCATGCCCTCGTAGACGTACCCGAAGGGCTTGGGGCCCTTCAGGTAGAAGGTCTCCAAGCGGGCGACGTCGAGCCTGGCGCCCCTGACGAGGTCGTCGATCGGCCGGTTGAGGTGGCACCCGCCGCAGAACCTTCGCTGCAGCGGGGTGAGCCGGTCCTGCCAGCGGGCGACGCCGAGGTCGGGCGCTCGACCGTGCTCGAGGAAGTGCAGCGCGCCGCCCGGGCGCAGCACGCGGCGGATCTCCGCGAGCGCGCGTCCCAGGTCGGGGATCGTGCAGAGCGTCCACGTCGTGAGCACGTGGTCGATGGTCGCGTCGTCGAGGGCCAGGTCCGCGCCATCGAGGCCGACGTACTCGACGGGCACGGGGCTGCTCGCGACTCGGTCGGCTGCCAGCCTCCGCCCCACGCCGGAAGGCTCGACCGCTCGCACCCGGCGCACTCCGGCCGGGTAGTACGGGACGTTGCGGCCAGAACCGAACCCGACCTCGAGCACCTCCCCGTCGAGCCCGGCCGTGACGCGCTGGCGCAGCTGCTCGATCGGGCGACTGCGCAGGGTGAGGTCCGTCAGCCGGGGCAGGACATGGTCGGCGTAGACACCCATTCTGCGGCCTCCCTCAGCCCGGCGTTCGCGTGGCCACGCGCTCGACCTGCTTCCCCGTCCATCATCGCTGATGGTAGGTGGCACCGGCAGCAGGCCCCCGCTCGGGCGCTACCCCGTGTGAGCCGGCAGGACCGATGACTTCGCGACCTCGGCGTCGTCGCCATCTGAGGTGGCGGAACGCTGCGACCCGAGGAGACGCCCATGCCGGAAATCAAACCCGCCGCCGACGACCGGATGGACGATGGCGTGCGGGCCTACATCGACGCGATCGGCCCCGAGCACCGCCCCCTGTTCGACCGCGTCCACCGCCTGGTCCTCGAGGAGCACCCCGAGGCGACCGTTGTGCTGTCGTACAAGATGCCCACGTACAAGGTCGGCCACCGCGGCCTCCATGTCGCGGTGTGGAAGCACGGCCTGTCGCTCTACGGCTGGGAGCAAGGTCGCGACGCCGGCTTCGCCGAACGCCACCCCGAGATCACCGGGGACAAGGGGACCATCCGGCTCGGGGCGAAGGCGGCCGCCGCCATCCCCGACGAGGAGCTCCGCGCCTTCCTGCGCGCCACGCTCGAAGGCTGACCCCGCCGCGAACCCTCCGCGATCCGGGAGGCCGGGAACGGCGGATGGCCACCTCGCCGAGCGGCAGCGATGAGATCCCCGGCCGTGCCCCGTCTGAGTGTGGGCCCGGAGGGCCGACTCACCGCACGAAGGACGAGAGGTCAGGTCATGAGGAACTGGACGAGGCAGGTGCACCGGGCGCTGCGAGGCGCCCTGGTGGCGGCCCTGGTGGCGAGCACCCTCGCCGGGGGGTCGGCGGCGGGCGCGACCAGCGCCACGACCGACAGGGCCGGCTCGACCGACGAGGAGCGGCGCTCGTACACCGGGACGATCGACGGCGCCGACTACCGGGTCGAGATGCCGGCCCAGTGGAACGGCACGCTGGTGCTCTACAGCCACGGCTACTACCCGCCGGCCTTCCCCGTCGAGGGGATCGCCCTCTCCAACAGCCTCGAGACCGAGACCTGGCTGTTGGACCACGGCGTCGCGCTGGCGGCGTCCAACTACAAGGGCGTCACCGGCTACCAGGTCGAGCAGGGCTACCACGACCAGCTCGCGCTGCTCGACTGGTTCGAGGAGAACATCGGGCGGCCCGACCACACGATCTCGAGCGGGCAGTCGATGGGCGGGGTGAGCGCCGTGCTCCTGGCCGAGCGGAACGCCGACCGGTTCGACGGGGTGGCGACCGTGTGCGCCGGCTACGACCCCCAGGGCACCTTCAACGCGGGCCTCGACATCACGTTCGCCGTCAGGACGCTGCTGGCCCCCGACCAGGACATCGACCTGGTGCGGCCCAGCAGCCCGGAGGAGGCCGAGGCCGACACCCTGCTGCTGCAGCAAGCCGTCGACACCGCGCTCACCACCCCCGAGGGGCGGGCTCGGCTGGCCCTCGTGGCCTCGCTCAACAACGTGACCGGCTGGTGGTCCGCGCACGGGCCGCGCCCGACTGACCCCCAGGCCGTCATCGAGCAGCAGGCGCTGTGGATCCGCAACGCCTACGTCTTGGGGTTCGCCGGCCCGACGGCCCGCGTCGACCTGGAAGCCAAGGTCGGCGGCAACCCGTCCTTCAACATCGGCGTCGACTACCGCCAGCAGCTCGGCCGCTCGAGCCAGCAGGGCCAGGTCGAGCAGGCCTACCGTGGCGCGGGACTCGACCTGGGCGAAGACCTCGACCGGCTCGCCGCCGCCCCCCGCATCGACGCCGACCCCGGGGCGCTGGCCTCCATCTACCGCACCAGCGTCCCGAGCGGGCGCCTCTCGGTGCCGATGGTGTCGCTCCACTCGGTCGGCGACGGCGGGGCCCCGCCCGACCAGGAGCGCTGGTACGCCGAGCAGGTGCGCGACCACGGTGGCGGCGACCTGACCCGCCAGCTCTACGTCGGGCGGGGCCAGCACTGCTCGATCAGTGCGGCCGACGAGTTGGTCGCCGTGCAGACCGTGATGGGGCGGATCGACACCGGCGCGTGGCCGAGCACCGACCCGCAATCGCTGAACGATGCGGTCGGCGAGTTCGACCCGGGCTACCAGCTCGTGACCGACCTCTCGACCTGGCCCATCGAGCGGGAGGCCATGCCCCCGGCGTTCGTCCAGTTCACGCCGCCCCGCCATATGCGCCCTTCGTCGTGACTGGAGGGGTACCTCGTGCCCGGCTCGGGCGCGGGGCACCCCGTCCGCGGCCCGGCGACAGCCGGCGCCGGAAGGTGGATGACACGGCACTAGCTCGGTCATTCGTTGCGGGTGGCGTCAGGGCCGGTGGTACGGGCGAGGAGGGGCAGGGTGGAGGCGACGATGGCGAGGGAGACGATGACTCCGCCGACGATGAGGACGTAGTACTGGAGGCCGGGTGGTTGCAGCGTCTGGTCGAGCTGGGCGCGGAGGAACAGGGCGGCGGCGAGGAGCCCGGCGCCGGCGGAGACGACGACGCTGATGAGCAGCGGGACGGCTGCTTCGAGGGTGACGACCCGGCGCAGCGTGGCGAGGGGCACGCCGGTCAGCCGCAGCAGGCTGAACGGGCGTCGACGTTCGGCGAGCCCGCCGGCGATGCTCACCGCGAGGCTGCACCCGGCGATGGGCAAGCTGGTGAGCAAGACGACGTTGGCGAGCTGCTGGTAGCTCTTCATCGCCTGTGAGTTGTTCGCCTCGTACTCGGCGAGGGTCTCCGGCGAGAACGGTGTCGGGTAGGCCAGGTCGAGGGTGGTGCGGGCCCGCTCGACAGCGGCGGTCGACCCGTCGGTGCTGACGACGATCGTGTCGATCGCCATGTTCGAGAGCTCTTCGGCGGCAAGGTCGCTCGCCGGCCAGGTTGCGTCGGACATGGGCGTCGACGTGTCGATCACCCCCCCGCCGAACCTGAGGTCGATCGCCACGGTGTCGGCCCCGTCAGGGCAGTGGCCGAGCGCCGGGGTGTGGGCGATCTGGGCGCAGGAGACGGCGAACGTCGGCCGGCCGAGGGCCGAGTCGCGGGCCGGTTCGAGCGACCGGTCGGCATGGACGGCGGCTACGCCCTCTACGCCGGGGATCGACATGAGCTCGCTCATGACGTCAGGCGAGATCGAGGTGATCGGGTCGTCGGGGTCTTGTGCCCAGAACAGCCGCTGAACGAGGGTGCCGGTGGAGTTGGCCGGGTCACCGGCGGCCCCGGCGCCGTAGGCCGTGATGGTGGTGATGATGCCGATGGCGACGGTACCGACGAACACCGCGAGCACGACCCCGCTGATGGCACGGAACGCTGACTTGGGGTTGTCGCTGAGGCGGCGGGCGGCGATGAGGCCAGCGGGCCGCCTGGCGCGGCGGGCCGTGAGCCGGGAGCCGAGCATGGTCAGCCACGGTCCGGCGATCACCAACCCGATCATGATCGAGAACACGCCGAGCAGGTACGCGTAGGCCTGGGCGGTGGTGTTCCTGTTCTCGCCGATGTCGCTGAAAGTAGGCGAGGTACCCGAGCTCGGCGACGCCGGCCGCCAGCGGGATCAGGCGCCAGGCTCGGGGCGGGCGTGGGGCGACGCGCCGGGTGACGCCGAGCGGGGAGATGCTCACCCGGCGCAGCGCGATCCGTGCCGCCACGGCGGCGGCGGCGGGGATGCCGATGGCGACGAGCAGCACGTTGGCCAGGCTCAGCGACAGGTCGCCGGTGAAGAACCGGTCGCCGCTGAAGGGAATCGTCGCGATCACCGGGCGCAACGCGTAGAACAGGCCGAAGCCGACGGCCACGCCGGCCATGGTGGCGACGCTCGACTCGGTGGTGGCGAGCTCGGAGATCTGTCGAGGGGTGGCACCGACGAGGCGCATCGCCGCGAAGCGCTGCTCTCGCCGGGCGGCCGACAACCTGGTCGCGCCGCCGATGAAGACCAGCACCGGGAAGAGCAGCGCGGCGGCCACCACCGACAGGACCAGCGTCATGCCGCTGGCTCCGGTGCCGACGCCGGGCGCGCATTCACCGACGCATTCGCTGGGCGGCGTGGTGCTGATCTGCGTGACCTGCCCGGCGCCGTCCTGCTGGGAGAGGTCGGCGGCGTCGCGCCCGATGATGATGATCAACGTGTCGGGCGCCGGCAGCGCCTCCGAGTCGATGGTGCCGACCAGGGCCCCGGGGAAGCGGTCGCCGAGTTGAGCGGCCGGTGTGTCGCCCAGCAGCTTCGCCAACGACGGCGAGGCATAGAACTCGCCGGGCTCGGGCAACGCGGGGATGCCCGGCGGGACCGGGGAGCCCGGGCCGGTGGCCGCCAGGTCCACCCGGCCGATCCGCTCGCCCTGGAAGTGGTCGGCGCGCAGCCGCCACCACAACGGATCGGCGACGGCTCCCTCGTCGGGGGAAGCCGTCTCCTCTGGTGCCTCCGCCCCGGCGTAGCCGGTTTCCAGCCAGGCGTAGCGCTGGTCCTGGGCGCTGAAGGCGTTGATGCTGCCCAGCGTGGTCAGCAACAGGCCGACGCCGATCGCCACCGCCACCGCGATGAGGGCCAGCCGGGTGATCGCTTCCTTGCCGCCGGCGACGGCGAGCCGCAGCCCGAGGCCGATCATCAGGCGGCCCTGGCCGGAATCGCCACCCGGCCGTCACGGACGATGATCTCGCGGTCGGCGTACGCAGCTACTCGCGGGTCGTGGGTGACCAGTACCACCGTGCTGCCCTGGTCTCGCGTCGCGCCCACCAGGAGCTCCATCACCTGTTCCCCGGCGAGTGAGTCCAACGACCCGGTCGGCTCGTCGGCGAACACCACGTCCGGCTCGGCCACCAGGCCGCGAGCCAGCGCGACCCGCTGGGCCTGGCCGCCGGACAACTCGCCGGAGCGGCGGCGCTCCATCCCGTCCAGGCCCAGCCGGTAGAACCAGCCCCGGGCTCGACCCAGGGCCTCGGCGCGGCCGACGCCGTTGAGGAGCAGGGGCAGCGCGACGTTCTCCTCGACGGTCAGCTCGGGCACGAGCTGGCCGAACTGGAACACGAACCCGAACCGCTTCCGGCGCAGCTCGCTGCGCTCGGGCTCGCGCATCGTGTCGACCCGCTCGCCGGCGAAGTCGACCGCCCCTCCGTCAGGCACGAGGATGCCGGCCAAGCAGTGCAGCAACGTCGATTTGCCCGACCCGCTCGGGCCCATGACGGCGAGCAGCTCGCCGGCCGCGATCGACACGCTGGCGCCGCGCAGCGCCGGTGTCTGCCCGAACGACAACGTGAGGTCCCGCGCCTCCAGCAGCGGTGCGGCCCTGCCGGCCGCTGCAGCCGTCGTCACAATGGTCATGACGTGACCTCCGCCGCCAGCGCCGACAGCCGCGAAGCCGTCAGGTCGATCCAGCGCAGGTCGGCCTCGAGGTGGAACAGGCCGTGATCGGCGAGCAACGCGTCGACCAGGCTGCTGCTCCGGCGGAGCTCGGTCAGCTGCCGCATCCGGGCGAGGTGCGCGGCGCGCTGGGTGTCGAGGTACTCCTCCGCTGATCGGCCCGAGATCAACGCCAGCACCACCTTGACGAAGAGCACCGTCTGCAGGTGCGGCTCGGGGGCGACGGGCTGGGCCAGCCAGGTCTCGACCTCGCTGACACCTTCCTCGGTGATGATGTACCGCTTGCGATCCGGGCCCGCGCCCGGCTCCGCCTCGGCGGCGATCACCTTGCCGTCGCGCGCCAGCCGGCCGAGGGTCGCGTAGACCTGCCCGAACGGCAGCGGCTTGCCCCGACCGAAGAAGGCGTCGTAGTCGCGCTTCAGGTCGTACCCATGGCTCGGCTCTCGCTCGAGCAGCCCCAACAGGGCCAGCGGAACACTCATAAACTCGGAGTATACACGCGAAGAATATCGATGCGCGTGGCCGCGTCGACTGGTCGCGCCTGAGGCACAGGAGGGTTCCAATCGGGCTGATGATCGATTATCGTCAATGACCGATGGTCGTGGAACGGGCATCCGCGGAGGTGTGGGCCGGCTGGTTCCGGGCGCTCGGCGACGCGACGAGGGTGCTGCTGCTCAACCGGCTCGCCGTCGCCGGGGAGCCGATGACGGTGGGCGAGCTCGTCGAGGTGCTCGACGTCGGCCAGTCCACGGTCTCCCACCACCTGCGGATCCTCGCCGAGAGCGGCTTCGTGCTCAGCGAGCCGCAGGGCGCGAGCAACCTGTACAGGGTCAACGAGCGCTGCCTGGAGTGCTTCCCCTCCGCCGCGGAGCTGGTCATAGGCCAGCTGCCCCGCTACCCGATGGCTACCTCGGCGTGCATCCCCCCGTGGCTCGAGCCCGCCGACGAGCCCGCCCCCCGGCCGGGCCGCCAGCCCCGCCGCCGACAGAGGAGCCAGAGATGACGGACCCGTCCCCTCTCCATGACCAGGTGCGCGAGTACTACGCGGAGGCGGCGACCGCGGCGGCGTCGGGCCAGGCCGCCTGCTGCGGCGGCGACGCCGTGCACTTCGGGCCCGGCCTCTACGACGACCTCGACGGCCTCCCCGACGCCGCCGCTCTGGCCAGCATCGGCTGCGGCAACCCCACCGCCGTCGCCGACCTGCGCCCCGGCGAGACCGTCCTCGACCTCGGCTCCGGCGGCGGCATCGACGTGCTCATCTCCGCCCGCCGGGTCGGGCCCACCGGCCGGGCCCACGGGCTCGACATGACCCCCGAGATGCTCGAGCTCGCCCGCCGCAACGCCGCCGCGGCCGGCGTGGAGAACGTCGAGTTCCACGAAGGCCACATCGAGGCCGTCCCGCTGCCCGACGAGAGCATCGACGTGGTCATCTCGAACTGCGTCATCAACCTCTCCCCCGACAAGCCCGCCGTGTTCGCCGAGGTGCACCGCGTCCTGCGACCCGGCGGCCGGCTCGGGGTCAGCGACGTCGTCACCGAGGACCGCCTCAGCCCCGAGGACCGCGCTGCCCGCGGCTCCTACGTGGGCTGTATCGCCGGCGCCCTCCCGGTCGGCGAGTACCGGGCCGGCCTCGCCGCTGCCGGCTTCGTCGACGTCGACATCACCTTCACCCACGCCGTCGGCGACGGCGTCCACGCCGCCGTCATCCGCGCCACCAAGCTGAGCCCTCGGCCGGCGCCGACGTGACGCTGTGCCGCGCTGGTCACGGCGTCACCGCAACGCGCCGCGTAGGGCTTCGAGCCGCTCGGGCACCGCCCGCCACCACGTCCACCGGCCTCGCTTCTCGCCCACGATCAGGCCCGCCTCGGCGAGCGCCTTGGTGTGGTGGCTGACCGTGGGCTGGGACCGCCCGAGAGGCCCCTGCAGGTCGCAGGAGCACACCTCGTCCCGGGACGCCACGAGGCTCAGGAGCCGCAGCCGGACCGGGTCGGCCAGGGCGGCGAACACCTTGGCCAGCTCGCCTGCCTGGTCCTCGCTGAGCGGGACGGAGATTGGCGGGCAGCAGGCCTCGACGGCCACCGGGATGGCGGAGCGCTGGTCGGTCGTCACCTGGGCCTCCTCACCACACGTCGTCGAGGGCTGATGCCGACGCGAAGACGCCCATCGACAGAGGTCAATCTACACGGTCACGTTCCTTGCTCGGAGCGGGCCATGTCCCCGAGGCTGGCTCACAGCGCTCGGGCCGAGGAGGGGAAGACCATGCAGGCACAGCAGAAGATCGCCGTCGCCGGAGCGACCGGCCGGGTCGGCCGCCACATCGTCGAGGTGCTCGCCGGCCCCACCTTCGAGGACTGGCTCACCGCCCCTACGCTGAGCACATGAGCGGTTCTCGAGGGGGGACGTCCTCGGCCTGGCAGGGCCCCCACGTGGCTGTGTGATGCGACTCGGGGTCAGCGCGGCCGGGTTCAACGACCTCGCCCAGCTCGTCGAACGGGCCCGCTGGGCCGAGCGGGCTGGTTTCTCCACGTTCTCGGTCTCGGACCACCTGAACGCGCCCTCCCCATTCGTGACCCTCC
The DNA here is from genome assembly GCA_009377505.1 of Acidimicrobiia bacterium. GTDB lineage: Bacteria > Actinomycetota > Acidimicrobiia > Acidimicrobiales > CAIXPF01 > WHTX01. The sequence goes on from WHTX01000063.1 coordinate 9,554, forward strand.
AGGCGATCTCCAGCGCGACGAGCCGGATCCGGCTCGGGACGCTGGTGATCAACAACGACCTGCGCCACCCGGCCGTACTCGCCCAGGACGCGGCGACGATCGACCGGCTCAGCGGCGGCCGGCTCGAGCTCGGGCTCGGGGCCGGCTGGGCCCTCGCCGAGTACCGGCGCGCCGGCATCCCCTACGAGCTGCCAGGTACCCGCGTCGACCGGTTGCGCGAGACCGCCGTCGCCCTGCGGGCCCTCTTCGGCGGCGAGCCAGTCACCACGGCGGGGCTGCACGTCGAGCTGCGGGACCACTTCGTGGTGCCCACGCCACCGCAGGGCCGGAGGCTCCCGCTGCTCATCGGGGGCAACGGCGACCGGCTGCTCGGTATGGCCGCGGAGTACGCCGACATCGTCAGCTTCACCGGGTTCAGCCCCGACCGCGAGGGCGTCAACGTGCGCACCCACTTCACCCGCGGCGGCCTGGCCGACCGGGTCGCGCTGGTGCGTCGGCTGTCGGCGGGCCGGGCCGAACCTCCCGAGCTCAACGTCCTGCTCCAGACGCTGGTGATCACCGACGACCGCGAGCTGATGGCCCGCACGATCGGCCAGCGACGTGGCCAGTCGATCGTCGACGTGCTGACCTGCCCGTTCCTCGCCTTCGGGACCGTGGAGGAGATCTTGGAGCAGCTCACCCGCCTGCGCGACGAGCTGGGCATCGGCTACGTCACGGTCTTCGACCAGTGCGCGGAGGACGCCGCCACGATCCTCGCGGCGCTCGATCAGCCCGCGACCTGACAGCGGGCCTCGGCGTGCAGGAACGCTCCTGGCGGCGCCTCTCCCTCCGGCGATGGTCAGCTGTGACCCGTGTGGGCGTCGATGCGCCTCGGCGCGGCCTCGACGTCGTCGGGTTCGACGACCGCGAACTGGGCCATCATGCCGTTGTCCTCGTGGCGCAGGACGTGGCAGTGGAACATGTAGGGGGTACCGGGGTCGGCGTAGTCGGCGAAGCGCACGACGAGGCGGGCGGTGGCTCTCGGTGGGAGGAAGACCGTGTCCTTGGGCCCGACGAGATGGGGGGGCGGCGGTCCACCGTCGTAGTCGACGATGCGGAACTGGACGTCGTGGACGTGGAAGTTGTGGGGGTTACCAGAACCGTTGGTGACCTCCCAGATCTCGGTGCTGTCGACGGCCACCACGGTGTCGATGCGGGCGGGGTCCATGCGCTCGCCGTTGATGCGGCTCGAGCCGTTGAGCTCGAACTGGCGGGTGGTGACGGCGTCGGCGGGATCGGGCAGCTCGTCCTCCGCGATCGTGTCCTTCAACGGCGCCGACTCGGTGAGCTCGGGTGCGGCGCGGACCTCGAGCAGGTCGAAGCTGTCGTCGCCGCCCGAGAAGCGGCCCTGCACGGCGTTGAGGCCGAGATCCGGGGGATAGCTGCGGAGCACCGCCCGTTCCCCGGCCCTGAACCGGGCGACGATCTCGACCCGCTCGCCGGGCGAGACCTGGGCCCGGTTCGTCGAGTGCGGGGCCGTGAGCAGCCCACCGTCGGTGGCCACGAGGTCGAAGGGGCGGTCGTCGGCGAAGCCGAGGTCGTAGACGCGCCCGTTGGATGCGTTGAGCACCCGGAAGCGGACCAGCTCGTCTCGTACCTCGACATGGGGGTCGTAGGTGCCGTTGACGAGGATCGTGTCGCCGAGTTGGCTGACGGTGCTGAGCAGCGGCGTCCCCATGTCGAGGGCACCGTCGTCGTCGACCCTCTTGTCCTGGAGGATGACAGGGATGTCGTCGACGCCGTAGTCGGCGGGCAGGCCGCTCACGGCTTCGGGGTCGTCGAGGAGGAAGAGGCCGGCGACACCGCGGTAGACGTGGTCGGCCGTCTGGCCGTGGGGGTGGGGGTGGTACCAGAGCGTGGCTGCGGGCTGGTCGATCCGCCAGCTCGGCGACCACGTGTCGCCGGGGGCGATCGGTTGGTGCGGGTTGCCGTCGGCGTCGGCCGGCAGGTGCATCCCGTGCCAGTGCAGGGTCGTGCTCTCGGGCAGGTGGTTGTCCACGTTCACGACGACCTGGTCGCCGCGCGACGCCCGCAACGTCGGACCGAGGTAGCTGCCGTTGGCGCCCCAGGTCTCGGTCGCCGTCCCGGGGACGAGCTCGCTGGTGCCCTGTTGGAGGTCGAGCTCGAACACCTTGCTGCCGTCGGCGTCGATGTCGGGTTCGAGCACCGGCGGGATCTTCAGGGGGTTGGCGAAGCCCAGGTCGCCGACGGTGCTGACGTGGGCCCGCGAGTACAGCCAGGTGCCGGCGCCGAGCGTGACGAGCGCGAGGGCAACGGCGGCGCCGCCGCCCCACAGGATCAGCCGGCGTACCCACCGCCGCCGTGGCAGGAGCCGGCGCCTGGGTAGGCGTGGCCCCGCGGCAGTACGGGGCGCGCCGTCAGCGAGCGTCGGCGTGCGCTGGAGGCCGTCGCCCGGCGTCGAGCCACCCTCGGTGGCGCCCCGCCGACGGCGTCGCCGAGGGAACGCGCCGGCGACCCGGCGGCGGACGCGGTCGAGGGCTGTGCGCGTGGGCTCTTCCATCGGCCCGACGGTACGGACCGGCTCGTGCACCGGCGTCCGCCTGGAGGAGACGATGCGGTCTGCTTCGCCAGGAGTACCGCTACGGCGCGACCAAGCCCGTCTCGTAGGCCACGACGACGAGCTGGGCCCGGTCGCGGGCCCCGAGCTTGGACAGGATCCGGCTGACGTGGGTCTTCGCCGTCAGCGGGCTCATGTGCAGCCGGCCGGCGACCTCCTCGTTCGACAAGCCCTGTCCCACGAGCTCGAGCACGTCGCGTTCGCGGTCGGTCAGGGCCCGGAGCCGCTCGGGCGCCGTCGGCATCGAAGGCCGCGCCGCGAAGGCGTCCACCACCCGCCGGGTGACCGAGGGCGACAGCAGCGCCTGGCCGGAGGCCACCACCCGAATCGCGTCGCGGAGCTCGTCCGCCCTGACGTCCTTGGTCACGAAGCCGCTCGCGCCAGCGCGGAGTGCTTCGAACACGTACTCGTCGAGCTCGTAGGTGGTCACCATGACCACCCGGACGCCCGCCAAGGAGCCGTCCTCGGTGATCGCCCGTGTGGCCGCCAGCCCATCGAGGCGCGGCATGCGCACGTCCATGAGGACTACGTCCGGGTGGTGCGCCTGCGCCGCCGCGACCGCATCGTGGCCGTCCGCGGCTTCGGCGACGACCGTCAGGTCCTCGGTCGCCGAGATCAGCGACACGAACCCGGCCCGCACCAATGCCTGGTCGTCGGCGACGACGACCCGAACGCTCATGGCACCGAGACCGGAAGGGGCAGCGAGGCGCGCACGACCCATCCTCCATCGGTGTGGCGGCCGTGCCAAAGCTCACCGCCGACCGACTCCACGCGCTCGGCCATGCCCCGCAGGCCGAAGCCAGCGGTGACCCGCTCGGGGTGTCGCCCGTGGCCGTCGTCGTGGACCTCCACGACCAGCACGAAGTCCTGCTCGTGGACGTGGACCCGGGCCGACGCGGCGCGGGCGTGGCGCACCACGTTCGTGATCGCCTCCTGCACGACACGGAACGCGGTCAGCTCCACCATCTCCGGCAGTGCCCGACCGGACAGGACCACGTCGAGCTTGACGTCCAAGGCCTGGTCGCGGGCCGCGTCTACCAGCTCGTCGAGCTCGGCGATCCCTGGGACCGGGGTCGTGCTCGCCGGGTCACCGCCCGAGCGCAGCACCGCCACCGTGGAGCGCACGTCCCCCATCGCCTCGGTGCCGGCCTGGCGGATGGCATGCACCGCGGCGCGCACCGCGTCCGGGTCGCGCTGCAGCGCGTCCGCCGCGACCTCGGCCTGCACGGCCATGACCGCCACCGTGTGGGCGAGCACGTCGTGGACGTCGCGGGCGATCCGCAACCGCTCCTCGACCACCCGTCGTTCGGCGTCGGCCTCGGCCCGCGCCGCCCGGTCGGCCAGGTGGCCGACCAGCAGCTGCCGGTTGCGGACGGACTCGCCGAACATCACCGCCATCAAGACGTAGCCCGCGGCCGTCAGCCCCGCCCGCACGCTCTCGTCGCCCACGGCGACCATGCCGACCAGCAACGCCGCCACCGCGGCGCCGGACACCGCGAACGTGCGCCAGCCTCCGTCGCTCGTTCCCAGGCAGTAGAACGCGACCAGCGTGGCGACGTTGACCAACCCGCTCGTGTAGCCCACCCCGTACCAGACGAACGACACCCCGAGCACTGCCAAGGCCACGGTGCCCGGGAACCGCCGACCACCGACCAAGAACGCACCGGCGACGGCCAGGAGCAGGGCCGCCCAGCCGTCGAGATCCCGCTGGGTCGCACCCGCCGCCGGGTTGTCGGTCGACGCCGCGGCCAACACGATCACGGTGGCCGCGAACCCCAGAGCCACGCGATCCGCCGGGACGACTCGCCCCGGCGTCCCTCGCCACATGATCACGCTGCCTGGGGGTGACGGATGGTGCCCATGAGTTGGTGCAGGCCCTGTTCATGGAGCCATTTGGCGTCCAGCGGTCTGCCTGCCCTGCGCGGAGGTTACGGCCCCGCTCCCTGATGGACAGGCCTTTCGACTTCGACGGGCGCTCCGACGACTGGTCTTGACGCGGTCACGCGGCGAGGCGGAACGGTGGGTAGCGGTCGGTGACCAGCGCGAAGGCGTAGCCGACCACGCGGTTGTGCCATCGCATCACGCCCACGGCGAAGCCGAACAGCCCGCGCGGGTAGCGGCCGGTGAAGAGGATGACGACCCACACGGCGATCGCGACCAGCACGAGAGCGATGTCGAGGACGATCAGCACGATGTAGTGAGGGATGGCGAGGAACCACTTCACGAGCGGCATCCACCGGTTCAGCTCAGCGCGCACGTCGGGATAGGGCAGGCGTAGGTGCACGGCTTGCTCTTCGTCTGTCGACGGGTACTCGTCGCGGAGCAGCAGGAGGTACGCGATCACCCGGTTGTCGAACTGCAGGTAGGCAAGGTTGAAGTCGAACCACCAGCGTGGGTACTTCTCGCGAAACACGATCGTCAGCAGCGGCGGGATGAAGAGGATCCCCCCGGCGAGTCCTGCGAGGGCGAACCCGCCGTTGTCCCTGCCGGCATCGAACGCCGGCCCGCCGAGAGCTGCGAGGACGACGAGGATCGGAATGGCGAAGACGACGCGGAAGAGGCTCGAGACCCGGTCGAGCTGTCGGTCAGGGAAGTCGACGTCGAATTCGACTGGGTAGGAGGCGTTCATCGAGTTCATATGTCATCTCCTGTGGCTGTGTCCTTCGGTCCGACGTCGAGGACCTCCTGGAGATCTACGACCTGGCCGGCACCGCCATCGCCTTCATGAGCAACGAAGGCCTCGCACCGAGCGGTACTCGGCCCGGCCGGCCCCTCCATGCGGGGCCGATGGGCTGTCGACCGCTCAGGCGTCGGCCGGGGCGTAGACGAGATTGAGCACGCCCGTGCTGAACGTCTCCTGCGAGACGAGGCGCAAGGGGTGGGTGGGAGTGTCCTCGAACAGGCGCTGGCCCTTGCCGACGGCGATGGGGTGCACCAGGAGGTTCAGCTGGTCGAGGAGCCCGTTCGCCAGCAGCCAGCGGACGAGCGTGGCGCTGCCCGACATGCCGATGTCGCCCGCGATGCTGTTCTTCAGGTCCCGGATCCCGGCCGCCACGTCGCCGCTGATGATCGTGGTGTTGTTCCACGTCGCCTCGCGGAGGGTCCGGGAGACGACGTACTTGGGCATGTTGTTGAAGGTCGAGGCGATGGGCTCGTCCTCGCTCGTGGGCCAGTAGCTGGCCCACTCGTCGTAGAGCACACGGCCCATGAGGAACGCCTCGATGGGCTCCATGGCCTTGCCGACGGCGTTGCCCATCTCGTCGTTGAAGTACGGGAAGTGCCACTGATCGGGGGACTCCACCACGCTGTCGAGCGAGATGAAGAAGCTGGACACGATCTTGCCCATCGGGCCTCCTTGGTCTGGTTGCTTCCGCTGGGATGGACGTCGAGCCGCTTGCGAAGTCATCGCTGCTCGGTCGTTTCGCTGGGACAGACGTCGAGCAGCTCCGAGGTCGAACCCTACGACGTGAGCGGGCCGGGGTGACGCGTGCCCGCGCCGGGCGGTTCAGCCGATGGCCCCGGCGATGACCAGCTCGGCGATCACTTCGGCGTCGTAGCCCAGGATGTCCTCCAGCACCTCCTGGGTGTGGTGGCCGACCGGGGGGCCGGCGAACGCCGGGGCGGGTTGGGTGCGGGACCAGCGGGCCTGGGAGTTCTCGACCCACACGTTGCCGTAGCGGGGATGGGGAACCTGGGCCGGTGTCCCCCGGTGGGCCAGCTGGGGGTCGGCCACCACTTCTGCGCTGTGCTGGACGGTGTGGGCCGCCACCCCGGCGCCTTGGAGGCGTTCGGTCAGTTCGTCGGGGCCCTGCCCGGCGGTCCAAGCCGACAGGGCGGCCTCGATGGTGGCCTCCTCGGCGCGGCGCCGGGCGTTGTCCCACCCGGCCCAAGCAGGCTCGAGGCCGGCCACCTCCACCAGCGCCGGCCAGGCGTCGTCGTGGCAGGCGATGGCCAGCCAGCGGTCCTCGCCCTCGGCCCCGACCGGGAAGACCCCGTGGGGGGCCAACACGGGGTCGCCGTTGCCCGACCGGGTGGCCGTCACCCCGTGGACCTGCGGGGCCAACAGAGCCGGGGCCAGCAGGTGGCTCGCCGCCTCGGTCTGGGAGACGTCCAGGTACTGCCCCGCTCCGGTGCGACGGGCGTGATCGACGGCGGCCAGCATGGCGGCGGCGGCGAACCGAGGCGAGACGTAGTCGGTATAGGCGGTGAAGGGCCCGGCCGGGGGCCGGTCGGGCCAGCCGGTGATCTCGAAGAACCCGGCCAGGGCGGCGGCCAGGTTGCCGAACCCGGCGAAGCGGGCCAGTGGCCCGGTCTGGCCAAGGAGCGACGTCGAGACCATGACCAATCGGGGGCTGACCTCTCGCAACGCCTCGTAGCCCAGGCCCAGCCGGTCGAGGGCACCGGCCGAGAACGACTCGTAGGCCAGATCGGCCCAGCGGGCCAGGTCGAACACGACCTCCCGGCCAGCGGCGGAGGTGATGTCGAGCTCCAGCGAGTACTTGCCGGCTGCGGTGTTGTGCCACAAGGCGGTGGCGTCGCCCCCGTCCTCGCCGGCGAGGAACGGGCCGGCGGCCCGGATGACGTCAGGCCGCTTCTGCGTCTCGATCCGCACCACCGTGGCTCCCAGATCGGCCAGCAACCGGGTGGCCAGCGGACCGGCCAGCACCCAGCTGAAATCCAGGACCTTCAAGCCGGACAGCGGCCGACCACCGCCCGGGCCGGCGGCGACCGCCCCGGGCCCCGGCAGTGGCCGGCGCCGTCGCTCCAGCTCGGGCCGGCGGTGGTTGTCGGCCCCCGGGGGTCCGTCGGGCCCGAGCGCCCGCAGCGGCGTGCCGGTGGCCCTGGCCCAGGCCCCGGGGAGGCGCACGGTCCGCCCGCCCACGAGCTCGGCCGCCTCCCAGAACCCCCGCGCCTCGAACTGGTCGAACGCCAGCGTGTCGGCGGTGGTGGCGATCGGGGCGATCAGCAGGTCTCGCTCCATCGCCGCCTGCAGCAGCTCGGCCTTGGTCTTGGTCGAGGTGAGGCGGGCGATGGCGTCTGCCGCCTGGTCGAGGAGGGACGGGTCGAGCGCACCGCCGTAGATCAGCTCGAAGAACCGGACGTAGTCGAGGTCGCGCAGCTCCTCGCGGCAATGGCCCTCCGCGTGCGCCCAGCGCATCAGCCGCTGCGTGTACCGGCCGATCATGTCACCGAACAGGAACGTCACCGCCACGTGGCCGTCCACCGCCGGGTAGACGAAGCGGAGCCGGTAGTCGGCCAAGCGCACCCCGCCCCCGAACCGGCGGGGAGCCTCCGCCCCTACGGCGGCGGCCAGCATCTGGGACTGGCTGGCCTGGAGCATGCACTGGTGGGCGGCCACGTCGATGTGCTGACCGAGCCCCGACCGCTGGCGTTCCATCAGCGCCGCCACCAGATGGACCACCGCCTCGGTGGCCGCGTGGTGGAAGGCCTGGGGCTCGCTGACCCGGACCGGAGGGCGGTCTGCGTCGCCGTTGAGCACCACGTGACCACCGGCCGCCGCCAGCACCAGGTCACTCGACCGCCAGCCCGCTTTCGGCCCCGTCTCGCCCCACGGCGTGATCGACACCGTCACCAGACCAGGGCTGGCCTCCCCCATGGCGGCCAGGTCGAGGCCGTCGGTACCCGAGCCGATCACCGCGTCGGCGCCGGCGACCAGTGCCTCGATCTCCTCTCGGCCGCCCTCCACCAGCATCCTGCCCCGGAGGTAGGCCTGCCGCCACAACGGCCGGAGCTCGGAGCAGTCGTGCCCGCCCGGCGGTTCGACCGTGACCACCTCGGCCCCGAGCTGAGCCAGCACCAGGCCGCACAACCAGGCCCGGGGGCCGGTCAGGTCGACGATCCGGTAACACGACAGCATCAGGCGGCCTCCCCCAGCACGCGTCAGAGCCCAGAGCCTTGCCGCGCTGACATCGACCGTCCAGGGATCGAGCCGGCGGTCAACGCCGCAGGCGGCCTGCCGATTCGAGGTGTCGGCTGCCCGTCGGGGAGGGACAGCCCGACCTCGTCGAGGACGGCGACGTCGCCGTAGGCGTTCGTGCGACCCCGTCGCCGAGGGTCATGCGGGGCCGGGCGCGCTCGCCCGATGGTCACCGGACTACGTCGTACGCCTGCTCCTGGCGGCTGTGGCCGTGTTCATCTCCTGTGGTGGGTTTGCTCGGGCCCGTCGGCGTGGGTCTGCATGAGGCCGAGCTCGAGTGCACGTAGCACGGCTTGGGTGCGGTCTCGCACACCGAGCTTGACGAGGACGTTGGACATGTGGTTCTTGACCGTGCCGACGGCGAGGAACAGGGCATCGGCGATCTCGGTGTTGGTGAGCCCGGCGGTGGCGAGGCGCACCACCTCCAGCTCGCGCCGGGTCAGCGGTGGGGGCTGTTCGACGCCGTAGATGCGCGGCTGGTTGGTCTGCACGGCTCGCAGGAGACGCTCCGTCAGGGCGGGTTGGAGGAACGTGCCGCCGCCGGCGAGGGTGCGGATGGCAGCCAACAGGCTGTCGAGGGTGACGTCCTTGAGGAGGTAGCCGCGAGCCCCGGCCCGCATGGCGCCCAGGAGCAGTTCGGTGTCGTCGAAGGTGGTGAGCACCAGGGTGGCTGGGGCGTCGTCGCGGTCGTGGAGCGCGTGGAGGGTGGCGATGCCGTCGCGTCCGGGCATGATCAGGTCCAGCAGCATCACGTCGACGTCGACGGTGTCGAGCAGGGCGAGGGCGGCTTCGCCGGCGACGGCGATGTCGTCGCTGAGCGCGAGCAGGCCGAGGATGCCTTGGCGGACGAGGGCGTGGTCGTCGACGACGGCGACGCGGATCATGGCGACTCCGGTGGGGCCCCAGGGAGGCGGGCGGTGACCTCGAACCCCTGGCCGGGGCGGCTGTAGACCGTGACGTCGCCGCCGAGCGCGCCGAGTCGTTCACGCATCCCGGTGAGCCCGTTGCCCGCCCGGACGACCGCTGCGCCGCGGCCGTCGTCGCGGGCGGTGACCGTGGCGCCGTCGGGACCGGCGCGGACCGTGATCCACAGCCGTTCGGCGTCCGCGTGGCGGAGCGTGTTGGTGACCAGCTCCTGGACGCAGCGGACGATCGTGACGGCGTGTGCGTCACTCAGGGCACAGTCCTCGACGACCTGCAGGGCGATGGCAGGGCCGGGCAGGTCGTCGACCAGTTCCCGGAGCGGTTCGACGAGCCGCCCTTCGGGCGCTCGGAGCTCACCGACCGCGTCGCGCGCGTCGTCGAGCAGCGCCTTGGCCGTGGCTCGCGCCCGCAGGACGTGGCGCCGCGCCTCGCCGTCGGCATGGTGACTGGCGACTTCGAGCTCCAAGGAGAGCGCCGTGAGCTGATGGCCGACGACGTCATGGAGCTCGCGGGCGATCCGCAGCCGCTCCGCGGTCTGGGACGAGCGCGCCAGCAACGCCGAGGTGGCGCGCAGCTCGATGTTGGCCGCCGCCAGGTCGGCACGGGCCGCGGCTTCGCGCTGCTCGCTGTGCACCACCACCACCGCGAACGCTTGGAACCCGCCGTACGCCACCACGGCCAGCATGGCGTCACCGGCCGCCCCGCCGCCGATTGTGACCAGCCCGATGCCGATCAGGAACGATTGGAAGACGACCTGCACGATGCTGTGCCGTGCTGCCAGGG